>JAHDFZ010000062.1 GCA_020627905.1 Verrucomicrobiota bacterium
AGCCACCGGGGATCGTCCGTCTCTTCTGCACGGAGAGCGCCCTGTTGGGCATCGCTGGGTCTCTGCTCGGACTGCTCCTGACTCTGTCGTTGAGCTACGCGGTGGATGTCGCCGCTCCTACCTGGCGGCCACCGGTATCTGCACGGGAGGTGGTGCTGGAGATCCGCCGCGTCCCGGACATTCTCATCGGGAGCTTTCTCCTGTTTGTGCTTTTCACAACCGTCTCGGCCTGGTTCCCCTCTCGCAAAGCCGCGCGTAAACCGATTGTCGATGCACTGGGGCACGTATAAGAGACCGTTGAGAAACTATGCAAACGATGATGAGAGACAATGGCGGTTCTGATTCCGACATACCTGAAGGTGCCGTGGCAGCTCTCACCCTTCGGGCCACAAACCTGATTCCGTCTGGCCGCGTTCCTCGTTGCTCTGGTAGCTATGGCTACCATCGCTCCTCGCGCCTTGCCAGCCGAAAACAGGATTGCGGTCATCGCTCACCTAGTTTTTCAACAGTCTCCTAATCCCACCCCGGCTTTCCCCCTTGCTCCCTCTTCTTTTCCATGGCTCGCGATTATCAGCTGCAATCCTCCAGCCTCACGGCTCCTACGAATGGTATCGATTTCGAAAAAGAGCTGAACGAGGAACAGCTGGCGGCCGTCACCTCTCCCCCGGGCCCTTCCCTCGTCATCGCGGGTGCCGGGAGCGGGAAGACTCGCACATTGACCTACCGGGTAGCCTTCCTCCTAGAACGTGGTGTCCCGGCCGGGAACATCCTGCTGCTGACTTTCACCAATAAAGCGGCGAAAGAGATGCTGCAGCGCGTGGAGGGCCTCGTCCCAGTGGAGACGCGCGAGCTCTGGGGCGGCACCTTCCACTCCATCGGCAGTCGCATCCTCCGCCGCTACGCTGACCGCATCGATTTTCAGCCAAATTTCTCGATCCTCGACAGCGAGGACCAGAAGGATCTGCTGAAATCGATCATCGTCGATAGCAAGATCGACACGAAGACGCTGCGTTTCCCCAAGCCCGATCTGCTGCTCAATATCTACAGCCTGTCGAAAAATACCGGCGAGGAGGTGGATGACCTCCTGCACTCCCGCTACAGCTACCTCACCCACCTGGCGGAGGATATCATCGAGATCCACGAGCAGTATGAGGAGCGCAAGCAGTCCAGCAACGCCATGGACTTCGATGATCTGTTGGAGAAAACACTCAAGCTCCTGCGCGAGGACAGCAATGCCCGCGAGGCCATGCAGAAAAAGTTCGAGTGGATCCTCGTCGACGAGTATCAGGATACCAACCAGCTGCAGGCAGAGCTGATCCGTCTGCTGGCCGAGCCGCAGAATAACCTGATGGCCGTGGGTGACGACGCCCAGTCCATCTACTCCTGGCGCGGGGCCGATGTGGAGAACATCCTCGAGTTCGAGAAGGACTATCCCGGGGCCAGCCAGTTTGTCATCGAGACCAACTATCGCTCTGTCCCGGAGATCCTAACGCTAGCGAACGCCGCCATCCGGCCGAACAAAGCGCAGTTCGCCAAAAACCTCGCCCCGGCGCGGTCGGAGAAGAATCTCCTGCCGGGCATCATTCCGCTGGATAACCCGGCCAGTCAGGCTGTTTTCGTAGCGCAGCGCATCCAGGAGCTCGAGGAGGAAGGCATGGCTCTCAATGATATGGCCATTCTTTATCGAGCTCATTTCCATGCCATGGAGATCCAGCTGGAGCTGACGAAGCGCGGGATTCCTTTTGTCATCACAAGCGGGCTGCGCTTCTTCGAGCAGGCCCATATCAAGGACGTGGCGGCCTTCATGAAGTTTGTGAACAATCCCTATGACGAGGTCGCCTTCCGACGGATGATCCTCATGGTCCCGGGGATCGGAGCGAAGACAGCTGATCGACTGTGGTTCGAATGGCAGGCCGCCTACCGCGAGGCCGGCGAAAAGGTGACGAGTTTCTCCGAAACCCTCCTGAAGCAGAAAGTCCCGCCGAAGGCCAAGGAATCATGGGATCAGCTGGCTTACACGCTTGATGAACTGATCACCTCAGAGGGGAAAGCGAAAACGCCGGCGGCGATGATGCCGTCCATCCTGCAGGGCGTCTATGACGATGTCATGCAGATGAAGTTCCCGAACTACGAGACGAGACAGCAGGACCTGCAGCAGCTCGCCAAATATTCGGAGGGCTTCACCACTCTGGATGACTTCCTGACGCAGCTCAGCCTGATCGCCGGTCAGGATGCCATCGATCAGGCGCAGCCGAAGCCGGACGACGACTGCGTATGCCTCAGCTCTGTGCACCAGGCGAAGGGGCTGGAGTGGAAGGCGGTCTTTGTCGTCTGGCTGGCAGATGGCATGTTCCCGAACAAACGGGCCATCGAAGCACAGGAGGACGACGCAGAGAATGGCGCTCTCGAGGAGGAGCGCCGTCTGTTTTACGTAGCGGTCACGCGCGCAGAGGATGAACTCTATCTGTCCTACCCTCGGCTCTGGCCCGGTTCGTTCAATGGGGAGACGCTGCAGCACCCGTCCCGCTTTCTCGAAGACATCCCCATCGACATGATGGAGTCGTGGAACGTGGGCGGTAGTGCTGGCGGCTACAGCTGGTAGGGTCGCCTGAAAAGGTGAAAACGAAAAGAAACTGAACTTTTTGTGACTAAGGCGTGGTCCTATCCGTCAGGCAAAATGTTGTGAAGTTTCACCTTGCCTAAATTTTTCCGAGCATGGTAGCTTAAGCGGAGTGGCGGACCACGCTGCGAACAACACACACCACTACATACTATGAGCAAACTTGATGATCTCCTCGTGAAATACAAAGCCGACCTGGAAGGTGTCGGAGAAAAAGTAGACGACGACTTTCTGCGCGTTGTCGCTAAGGCCTGCGGCCCCTCAATTTATCGCGCAGACTCCGCTCTCGTAGCGATGTCTGACAAGAAAGAGGTCGAAACAGTGAAGAAGAACTTTCTCATCAAGAAGCTCGGCCTGGCTGACACGCCTAAGCTTGATGAAGGACTGGCAGCGGTGAAGGAAAAATATACGAAGCGCCAGAAGCAGCGCGCCGTTGTTTATTACCTGCTGGCGAAGCACTTCAAGAAGAAGTCTGCGCTGATGGGGTAGCCCCTAGCTAACAGAATCTGAATTTAGCAAGCAGCGCTCACTGGACGGTCAGTGGGCGCTGCTTTTTTGTGGGCAGATGGGTGGGGCGCTGCGGTAGGATGTTTCGTGGCAACCACTGACGTCGCTGCGTTGTGTGATAGCGCTGAAAAATACAGGTCGACGGACAACGGAGGCACAGGCTGCCTGCGGACAGATCCACAGCCTTACGGCTGCGGCTACGTGGTTGAGTTCACAGATTGCGGAAGGGACGGTAGCTGAACCCCTTCCCCGCTTTTACTCACTAAGCTGAATCTTCACGGGGATCGCTTTTGACACCGGGGTGTTCGATTGGATGGCCGTTAGAGAAATCGGCACCAGAGGGTTCAGCTCGGGGTAATACCCCGCTACACACCGACTGGGGATCTCATAGGGAACGGCGAGAAACTTACTCACATGACGACGGCGGCCGTCGGTCTCGTTGGTAAGGTCAACGAGCGCCATCGGCTTGATACCCGCTTCCTTCATGTCGTCGGGGTTCATAAAAACGAGGCGGCGCTCGTTACTGATCCCACGATACCGATCATGCAGGCCGTAGACAGTGGTGTTGAACTGATCATGACTGCGCACCGTCATCAGCACGAAATCATCGCCTGCAAACTCTGCAGAGCTGATAGGCACCGCGGAAAATTCTGCCTTTCCGGAAGCGGTATGAAAGTCCCGCTCTTTTGCGGCATTCGGCAGATAAAATCCACCGGGTTTCACCACCCGCTCGTTGAAGTCGTCAAAGCCATCGAGGGTCTGCTCAATGAGCTTCCGCACTTCATCGAGATCCTCACTGACGCTGCGATAGTTGATCGCTTTCTGCTCACCGAGCACCGCATGGGCCAGGCGTCCGATGATCTGTGTTTCGGAGAGAAGATGGTCTGAAATTGGTTTCAGCGTCCCGCGGCTCTGGTGAACGATGCCCATAGAATTCTCCACCGTCGGGATCTGTGGTTTCCCGGCTTCATTCAGTGCCTCCTCACTGCGCCCGAAGCACGGTAGGATGAGCGCCTGCTTACCGGTTACCACGTGGCTGCGATTGAGTTTGGTAGAGACCTGAACGGTCAGCGAACAATTCTGCAGAGCTTCTGCTGTGAACTGGGTATCAGGCGTCGCCTGGAGGAAATTCCCTCCCATTGCAAAAAAGACGGAAGCGCGCTCCTCGTGCATGGCGAGGATAGAATTAACCACGTCATAGCCGACTTCGCGCGGCGACGTGAATTCGAACACCCGATCAATGGCATCGTGATAGGCCGCTGGCATCTTTTCAAAAATGCCCATGGTTCGATCACCCTGCACATTGCTGTGTCCGCGCACTGGGCACAGCCCGGCTCCGGGTCGTCCGACAGCTCCCAGCATCAGGTGCAGATTCACCACCTCGCGGATGGTATCCACGGCATTCACCTGCTGCGTCAGTCCCATCGCCCAGCACGTGATTACCTTCTTTTCGCGGCTGGCAATAATCGCCGCTGTTTCACGGATCTCCGACTCACTCAAGCCGGATCGTGTCTCGATTTCCTCCCATGAGGTGGCTTTCGTCTTTTCCTCAAACGCATCGAAGCCGACAGAATGTTCAGCGATGAACTCGCGATCAATGATCGCGCCCTCCTCAGCTGCTGCATCCAGGTCGAAGATCACTTTACACCACCCGGCGAACAGCGCCATGTCGCCGTTCGGCTTCACTCGATGAAAGTGACTTGTGAGCGGAGTGGATGCACCGAGCATGCCGACGACTTCCTGCGGATGAGCAAACCCGACGAGGCCGGCTTCTTTCATCGGATTGACAGCGATGACCTCCGCCCCTTTCCGCACGGCTGTCTGCAGAGTAGCCAGCATGCGAGGGTGATTGGTGCCGGGGTTCTGCCCCACCACGAGGATGGTATCGGCATTTTCGAGATCCTCCAGGGTGACAGTCCCCTTGCCGACGCCGATGGATGCCCCGAGCGCAGCACCACTCGACTCGTGGCACATGTTAGAGCAATCGGGCAGGTTGTTCGTGCCATACATGCGGGCGAAGACGCCGTAGAGGAATGCGCACTCGTTAACGGTGCGACCGGATGTGTAGAAAATAGCTTCATTCGGATCGTCTAGAGCCTTGAGCTCTTCAGCGATCATGTCGAAGGCATCATCCCAGGTGATCGGCTCATAATGGGTTGCCCCCTCCCGCAGCACAACCGGATCCGTGATGCGTCCCTGCTGCTCCATCCAGTAGTCTGATTCCTTCGAAATTTCGACGACGGAATGCTTGCGGAAGAACTCAGAATCTACCTTCCTCTTTGACGTCTCTGAGGCGAGCGCCTTCGCTCCATTCTCGCAAAACTCAGTAGGAGCGCGGTGATCATCCGGATCGGGCCACGCGCACGAAGGACAGTCGAAGCCGTTCTTCTGGTTGAGCTTGAGCATACCCTCGACGCCGCGCACGACCCCTGCCTGCCCGAATACGTGTTTAAAGGACGAAGTCACGGCATGCACCCCGGCAGCATAGTCCTTCGCCTTGCCGACCTCGATCCCAGTGAAGTCTTCAGGCGGCTCGACAGCCACGCCCGAGTCTGTATCTTGTTTGCTTGAGGCTGCGACGGCCTCTCCTGGGGATTTGCTCATGTTTTCATGTTACGCGGTGACCGGAAAAAAATCCTGCAAAAACCATGTCGGGAATTTCAACGTGAAGCGGTAGTGTTTCGGGAATCCTTGCTTCCTGCCGGGCATCTGGTAAGCATTATCTCCCCCCCGACCGCCAATCTCCTCCACCTCGATCTGATGGACTTCGACCTCAAGAAAAAGAAATACTATCCGGTCACTGCCGACCTGAGCGAATACCTTGGCCATTATGGGCGGAACTATGAGATCCCTGTCGTCTACGAGGAGCTGCACCGTTTCTCGGATCTCTACCCCCTGCTCGATCGAGATGGGAATGACACGCTGTGGAAGACCGCCTTCTACGATCCGATCACTCGCGATCAACTGAGCCGCCGTTTGATCGAAATTTACGCGCTGCTCAAAACGGGTGATATCCGGGTGGGTGACCACCTGAAGATGGAGCGGGTCGACTTCTGCGAGTTCGGCAACTCCCGCCCTTTCCGCGTGCGGATCGTCAATCAATATAACGACAACTACGACCACTTTTACGTAAAAATCGCTGACGCCTCCCGCATCTACGGCCTGGAGCTGGAGCATCTGCTCTCACCGAACCGCATCAACTACCTTGTGAACAGCGACACCCTGATCGAGGAGCACATCGCAGGAGTCCCCGGAGACACCTACATCTCGGACCACTTCAGCAGGCCGGAGACGAACCCCGTGCGGATCGCCAAGGAGTTCGTAAAATTTAACGAGCGCTGTTTCATCCGCCTCCTCGGTGATATGCGCAGCTACAACTACGTCGTCGATATCACGCCGGATTTCGAGGATGCGCAGTATCGAGTCCGCGCCATCGACTTTGACCAGCAGTGCTATGAAGGGAATCGGGAGATGTATCTGCCGCAGTTTTTCCCGGAAAACCGCCCTGTCGTCGATCTCTGCACAGAAAAGCTGAACTACGAGACGATGAAGCAGTATCAGGATGAAGAGCGAACCCTGATCGAGAGGCGCATCCGCATCGCATCGCGCAGACTCAGTGACTTCTGGACCGTTTTCACAGCGGCTGAGATCGCTCCGGAAGAGCACGTTCTGCGCCTACGAGAGGGTCTCAATCAATACCACGAAACGACCGCCTTCACCTCATGCGAGACGATGGGGTCTCTCGCACGGATGAATGTGGACGTCTCTCTGGCTAAGACGGACGCGGACTAATTGCGCGGCTTCTTCCAGCGCTCTTCACGCGTTGTTGGGAAACCATCCGGCCAGACCTTGGTTCGCCATTCTGCCAGCTCAGCATCAGTGAGACTTCCGGATTCACGGTGCTCAGCCCCCTTGTTTTTCGCATCGCGACCGAGCGCGGCAATCGCCTTGTCGGCTTCTTTCAGGAACCGCTGCAGGATCTCCGGCTGAGCTTGAGCGAGATTTTTGGTTTCTTCCCGGTCCGTTTCCAGATGATACAGCTCAGGCTCCTTGAGGATTGCGTGGGTGTAAACGACAGGGACCCCGCCCTTTGCCCCTGGCCTCTCAGGAAGCGTGCGAAACCGATGAGGGAGGATGAGCTTGTATTCCCCATCTGTGATGGCCTGCAGCTGACTGCCATAGTAGATCCAGTAGTAGTCGTGGGGATTCGTGGCCGAGTCATCGCCAGAGAGAATGGGCCAGATATCCAATCCATCAATCTTACGCTCCGGGAGTTCAGCACCGATGAGCCCCGCAATGGTGGGAAGAATATCAATATTCATAGCAGCCACATCAGAAGTCGTCCCAGCTGGAATTTTCCCTGTCCAGCGCATGACACAGGGTTCGCGCACACCGCCCTCCCAGGAAGTGCCTTTCCCCTCGCGCAGTCCAGCGGTGGATCCGGCATGATCTCCGTAGGAAAGCCAGGGGCCATTGTCACTGGTGAACATGATCAATGTATCCTCTCCTAAGCCGAGAGTATCGATGGCATTCACAATCTCACCAACCGACCAGTCGATCTCCGCGATGACATCCCCATAAAGGCCATTCTCCGTCAGCCCCTCCGCCTGTTGACTCGCGTAGAGAGGCACATGGGGCTGAGGGTGCGCCACGTAAAGAAAGAAGGGCGACTCCCGCTGGCGATAAATGAAGCCAACCGCCCGACTGGTGAGCCAGCGAGTCATCATTTTCTGATCTTCGGGAGTGACTCCGCGAACTTTCTCTGTGCCCTCGAGCAGGGGTAGTTCCGGGAAAATCATTTCAGGGTGGTAAGGCCACATGTCGTTGGAATAAGGAATCCCGGCGAATTCGTCGAAACCGTGATTTGTCGGTAGAAACCTTGGATGGTCCCCAAGGTGCCATTTGCCGAACATGGCGGTTGCGTAGCCCTGCTCTCTGCACAGCTCTGCCAAGGTCGTTTCCTCGGGATGAATCCCCACGGGTGCGGCTGGTGGCAGCGCTCCGGTGATGCTCAGCCGATTCGGATAACAGCCGGTCAACAGCCCCACCCGGCTTGCAGTGCAGACGGCCTGTGCCGCATACCACTGCGTGAAATTGCGTCCGTCGGCTGCCAATTGATCGATGTGAGGCGTTTCATACCCCTCAGCGCCATTGATCCCGATATCTCCATATCCCTGATCGTCCGTAAAGATGATGACCACGTTCGGCGAGCGCTCCTCTGCCAGCAGGCTGCTAAGCGGGAATAATAAACAGGCGGCAAGAAAAAGAAGGTATTGCATACAACTCTATATATCGGGCAAGCATGAAAAAATCACCCCCGCCCTTGAGCGCAAATACGTCATTCGCAGAAGTTTTCCGAAAAGACCGGACCGCGACGCCTGAAAAAATGCGGGCACCCGAAAGCTGAGAATCGGCCACTGCTGACTGAGAGAAAAAATGCGCGAGGACGGGATTGAACCGCCGACCGACTGGGTGTAAACCAGTTGCTCTACCGCTGAGCTACTCGCGCACATGACAGAGTCGATGCTGACACCTGCGGGCCGCGACCATGCACGGGAACTGTATACGTTTCAACGTCTTTTTTTCGATTTTTCAAAGCTTTCCCCTTTCGGCAAGCCTGGACAATGCCTGACGAGGAGACCGTTGAAAAATCAGGCGAACGATGACCGGAGCACACAACCCTGTTTCCGGCTGCCAAGCAGCGATAGTAGCCATAGCCATCTGAACAATGAGGAATGCAGCCATACGGAATCAGAGCTGCGGCCTGAAGGGTGAGAGCAGCCGATACGCCTTCAGCCCTGTCGAAATCTCAGCCCCTATCGTCTCTCATCATCGTTTTCATGGTTGCTCAGCGGTATCCGATGGTCTTGCGCAACGGTATCCGAGCGTCCGAGCAATGATAAATGCGTTGACCCTTCTGCTTTTTACTCACATGATCGCCTATCAATTGCGTGGGAACCATTGCTACACGCCGCCTGAATATTTTCTCTGAACTCAACATGAAGTGGTTTGTTGTCATTCTGATCTTTGCCGTTCTCCTCGCTGGTGGAGCTTTCTTCGTAGGGACACGCTTGAATTTGCCGATGACTTTTAGCGGCGGGCAACCCTCTGAGCAGCAGGCCTCTGCTGCGCCCTCTGAACCTGTTCAACCGGAAGCCGCTACCGCTGATGCGAACGAAGAGACCTCCCCTCCACAATCTGGAGAGACCCCTGCCGGAGTAAGCGAATCCACCCTGCTGGCTAACATCTCCCGTCCAGAGCTGATGATTCGGATCAATAATCTCGGAACAAGCGATGCTCGGGCACATCACGAACTGGGTAGACGGATGATGGACACTCCTGGAGATGAAATCGCCGAACTGACAAACGAAATGCTTCTCTATCGCGGCCCCGGCCTGACTGGAGAGCAAGGAATACATCCCCTGCTAAGAACAGCTCTCATTCGCTGGGCCGAGGTCGATGCGGTAGCTGCATTCCGGCGCACGACCCAACCGGATGTCCCGGCTGAAATTTCTGCCATGGCTTCTGGAACCGTTCTGCGTCTCCTGTCGGCATCCAGCCCGGATCAAGCCTGGTCGCTATCGAAAGAAATCGAAGAAATCGACCATCGTAACCTCGTGCAGAAACAGCTTCTGGTGCAACTGGGTGCCAGTGACCCGAGCTTCGGTCAGAACGTCGTAGCTAACGATGAGCAACTCTCTCAGGAGGCAGTAGACGTCTTCTTTTCGTCCTGGGCGAAATCATCTCCTCTGGATGCCGTCGAAGGCGCTTCTCTAGTCAACGAGTCACGCCGTGATCCCACCACGATCTCGGTGATTAACTCCATCGCTATGACGGATCCCGAGGAAGCGCTGGCACAGATCCAAAACCTCCCTCAGGACCTGGAACAGAAGGCTCTGGCAAGCGTCATTGGCATCATTGCGGAATTCAGCCTGGAGGATGCGAAAGACCTTTTCTTACGATTAGAAAATGGCACCCCTCGAACGATCGGTCTCAGGAGCCTTACGGAACATTGGGCAATGGAGGAACCGGCAGCGGCAGCAAGCTTTATCGATCGGCTTGATGATCCAATCGCTAAAGAATCCGTCATGCCGACACTTCTCGATCTCTGGTCGAATCGCGACCCGATGGGTGCAGCCCGCTATGCGTTCAGTCAGACTGTAACCTCGGCCATCACCGGCGGAATTCTCAAGATCGCGGAGCGGCTTACCGACGACGATCTCGAGTCCACACTGGCCTGGGCCAACAACCTGAACGAAAACCAGGCTTCACGCCTTTTCGTGCAGCAGCTTTACGATAGGATCGCTCTAAATGACCCAGGCAAAGCTGCAGCCACTGCTAAGCGTATTCCTCCCTCTTTTGACTCGCAGATGGTTTACGGCACAATCGCTCGCAGGTGGGCTCTTCAGGATCCTACTGGAGCAGCGACCTGGGTCGAAACCATACCGGACGAGCTCGGCAAACGCCGGGCGCACTATGAAGTCGCCCTTCAATGGTCCCGCACAGCGCCCAGCCAGGCTGCTGAATGGATCAATACGCTACCCGGTTCCGTGTATCGCAACAGGGGAATGATCGGTATCTCTTACGCCATTCAGGACGTTGATCCCGCAGCAGCACTGCAGTGGGCCTCAGCAGTGGATGGGGAATCTGAATTTCGTCTTGCTCAGGTTACCCGGATCATCCAGGACTGGCGATCCACTGAACCGGCGGCCGCAGATGCTTGGATCGCGGCAAGCGATTGGCTTACGATTGAGGAGCGCGATACTCTGGAAGAGCAAGCTGTGTCTGCAGCCGCTAAGGAAAACGGTGAAATCCCGATCGGAGAGACAGAAGCCCAACAAGCAGCAGAATAAGCAACGCTCGTCGATTACCATCTTCCCTATCCGCTAACGACAATCCCTACCATATGAAAGCCAACGAAATCTTTTCAGCTATGAGCGATGAGCTCGCTTCATCCGTATTCTCATACCTGCGCCAGGAGCAGCGAGAAGTCTATACCGCCGCTCTCGTCTCCATGACGGCACGTCGCAATCTGCGCCCCGTCTTCATCCAGAAAAAATCGGGAGATCAGCAGGTAACCTGGATGGTCAAGCAGGCGAAAATGCGCGGATCCGAGGAAATCGGTGAGCACGTTCTGCAGCTCTGGTTGATGAAAGGCCACTCAGAGATGCTCATCGACTTTCTTGATTCACTCGGCATCGAGCACGACGGAGAAGGAGCGGCTGATGACATCCCGGACGAGTTCGACGCTGACAAACTGAAGGAAACAGTCGCTACGCTGAAAGAAAAATATGGTGCCGAGTTGACCCGAGTTTACCTACAGGTTTTCCAGCTGCAGCGCTCCAACCCCTGGCCGGAAATCGACGAGGCAATCTCGACTCTCTCGTGATTTTTTTGACTCACCTTATTTCGTCACAAAACCGTGACAGACCGGGATTTGAGACATCACGGAGTCCCACTTAGTATTACCAATCGAAGGAAAACGTTGTCCGGAAATTCTGTTTTTGGTAAACTCCCTTCAGGGTGACCGTTTAACAGCCACACCCTCTTAAAAGATCTGACAGCTCTGGATGAGTGAACTGACTGTAAGAAGCAGGTGGTCATCTAGAGCTGTTCAGATCGTGAGGAGCCTGAAACCGTCATCCATTCTTTCCCGCATTCTCGCTTGCTTCGTCTCTCCACAGCATCGAATTGTAGCCATCATGTCGGACGTCGCGACAGGCTCTCCTTCCAGCAGCAAAAGATTTCCGGTAGTTCTTGGACTGTGGGGAAAACTGCTTTTCCTCGCTTCAGCACCGCTCAGCCTGCAGCAGTGCCAGAAGCCCTTTGATGTGAACGTCTCCACCCCGGAGCCGATCAAGGTCGATCTGACGATGGACGTCCACGTCTACCAGCATGGCGCGGGAGCAGCTGCTGAGAAAGAAGAAGAAAAGCAGCAGGACTTCCGTGATGCCATGCTTCGTCGGCGCAACCGCATGTCTGAAATCCAATCGCTGAAAGACAACCGCATCGTCGGCGAGAGCCACGAGGCACTCTTATCGATCCGCAACATGCCGGCTGGCGATTGGGGCGATCATGTCTCCAAAACCGTCGCCGCTGAAAACAAGGATCGGCTCCTGCTCATGCAGAAGGAGGCCGATGAAAAGCAGAAATCCTTAGAGGAGATCCAAGAAGCTCAGTGGGAGCACTGGCAGCGCAAGTCCTTCGGCGGTGAATGGATCGAAGTCCGGAGAGGCGACAGCTACCGCTGGGTGCAGAAACGGGGTGGGTGAAAACATGGTGACAGTCCCCGTGAAGCTTTCGTTTCTTCCGTATGCCGAAGGTGGTCGAGTCTGCCTACCATTTGGAAGCGGCTACGCTCCTTTCCTGAGGACTGACCTTGCCGATCACGATCTTGCTGTCCGTCTCAATGATGTGCCCGTATCGGCTGAATTCGGTCAGGAGTTCTCTGCAGAACTAGTCCTCACCTATTGGGGAGACAGAGATTATGGCCCACTCTCAAGGGGGACGCCATTTGAATTGATCGAAGGGCCAAAGGTCGTTGCACGAGGCTTCTTTCTCTCTGAGCCTGAGCAAAGCTGAAGTAAACGTGTAGCGTTTTACATAGTCCAAAAGCTCAGCTCCGACACCTGAAGCTAGCTTCTCCCCCCCTCGGCTTGGCTTGCGGCTAAGCCAGATCATGCAGGGACAGAGCCCCTGCGTCCGCATTGACGAGATGGCGACCTCACCCTTAGTCTTGGGTAAGACTGCTGCCTACGGATAGCCTTCTTCAAAGTCAAGCACAGGACTTCTGCCAGAGGCAATAAATCTCCGCATCTCCCGTAAACACTAAAATCGCTCCATCGCACTTTCCAAGCATTTTCGTCTCAGAAAATGCTTGCAGCGACAGGCGCGCCACCTATTCTTCATTAAAGAATATGTCGCAGTGGTTCTACGCACAGAATAACGAAAGAAAGGGGCCGATCTCTGAGAATGATCTGCATTATCTGGTTTCGACTGGCCAATTAAACTCATCAGATCCGGTCTGGAAAAAAGGCATGGCTGACTGGATGAGCTACCAGCAAGCGCTGTTTCCCGGCACAGGTCAAACGCAAATGGGTTCCTCCGCCGCAGCGGCCGCGCCGCCGCCTGTCAGCCCCTCCCTCGCCGCTGTGGCGTCTCACCCAGCGCCGAGCGCGGTTGCGATCCCGACAGCACCACCCTACGCGGCCGCCACGGCACCGGCAACAGCAGTGTCCGCTCCAGCCCAGCACATCACTCAAGTCACTGTGAACCCGCCTTCGCAAAGTGCGCTCAGCTGGAAAAAACATCATTTTCGCAAAGTCACCGGCGTTTTCGCCAGCCACCTAGCCCATTTCTGGATCGGCATATTCTGCTATTTTCTAGGTTTTTTCCCGATCCAGACGCGTGTCTTTCTTGGCCTGCCAGATGCCGTGATCAATTCCGCATCCGGAGTCAGCTTGCTATTCGGGATTGTCGCCATGTGTGGCCTCGTTCTTTACATTGTCTCGGGCGTGCTCTTTTACGTCTGGACCTATCGAACTCTAGCGAATGCCCAGGTCTTCCGCCAAGCGAGTGTCGGTGCTGGCGCTGGAGTCGGGACGCTGCTGGCCTTCCTGTTTCCCGTGCTGTTCCAACCTCTCGCTTTTCATCTTGCATGGCGGCATGGTAGGCACCCTGACTCTCCTGTTTATCTCGGGTGGATCCCTATCGGTCTCTGGACTCTCCTGATCTTCGTGAATATCGGGCTCTACGGCTATCTCGCCTTTTCAGCAGGCCAGGCTCTGGAGGGTGTCGCTATAACTGCGTCGGATGCTACAAATCCAGCCTTCTATCTCGAAGCCATGCAGTCCAGCGGGCTCACCCCTCTCTTTTTCGGGTTGATGGCACTTGTCGTAATCCACTACGCCCTCACGATTACGATCTGCTTCCGTATCAGCTTTCTGCACAAAGAACGGGCCAAGCTGATCGCCAGCGGTCAGGGCTGAATCGGCAATTGCTCGTTTGTCACAGATACCGCATGTGCTACCCTTGCCTATGCGCCTCTGCCTCCTCGGTTTATGCCTTTTACTCCTCAGTGGATCAAAGGGCTTCGCTAATTCAGAAACGGCCGCCGCACCGGCAACTCCACCTGATCCTACTGCATTATCCCAAGGCCAACTTCAGCGCGCCTTTCAGCGGCTGAAAAGTGACTACATCCATCAGGAACGGCTGGATGATCTCTTCATCAATCGAGCCGCTCTCGATGGACTCCTGCAGAAACTGGGTTTCGGGGCTCAAATCATCAGGAAAGATGCGGAGAAAGACTCGAGCTCCAGCTCAGACTTTCGATTCGAGAAATTGAGCAGCGAGGCACATTATCTTCATTTCAAAAACTTCGGTGAGGAGGAGGCTGCTGCGCTTGATGCAGGAATTGCACAGATCAAAGATCCTTCCAGCCGATCGCTCGTCATCGACCTGCGAAATCCCGGCCAACTGAATGACCTTGGATCGATCGCCCTTCTGCTTTCACGCTTCGTCGAGCCGAATGAGATGCTGTTCAAGGTCTCGCTAGCTGGCGCTGCAGAAGCCGACTCATCCTCGCGCGAGCTATTCGTTTCCTCTCCCGCACCCAGAAACTGGAGAAGTGATATCATTCTCCTGATGGACGGTAAAAGCGGCGGGGCAGCTGAATTGTTCGCCGGAGTGATCAGGTCCATCAGGCCCTGCACCATCATCGGCGAACAGACGAAGGGAAAGACGGTTAAGTTCAGCACGATCGATCTGGGCGATGGGCTAGCGCTACGCTATGCGGTAGCAGAGATCGAACTAAGAGATGGATCCAGCCTTTTTCAGAAAGGAATTTCGCCCGATGTCGAAACAATCGTGGGAAGAGCTGAAAAACAGATGGCCCGGAGAGCCCTCATAGCAGGACTGCCAATCTCCCAACTGGTCTACCGCCCAGAGCGCCCACGCATGAACGAGGCAGCCCTAGTCGATGGGGTGGACCCTGAGCTGCCCTACTATCTGGCACGCAGTCAGAAAAAACCAGTCGAGTGGGACAAGCACAATGTGCGGGATCGCTTGCTTCAGCAGGCGGCAGATGTCGCCAGGATCCGTCAGTTGCTCCCAAGCTTTCGCTAACTCCCTCTTCCCCCCCCTCTCATCATGACCCTTTTTTTTGACAGTCATATGCACACACCGCTGTGCAAACACGCCGTTGGCCACCCGAGCGAATACGTGGCGCGTGGCGCGGACCGTGGCCTGGCAGGAGTTATCTTCACCTGCCACAGCCCCATGCCGGATCGCTTTTCACACAAGGTGCGGATGACGCCAGAGCAGTTCCCGGAGTATGTAGCGCTCATTCAGGAAGCCGCAGTCACGGCGCCGGATGACTTCGAGGTGCTCCTCGGTATGGAGAGCGACTTCTTTCCCGGCATGGAGAAGTGGCTGGCTGAGCTGCACGATTCGGCCGATTTTCACTACATCCTCGGCTCGGTGCACTGGCATATCCCGGAATACATGGATGCTTTCTGGAAAGGCGATCCGGCAGCGTTTCGCAGCCAGTATTTCGATCACCTGGCAGAGTCCGCCGAGACCGGCCTCTTTGACTCCCTGGCCCACCCAGATCTGGTGAAGAATGCTCAACCCGAAAGTTATCGGTTCTCCAAGGTGGAGGATGACATCAAGCGGGCGCTGGATCGCATCGCAAAGACCGGAGTCGCCATGGAGATCAACACATCCGGGCTGAACAAGGCCTATGAGGAAATGAATCCCGGCCCGAAGATGCTGGCTCTCATGTGCGAGCGGAGCATCCCTGTCGTCATCGGTTCTGACAGTCACCTGCCGGAGCGCGTGGGCGATCAGTTTGAGACCGCTCTCGGTCACCTGGAAACTGCTGGATACGATTCGGTAAGCCTCTTCCGCAATCGCGAACGCCGTGAGGTGAAGATCACAGACGCCCTCGCTAGCCTGAATACTGTGTTACCAGCCTCGGCGGCACCGGCCTAGGCGGCGCCAGCCTCCCACCCGCGCCACTATGCACAGCAAACACGATTAGCCGTAGTTTTCGTTTGCGATGAGATTTGATCTCATTTAAACATCGAGCCGCCTATCTTTGATCATGAGATTATCCTTTCCCTGCCTCTTCCTATCACTCAGCTTCGCCTGCGTGCCCGGATCTTTCGTCGCTGCCCAGGATGACC
>JAHDFZ010000318.1 GCA_020627905.1 Verrucomicrobiota bacterium
GCGGTCAGCAAACCGGATTTCCTCTGCCCGAGCAAGGGCGGCATCACGCATGTCTGCTTGCGCAGAGTCAGGCAGAGAGCTAAGAAACCCTTGCAAACCAGAGAACTCACCCTCGTTCGTTTCATGACTGACCGCGACCATGCAAATTGAGACCTTCCAGATCTTCTGTGATCTTGTCGAAACCGCCAGTTTCTCGACCGCCGCCGAGCGAAATGGGATCAGCCAGAGCGCCGTTAGTCAACAGATCCGAGGGTTGGAGGAACGCTACGGGGTGAAGCTGATCGAGCGCGGTCGGCGTCACTTTTCCGTCACGCCGGAGGGGGATGCCTTCGTCAAAGCCTCCCGCACGATTCTGGACTCCTACCGCGGGCTCGAGCAGCAGCTTGGTGCCATGCGTGATGAGGTGACGGGGCCCCTCACCATTGCTACCGTCTACAGCATCGGTTTTCATGAGCTACCGCCTTTCGTCGAGCGGTTTCGCGAGACCTTCCCGGATGTCGAGCTCAATGTCACCTATCGTCGATCCGGAGAAGTCTATGCCGATGTGGCTGAAAATCTTGCTGATCTGGGATTGGTCGCCTACCCGCAGGACCGCAAAGGGCTGGAGATCGAGTCTGCGTGGAAGGATCGGCTGGTCGTCATCTGTCCCCCGGATCATCCGATGGCTCAGCATGATTCCATCCATATCAGTATGCTCGACGGGGAGCGATTCATTTCGTTCGAGCCGGATCTGCCCACGCGAAAGGCTCTCGACAGCCTCTTCGATCAGGCTCAGGTCCGAGTGCAGGAAGTGGTGGAATTTGACAACATAGAAACCGTCAAGCGTGGAGTCCTCATTGAGAATGCCCTGTCTATCGTGCCCAGTAAGAGCGTCGAAACGGAGGTGGAGTCAGGCACTCTTGTGCGCATTCCTATCGAAGGCACCTATATTTGGAGGCCGTTAGGCATTGTTCGCCGACGGACCAAAGCGGTCTCGCCAGCGATGAGAGAGATGATCGCCCTGCTCAAGGAACCGGCTGCGAGGGAGGGCGAGATTGATCTTTCCTGAGGCTCTAATTTTCAGTAGGAATGAGAAATGGGGCGCATACTCTTTGGAATCCTCTTATTATCACTTCAGGCTTCTTTAGCTGGGGCCTCTGGATCCCCTGATGAGGTTGATGGGGTAAGAAAACTTTTCATCGCTGAGAAGTGGAGCGCTTATGAGGCAAAATTGCAGGCAGCTCTCGACGAGGAATTCATCCTGAAAAGTGGTGATTGGCTACTATCGGTCTATGCCAGAGAGGGGTGGGTGTCAGGCCATCTGACAGATGATGACCCAATACCGGACTGGGAGAAATTTCTGGACAAAATCAAGCGATGGCGAAGCGCCAAACCTGATTCGATCTTTGCGGTGACAGCAGAGATTGATTACTGGAATCAGCTGGCCTGGCGCTATAGAGGAGGAGGTTGGGCATCGACAGTCACTCCCGAAGGTTGGGCTGGATTCGCCCGATCACTCGATGAGGCGGAGCGCCTGATCGCCGTTTTTGCTGAGCGTTATAATGCGGGTGAAATCAGCGATCCTATCCCACCCATTTATTACGGAGTGATCTCCACCACGGCCCTCGGTCGGGGATGGGACGAGGCCACCCTGCGACCTTACCTCGAGTCCTGCATGAGAGACTGGCCGCTGTATACGGCGATGCACCGGAAGTATCTCTATCATTTCTCTCAGCGCTGGCATGGGAGCCTCCAGAAGCAGGAAGAGATCGTCAGCGATCTGCGGAAGCTGGCACCGATCGAGGTGGCCGACCAGATCTACGGTTTCGCGATGGCTCAGGCCATGTATGCACCAGATCGGAAAGACTCGGCCAGCTTGTTCTACAAGACGGATTTCTTCGATTATCCCGTGGTGCGCAACGGCTTGTTCAAATGGATCAAGAAACATCCTGAGCACTGGAATGCGAGGAGAGCGCTTCTGCTGATCGCTTATCTCTGCGATGACTGGGAGATCATCCGCTATTTCGAGGAGCATCACCCAGATGTTGTTGAGTCGAAACCGATCCGCTACCGGCATGAGAAGTGGGAGAGCTGGCTGCAGGCGGAGAAAGCCTGGCAGGATGATGGCGAGCCAAGGAGGATGAGCCTGCTATGGCAGACAGAGGCGAAGAAGACTCGAAACTGTGAACCGCGTGAAATGCAGAGCAGTGAGGATGGACGATTCCTGGCAATCGGCTACGAGGGGGGATTCGTTCAGGTAATCGATACGTGGGGGCAGAGGACGATTTATGAGGAGAGGGTGGCACAGGTTGGATTTGGCCATGTGGCCATCACATTGGACGGCTCCACCTTCGCCGTCGGCATTGACGACAGAAAGAGCAGCGAGCTTCATCCTGTAAAGGTGTTTTCGCTGACTGCGGATGGCAGTCACTCCCATGTCCGGTCCGTGGGCGAGTATGCCCGCGTTGATCGACTTCTTTTTTCTGCTGATGGGAAGGAGCTTCTCATTGGTGGCGCAAAGAAAAGCTGGTTCACGGGCACGATATCTGAGGTCCACGTTCTGCGGCTTCCTGATGGAGAACTGACCAAGCCGGAAAACCTGGTGC
>JAHDFZ010000063.1:0-12001 GCA_020627905.1 Verrucomicrobiota bacterium
CGTGAGCTCGTGGACCAGAGAGCACGGCATGCGGCAAACAACGGCTCACGTGCGGGCAAATCCACGTCGTGACCGCCGCGGCTACGTGGTTGTGGGCACGGACTCGTAGCCGCGCAGCGGAGCTGGGAAGCGTGATCTCATGGACTGGAGAGCACGGCACGCGGCAATCAGAGGCTCACGTGCGGACAAATCCACGTCGTGACCGCCGCAGCTAAGTGATGGGCGAGACCATCGCACTAAAAACCAAACCGACTGACGGAGAGGGGGCGCATTTTAAAAACCTGAAAGGGAGCCAAGGGCATGCTTTTTCCTCCCTGATAAAACCCACTGCGGTGCAGCTGATTCGAGAAAAAATACAGATCCCCATCAGGCGCTAGTTGCAGGCCGCTTGGCCACTGGATCCGCGGATCGCGAGCGAGAACGCGCAGACTCAGATAGCTGTCCTCCGGGCTCACGTAGTCGATCGAGCCTCGCAGGATATCGCCGAAGTAGATCCGCCCTTTGGCATCAATGACCATGCTGTCGCAAACCGGCTTTGGTGAAACGCCCACCACCTGGCTCTCGAGCGATGAACGCCGGACATCCGTCCGCTTCAGCAGCTCTGTCTTGATCTTGAAAAGAGACGCCCCATTGCGAGGGCCGTAGTAGAGCCACTCGCCCTTACGATCGATGGCGATGGGGCTGACGCCAGTAAGCGGCGATGCCAGGCGTCCGTCAGGCCGACGCGCCTCCACTCGCTGCCCCGAAATCTGGATGGAAATCTCGGGATTCGGCGTCACCGATTGATGTCCCTCCAGCAGGCGACGACTGATCCCGGTGGTCAGATCCACGACGATGATCGCCGCATTCAGCCCATCCGCCGGATCGCTGATGTAAATGTGCCGCTCGTCAGGATCCAGCACGATGTTTTTGAGAAAGGAAGTCGGCGATAAGCTCGTTTCGAGGATAGGAAGCACACGGACCAGCTCGTCTTTCCGCGTGTCCCAGGCGATGAGCTTCGGCTTTGTCCCCAGTTTCCGCCCGCTGTCGACCATCCAGACAACGCCCTTCGGTGAAATGGCCATACCCATGATCGAGTCAAAGACGACCGATTCCCCGCTGGTCGGCCGATTCATGGCCGGCGTGGGGAAGGGACTCCAACTCCCCTTTCGATCCATCTTCTGCACCCGATCTCCGTGCGAGAAAAAAGGGTGGGAAGAAATGATCAGCTCGCCTCCCGGCAGGACCACCAGATCAGCCGGGCTGGCCGGGGCGACCGCTACCTCCTGAATCACCGTATCCGATTTCTGAAAGAGGCTCGGTAGCTTTGGCAGCTTGAGATCGGGGGCGAAACAGAGCTCTGCGCCAGACACAAACAGGGCAACAAGGCACGCCAGTCGACCCACCGGAGCGGCGGGCGGACAAACATTCCGGTCCTGTCGAAAAAGCGCCATTAATTTACTTACGGTCGGCAGCCCCGGAAATTAGGAGATCCGGGTAGGCACCCTGTGCCACCTGGAGGCAGAGCTGCCTCACTTCCTCGGCCTTGCCCGCCTTCTGCCGCAGATCCTCCACCAGCTTTCGGCATGGCTCGCCGGAGAGAGCGGCCAGAGCGGCCCGCAGCTTGAGCAACTGCCCCAGACCGACCGAGAGCTCATCGACACCGAGACCGACCCAGAGGGGCGCCATCTCCAGATCCGCTGCCGCCTCACCACAGATTCCACACCAGATGCCGTTGCGATGTGCCGCATCCACCGTCGTCCGGATCATCTCGATCACCGCCGGATGCATCGGCTGATACAGGTGGGCGACACGATCATTCACCCGATCAACGGCTGTCGTATACTGGATCAGGTCATTGGTGCCGATGCTGAAAAAGTCGACTTCTTTTGCCAGGTGATCCGCGATAAAAACGGAGCTGGGGATCTCAATCATCGCGCCGATCTCCACCTTCTTATCAAAAGGAACGCCTTCAGCAACCAACTCCTCCTGCGCGCGGGCGAAACACGCTTTCGCAGCCTGCAGCTCCTCCAGCGTCGAAATGAAGGGGAACATCACCCGCACCTTTCCGTGTGCACTGGCGCGCAGAATCGCCCGCAGCTGGGAGCGAAAGAGTTCATGCTCATCCAGCGTCAGGCGAATCCCCCGCCAGCCGAGGAAGGGGTTAGGCTCCGGATCGAGCCGTAGCTCAGGAAGCAGCTTATCCCCACCGATGTCGAGCGTGCGAATGATCACACCGTGGTCTCCTGCCCCCTCGGCGATCGTGCGGTAGGTCTTGTATTGGCACTCCTCAGATCGGGAATCCCCATCGCAGAGAAAGAGAAACTCCGTGCGGAACAAACCCACCCCATCGGCATTCAGCTCCTTCAGAGTGGCGATCTCGGTAGCAAATTCGAGATTGGCAGAGAGCAGCACCCGGTCCCCGTCCTTCGTCCGCGTTTCTGCCGTTTTAAGGTCGGAGAGCTTCTCCAGGCGCTTTTCCTCCACCGCCGCCCGCTTGGCGTAGGCGCGGAGCGTTGACTGAGTGGGGTTGAGAATGACCCGGCCCTCATAGCCATCGATGATCACCGGCGCGCCGGTGTAGGAATCCTGCGGCAGCTCATGGAGCGCCACCACGGCAGGCAGATTGAGCGACCGAGCGAGAATGGCTGTGTGGGAGGTAGCGCTCCCCACCTCTGTCGCGAAACCGCGCACTCGCGAGCGATCAATCCCGGCGGTGTCAGAAGGGCTCAGATCGTGCCCCAGCAGCACCGTCTCCCCTGCCCAGGCTCGCTGGATCGGGGTCGTGTCCGCGCCAGCCTTATCACCCGCACGTAGATTTTTCAGCAGGCGCGCCGCCACGTCCTCCAGATCGACCGCCCGCTCCCGTAGATACGCATCGTCCACCTTGCGGAGCTGGTCGATGTAGCCACGGATGGTCTGATAGTAAACCCAGTCGATGCACTTCAGCTCCTCCGCCGTCTTGCGCTTCACCTCGTCGATGACCATGGGGTCCTCGAGCAGGAGCGCATGCGATTCAAAAATCGTCGAATGGCTCGGCGCTGAGCCGTCGTCGCCCAGGAGCTTCTGCAGCTCGAGGATCTGCGCCTTCGTCACCTCCAGCGCCACCGAGAGGCGCGCGTATTCGCTTTCGACCCCTTCCTTGGAAATCGAAGAAAGCTCCGGCTCCTCCAGCACCTGTCCGACAAATTCAGCAAAGCCGATGGCAATCCCCGAGGAGACACCCACCCCCTGCAACACCCGTTCCCCAGTGAGGGGAGCGGGAGATGGGGCAGCGGCGTTCATGAAGAGGAAAGGTAAAAATAGAATAAGCTCATGCCGAGCCAAACGGCCGCCATGAAAGCACAAAAAAGGCAAATTTCAAGCCACCGGAACGGGGGCCTGTCTGCGCCTAATACGAATAAGTCAGAGATTTCTTGTGACTTTCTCACCTAAATTTTCGACTGATCCGTCGAGTGGAGAATCGATCTGCCCCCGGATCACCTTTCCCTCACCGAAACCATGACAACCCAAGCTCCGAAGGCGTGCCGCGAAGCACACACGCCCGTCCCACCAGATTCACGCCTCACGTCCTTCCTGGCTGCCCAAGCGCTGAATAAACAGGAGCAATCGACGACATCAATCTGCCCCTGGGGCGCGTCCGAAGATTTCCTCAGCTTTGTTCCTTTTAGCGCCGTGCTGTATCACTCCGATATCCCGGTCGTCGAGGGGTTTGAAACGAACCTGCAGGGGCTGAAAAATCATGTGCTGCTCGATGAGGTGCCACCACAGGCTACCGTTCCCCTTTCGATGGTGCGGGGGCCGGTGGCGGAGGCGGTTGTTGAGCGCGAGGAGGATGAGCCGCAGAAAGGCATTCACTCCATCGCAAGCGAGCTTCTGCCTGCTGCCACCCCTGATGTAGACGCTAGTAGCCTATCAGCTCACTTCCTAGACCATCAGACAGCAGCTGCCCCTGATTGCGAAACTCTTTCGGTAGAGGAAGAATCCTTAACTGGGCATCTACACCACCTCTGCTAATTTCGGTGTAATGGGGCAGAAACAGATTGATGAGGCCCACCCGTCTTCCATATGTATAGTCTGATCTGCGCAATACCCCGGACTATGGAATCCCAGCCCCCACCTTTACCGGAAGAAATCTCTTCGCCGCCACGAACTGTCGCTAACCTTGAGTTTGAGGAATTGCGCAAGCTATACAACAAATCATCAGGGATCAGCGGACTCAACATCATGGGGGGCTTCGTTCTGATCTTTTCTCTCTTTTTCTTTTTCGTCCCGATGGGCGAGGACACAGTTCAGCGACAGGGAGCTTTTGCGTTTAAGATTGCACTCTCCAGCCTTGCTTTGGCCACGACAGTCGGCTTGCAGTTCCGCTTTGGCTGGGGCCGTATTGTCGGTTTCATCTTTTGCGCCTATCTCCTGATCCTCTTTCCAATCGGCACCCTCATCGGCATTTTCGGAATTGTAGCTCTCGTCGGCTCAGAACCTCTTTTCGGCAAAGATGGCTGGCGGGCTCAAGAGCTGAAGAAGGAATACAAGCAGCGGAAGAAGGCGCTGAGGGCGAGGTAGACGCTGGATTCGATTCGGTTTTGTAGGATCTTAATCGAGGAACGTTCTCTAGGCTGTAAGGCCATTCCCTTTAGATATTTTGCGTCAAGCCCAGCGAATACATCATCAGCTTTGATGCCCTTTCCGCGAAATCGTAGGTAGTCCAGCGCCTGCTAGAGGCGGGTGTCCTGGTTGGACTGGTCCAGAAGATCTTTGGTCGCTCTCTCCTTAGCCGTTGCAGTTCCACGACTTTGCATCGAACTAGCGATGTAGTCTTCTGATTTGTTCGTGAGAAATCACCATTTTGGCAGCAAAATCCACCTTACCCGAACCCGCCTGAGCTTCTTCAATATTGGCTGATTCGAGTTGGGCTTCGGTGAATTTCATGTGTCGATGACCTCCCAGTGGCCGCCCTTGTCAGGGCCAACTCGCGTGAGCCTGCCTTTCTCTTGAAGGGCCTTTAGATTTTTCTCTATCCCGCGAGTCGAGATTCCAATACTGGATGCTAATTCCGCAATGGTCATTTTGGGATTCTCGGAAAGCATCCTTAAGATCTTCTCCGAACTTTTCTCCGAACTTTTCTCCGAACTTTTCTCCGAACTCTTTTCCGAACTCTTTTCCGAACTACGCAACAGCTCCACCAAAACGCCGCCGGAGCGTTCCTGAAATAACGGCTCCGCAAGACCTACCGCTTTACAGGCTTCACTGATTTTTTCGACCCCTCGGCCCCAGGAATCGATGTAGCCGGCTTTGTAGCAGACCTCGGCGATGAGGGGGTTATGCGGGATCGATTCGTGGGCCTGGAAGAGTTGCTCGATGCTGAGCTCTTCAGGCAGAGTCCCGGCGTTCCATAGGGTAAGACGGTCGTCGTAAACCTTCATCTGGGTCATGCTGCCTAGGTAGTTGCGGTGGACGAGGGCATTCAGCAGCATTTCACGCAGGGCCTCGACCGGGTATTCCAGCTCCTCAATGCGCTGGAGGCCCTCGAAGCGCACTGGCTTAGTCAGGAACTTCCGTTCGAGTTGCTCGACGATGTCCGGCAGCATGAAGATGAGATTGCCCTCGCTCACTTCCTGAAACCTGAGATCCGCCTCGCTGTCGCCGAAGCGGCCAATTTTGACAAACAGATTGGGGTAGAACTCGCCCGGGTCTTTGCCAAAAAGCACGAGGGCCGCTCGGGTGAGACCTTCCCGAGTCGTCAGCCGCAGTTTCCTGAGGATTTCAGCGTCGGTGAGGTCGGATAAATCCGGCAGGCGCCCGGCTTTAGCGGCATCTCGCTTGAAGCGCTGAATCGCCGCAGGGTCGATGTCATCCAGCGTTGCCATCGGTTCGATCACCCGATCCCAGGTGAGTCCCATTTTCCTGAGCAGGAAGTCATTGAGAGCGGCCCCTTTAAGTTCCTGCTTCACGCTGCCGGAGCGCCAATAGTAGACTCCGCGCAACGAGATGGGCACGCTGGACGCCGCCACCGTAATGGCGAGGTAGAACTTCCCGTCCTCCTCGTGCAGGTCGATGCCGGGCATCAGGCCCAACTTGTCGCGAATCCTGTTCGGCAAATCCTCCAGCAGCTTATCCGCCCGATCCAGCCCCACCACCTGGCCTGAATCATCTTTGCCGATGAAGATCCGTCCACCCTCCGCATTGGCAAAACCGCAAATCCACTTCAGGTAGTCGTCATGCCATGACTCCTTCCATTCCGTGTTTTGGGATTCTTTGGATTGCTGCTTCATCAATGGGTCGCTGCGAACAAAACTTTAACACATCTGGCGAGTCCGGAGCGGTTGACCAGCCCGAGGCAGGAGTCCTTCTGGGTGCGGTCTCCGCGCGTCAGGAGGAAGCCGTCCACGACCAGCTTCATGGTCGCTTTGTTGCTCTCGTAAAGATCGGCGGTGGAGTCGGCTTCGAGCCGGTTGATGACCACTTCGATTTCCGGCTGCGTGATGTGGTCGGCGGCGTATTGCTTGGCGAGGAAAGCGCGGAGGTCGGCTTTGATGAGGGCCTCCTGCGGCTGGCGCTCAATCGCCTCGCCCAACACGTGCGGGTAGCCCCCAGCTTCGAGAAGCTCGATGATGGCGGATTCGAGTTGGGCTTCGGTGAATTTCATGTGTCGGCACTTCCTGCGGCTTGAGTCTCTTGCCCGTCTTCCTCACCCTCAGGCTGCTCCCCGATGCTCTCTAAAAGGGCGTCGTATTGCTCTCTGTCCTGTTTGAGTCTCTCAAGAATCGCCTCCGCAGCGGTCTTCATCTCCGGAACCTCCATTGGAGTCTCGCCTCTTTCAAAAACTCCGCAGAGGTGCGAGTATTCGTGGTTCATGCGCTCGACGAGAACGGAAGGGACCGGATCATCTCCAAAGAAGCGCTCAAGTTTCGCGCTTTGGTCACCTGAAGTCGGAAACTTGTAGAAGAGGTAGATCTCAAGGAACTTCCGAGCGCTATTCGAGAAGTTGTAAAAGATCGTATAGTTCGAGTCGTCGACCGTTTCGAGAGTAGCGCACCTGTAGATCTGATCAAAAAGGTAGTTAAACTCAGTGAAGAACTCCTTCAGGTGCTTGGGCATCATGCAGATCGTTGAATTCCGATCCGTTCTTGAAACCAGAAAGTATGATTTCTGGTAGTGGGTCTCAACGCCGGCGTCATCGATAGACTTGTCGGTCAGGCGCTTGAGGTATTTCAGAAAATCTAGGTTGTGAGTCGAAATGAAAAGTTGCTTAAAGCTCCCACTCGAAACAATCTCATTGTAAATGAGGCTATAGAGAAAAAAGATGTGGTTGGAGTCTAGGCTGCAGATTGGGTCATCAATCCATACAATCGGTTTGCTTCCACGTGTATCGATGTCGTCAAGTTTCGCAAGAAAGTAGCAAAAGGCGAGTAGGCTGCACTCGCCCTCACTAAGGTGGTAGGCCTTGGCACCTTCACGAGTTACCTCGAATCGAATGCTCTTTGATTCCAGCTCCTCCTCTTCATTCTCTTTGGCTTCGAGGGTGATGAAGTTGTTTCCGAAAAAGTGATTGAGATATTCATTCACTTTTTTAGCACCCTTCTCTTCGTCGTTCATCTCACGACGTTTCGCTTGAATCTCCTGTTGTTTCAGTAAGATGGTCTGCTCAACCCCAGACACCTCGCCTGAGGCCACCTTCAGGCAAGCGGCAAGCCGATCGACCTCGGCTGTCTGATCGGTGTAGTTGATGTCAATGGCGAACTCGTGAACAGTTTTTAAGCGAAGCTCGGTGCGTGCCGTCGCCTGATCATCACCAAGAGAGCTGCTGTATTCATTGGCTTCGTTTCGAAGAATCTCATAATCGCTGACCGCAGCACGAATCAGATCGCAGTGGTTATCCTGACCTTCGAATTCCTTCGAGTGGATTATGTCATCCTTCCGCGCCTGCAACTGCTTAGCTAGCCCGTCTAGCGACTCTGAGTATTTTGCGACTGCTTCTTGATGCGCCTCCTTGATTTGGGTCAGGCGGCTTCTGAACTTCGAGTAGAAGGCCTTCTCATCAATCTCAAAAACTCCCACCAAATTGACCTCCTCATCTGCGATGGACTCTAGGAGCTGATCAATCGCTTCTTCGAGCTTTTCGGACTCTTCATCAAAGTGCTTATCCAACTGCTCCCAACGCGACTCTTGAATCTCGTTTCCGCAGAATGCACAGGTTTTGCGTTTTGATCGATGGTGATCTCGTCCTTCCTTTACCCACCGATTCAAGACGGCTTCAGCTGCCAGCTCTTCGATCTTATCTGATTGGGCTACTGCTTTCGTGACGAGTTCTTCAGTCTCTTTCACGAGTTGATCCCATGACAATGACGGATATTCCAGTGCAGCGACATCATCGTTGATCTCTTCCTTTAGGAGTTCTTCGTTGAAAGCAATCTTCTCATCTGAAATCGGATCGAATTCCTGTTTGAGAACCTGGTCTATTTCATTTCGAAGTTTTGATATTGTGTAGTTCTGGTCGCCGAACTTGTCCGAATTGTATTTAATACTCTCATTTCCGGCCGTGGCCTTCGCTCGCATTTGGGACTCAAGAGTGTTCTGCGCGCTCTGGTGCGAGTCGGCAGCTTGTGTTTTGGCTGCGCATTTCAACTCCAACTCCGCGCAGAGGCCTGTCGCTTGGTCTTCCTCGTTGGATCCAATCTCTGCCTCTATGGCGTCGATTTGCTCTTGAATGGCGAGATTGTCGTCACCGATTAGCGCAAATGGCTCGATCGCTTCATCTGGGTTGTTGATGAAGCGAAGGTTGTCCCGAACGAAGTCTTCATTAAAAACCCGAATTTTTCCGGCGTAAGAATCGAAGTTTTTGTGGGTTGTTACCGAGCCGTCATCAAAAACAATTTCGAACTCCCGCCCCGCAAACTTCTCTGAGAGAGTGTGTGTTTCGAGCGCCCTTAGGAGACGAGAGAGTGTCGTCTTGCCAGAGTAGTTCCTGCCGTAGATTACGTTGATGTGGTGGAAGCGTTCGGTTTTTCCGTTGGCGTTAACGACTTCCTGATCCCACTGGAAAGTTTGGAAGATCCCCAGATTGGTGATTCGTTGAAACTTCTTAATCATGCCAATACTTCCTTGGTGAGTTGTTCGGCTTCTCCAATCCGAAGCTCGCCGGAGATGAGTTTGGGAAGGAGCGTGTCGCGGAGTCTAGTGAGTGCTGCGCAAGCCTTTCCATGTTCGCTGGATTTTCGGAACATGGGCGTAGTGACGTTATCGAAAGACTCCAGGATACAAGGCTCGATTGGGGTAGCGACATGGAAGCTATCGAAGCAGGCGTTCTGAACCCGCTGCCTTCCAGATGAGCCGACCATGCTCTGCTTGCAGTGGAGTCGGAAGGTTTCGTCCCTAGCCAGACAGGCTCCATAGGGGAGCGTTAAGTCACCTTTACCCCTTAGGACGATGAATTCGGTTGAGCCAAACCTGATGTCTTCGGGTGTTGAGAGAAAATCGGCTATGCCGGTCTTGCCATTCTCAAGGCATGGCGTAATTCGCGCAAACAGCACGTTATCATTGTGGAACTTCGCGCCTCCTAAATACTCCTTCTCGATCACTCCATCGATTGCGTATCCAGATGTTGGCAATGCCTTCATGTCAGCAAACTGAGCTACTGTTCCTTTATTGAGTTTGACCGACGGATTGATCTGGATCGCCTCGCTCAACGGCTTCACTTCCCACCCCTCCGGAACCCAGCGCAGCTCTTCGGTGAATTGGAGGGCGGCGGGGAAGCGGAGATCTGGGAGGGGCAGAGCTCCAGCTCTGCCCTTTGATGAAGAAACGCAGCTGGAGCTACGTTCTCCCAGCACCTTCTTGCGAACTTCGGCGCGGGTGGCGAGTTCGTCGGAGATGGGGTTACCGGCGGCGAGGGCATGGTCTATCACCAGGTCAGAGTCCACAAACCAGCTTTTGAAGAGCGCCTGCGCCATCCCTTCCAGCGTCGCATTCATCTGCCGATTCAAGTCAATCTTGTCATCCAAGGTGCCCAAGATGTGCGCGATCGCTTTTTGCTTACGAAATGCGGCGACGCTACCTTGCTTGAGATGCTGGCGAATGCGAAACGAGCGGAAGATATCCAAAAGGCAAAAGACGTTTCGCATAGTGCCGACTTGATACACTCGCCCACACTGGCTCTGCCGGTTCGATTCTCTCACCCGACTCCAATTCGTAATCTCAAGGGGCGGACAAAGCCGGGACGTGAAGCTCCTCAGGAAGTCTACCAAAGATCCTTCCCTTTGCGTGGCGGAAATCTTCTTCACAGGCATAGCGGTCAGGAAAGCCTACCCTATCATACAAACCAGCTCAAGACTTCATCTCGCCCGCTCGAACACTGGCCATTTTAAAAACCTTACAAAAAAGTCTTCTTTTTTTTGTGACAGTTCTGATACGGAAATGCCATCGGAACCCAAAGCTGCTGAAATGAACTCGCAATCACCCGGAAATACTCTGCTCGCAGACCCAAACTCACCGGTGCCTCCGCAACGAAATTTGGTGGCCTTTCTAGCAGCTCAGTCGCTTGACCATGCAGAAGCTGATCAGCTGGAGGGAGCTCGCAAAAAGCCACTCTGCACTGCCTCATCTAGGCTATCAGGAACGGGAGACGGTCAATCGCTGGCCGACCTCATCCACTCGCGCCCGGCTGAACCGATCAGGGAAAACGATATCCCGGCAGATGCAACGGTTCCTCTTTCGGTGGTGACTGCTCCAGTGATCCCCGTGACCACGGCCCATGAGATGGCGCCCCCCACTGAGTCTTCATCGGACACCATTCCTCTCGATCTCAATGCTCCAGCTCCTGATTGGCAGAGTTTCCTGCCCAGTGATGATCAAATTACTCTGAGGCTGGATCGACTGTAATGGGTGTGGGGAGGGTGAGATTTGTGCCTTTTCCAGCGGTGCGGAGTTTCTCATGGAGATTCAACTCTTAAGTATTTCTTAATAGTTGGGCTTGGCTGGGAGCAGGGCTTGCGCGAATGCCGACGGGGTCCCTCCGTCACGGACGTCAGCGTTCCCGGGGAGTAGCCTTTCCTTTTGTGCAGCGGCGTTCCCAGGGAGTAGGCTGCCGTTTATGCCAAATGCTTCATTCGCCCGTCTCAAAAAAGGGATTGCAAACCTGAACGGCGCCGAAGCTTTGTCCGTGATTCAAATCCTCCGTGTAGAGCACTTCGGCGCCTGCTGCCTGAGCAGCTGCCACGACCATCGAGTCCCACAACGACAATTGCCATCGAGCGCGAACCTGGAGCCCTCTGCAAAACAAATCGTAAGTGTTGGCAATAATCGTCCAGTGCCGAAAGTCGTCGATCAATCGGGCAGCTTCTCTATCTGCATGGCCGGCACGCGTGAAGTTGACGAAAAATTCCTGCAGGACCTGCACGCTTATCGCATAGGACCCCGGATCGGACAGCGCAGAGGCCACGAGATGGCGAGCGATTTCTCGCTTCTGCCCGGCATCTCGATCATAAGCGTAGAGCAGGATGTTCGTGTCGAAAAAAGCCTTAGCGGGCATGAACCTCCTCACGGCTCAAGCGGGCATTTTTAAGGGAATACCCTTCTTCAAGCCTTTGCAGGGCAGACGGATCCGGAGAAGGTCTCTGGGGCTCCTCCAGGACTGACTCCACACCTGAGATCACCAGCTCACGCATGCTAACCTTTTGTTTTGCTGCTGAAATTTTTAACCGCTCAAAAAGCGCATCAGGGAGGTCGATCGTCGTCCGCATACATACATATTCGCATATTTATGTCTGGGAATCAACGACGGGCGGAGAAGCTATTGGCAGGGCTTTCACTGTGCCGACGGGGGCCCTCCGTAACGGACGTTCCGTAACGGAAGTAGGCGTTCCCAGTGAGTAGGCTGCCGTTGTTACGAGACCGTCCTTGACCCTTAGGGCATCCCGCCTGTTGATACGGGCATGACACGAGTGGTTTTTATGGGCACGGGGGACATCGCCATTCCGGCATTTCGCTGGTTGGTAGAGCATCCTGATTACGCGGTAACGGC
>JAHDFZ010000063.1:12011-16246 GCA_020627905.1 Verrucomicrobiota bacterium
GGTGGCGGAGGAACACGGTGTCGCCGTCTTTCAGCCGGAGCGACTGCGCAAGGATGAGGACGCCCTAGCAGCCCTGCGCGCGCAGGAGGCTGACCTGTTTGTGGTGATGGCCTACGGGCAGATCCTCCCTCATGAGGCGATCGAGATGCCGCGACTGGCCTGTGTGAATCTGCACGCCTCTCTGCTGCCGAGACATCGCGGGGCAGCACCGATCCAGTCGGCGATTCTGGCCGGTGACGAAAGCAGCGGTGTCACGCTGATGCACATCGAGCAGAAGCTGGATGCGGGGCCGATGATTCACAAGGAAGCCATCGAGCTAGCCCCGGACGAAACCGGCGGCAGTCTTCATGACCGGCTGGCTGAGCTGAGTCCGCTAGTGCTGGGGAACGGGCTGCCGCCTCTCCTCGCAGACCCCGGACGAGGCGAAACGCAGGATGATGCGCAGGCGACTCATTGTGGCAAACTGGGGCGGGAGGATGGCCTGATCGACTGGGCGCAGTCTGCTGCGGAGATCGAGCGCTGCATCCGCGCCTTCGACCCCTGGCCGGGGACAGCAAGCGTGTTGCAGAATGGGTCGGCGGGAGAGCCCCAGCAGGTGAAGATCTTCCCGCCCGCAGAGGTGATCGCCGATTCATCTTCGTCAACGCCGGGCACGATCGAAAGCACGGAGGGTGGCTCCATCCTTGTCACCTGCGGCGAGGGCCAACTGCGACTCACCGGGCCCTGGCAGGTCCCCGGAAAGAAGCGCATTCCGCTGGCCGACCTGCTCCGTGGCTTCCCCATCGAGGAAGGCGCCCGTTTCCAGCTCACCTGACATTTTTCTTTTGAATTCCAATGGGAGTCTGACAGGTTGGGTGAACCGTTTCTTCCCTTTTCTATGCCGAATCCTACCTACAAGCGTGTCGTCCTCAAACTCTCCGGTGAAGCCCTCCGCGAACCGGGCAGCCAGGATAACATTTCGCCAGAGATCGTCGAGGGCATGGCGGAGCAGATCAAGGTGGCGCAGGAGGCCGGGGTGGAGATCGCGGTCGTCGTCGGTGGCGGCAACTTCTGGCGCGGTGCCTCAGCGGCTGGCCGCGGCATGGACCGGGCGACGGCGGACTACGTGGGCATGCTGGCGACGGTGATGAATGCGCTGGCTGTGCAGGGTGCCCTGACGGCTGTCGGGGTGAAATCGCACGTGCACTCCGCCATCGAGATGCAGAACGTGGCAGAGACCTTCATCCGCCGCAAAGCGCTGCGTCAGCTGGAGAAAGGGCGTGTCGTCGTCTTCGGTGCCGGCACGGGCAACCCCTTCTTCACTACGGATACGACAGCTGCCCTGCGCGCCAGCGAGATAGGAGCAGATGCGATTTTCAAAGCGACAAAAGTGGACGGGATCTACGACAAAGACCCGAACCAGCACGCAGATGCCAAGAAATATGAAAAGATCTCTTTCACCGATGCCCTGGCGCAGGATCTCAAGGTGATGGATGGCACGGCGTTCACTCTCTGTCGCGATAACGACATCCCCATCGTAGTCTTTGATATGAACGAGCCGGAAAACATCTCCCGTGCCCTCATGGGGGAAGCGATCGGCTCGGTCGTCGGCAGATCCTGAGAGACGCCGAAAAATGAACCCCCACCCCATTATTTAGTTTAGTCATGGATACTGATACCCTACTTCTCGAAACAGAGGAAACGATGCAGAAGGCTGTGGACTTTGTTTCGCAGGAAATGTCATCCGTCCGCACCGGCAAGGCGAGCCCTGCCCTGCTCGACAATATCAATGTCAACGTAGAGGCCTATGGCTCGTCCATGTCGCTGAAGCAGCTGGCTCTCGTCTCTGCGCCCGAGCCGCGCATGCTAACGGTGCAGCCCCATGATCCATCGACCATGCAGGACATCGAGCGTGCGCTGCGCGAGTCAAAGCTAGGCATCACCCCAGCCTCCGATGGCCGCATCATCCGCCTGCCGATCCCGGAGCTGTCCGAGGAGCGCCGTCGCGATCTCGTAAAAGTGATCAAAGACATGGCCGAGCAGGGCCGCGTGCGCATCCGCTCAGCGCGGAAGGACGCCAATGACAAGCTGAAGTCAGCGCTGAAATCCAGCGAGATCACCGAGGACAATGCTCGTGACATGGAGAAGAGCGTCCAGGATCTCACTGACAAATACGTCAAAGCCATCGACGAGCACTTCGCCGCCAAAGAGACAGACCTCATGACGGTTTAAAAATCCGTCACCCCTCACCGCCGACTGTAGCCGCGCTCGTGAGAGCGTGGACGCGAAGACTCTGCTCCCTCTAGCGCCAGCCTCATGATCGCCGCTTCCGATCTCTTCGATTTTTCCCAAAGTGATCACAGCAGCATCCTTGCTAAGGAAGGTCCTGCCTGGGACGCTATCTCACGCATCGCCCCTTACCTCGAGCAGCTGCTGGCTGCGGTCGATGGCCCGCTGATCAAGGGCAAGGTCGATGATCGCGCGAATGTCGGACCCGAGGTCTATGTGGCCGAAGGAGCAATGGTCGAAGCTTTCGCAACCATCCAGGGACCTGCCTGGATCGGCTCGGGGACAACCGTCCGGGCTGGAGCCTATCTGCGGAACAACGTCATCATCGGCGATGACTGCACGCTGGGGAATTCCTCCGAGTTCAAGAACTGCCTCCTCTTCAACAAATGCGAGGTGCCCCATTTCAACTATGTGGGCGACAGCATTCTCGGCTACCGCGCTCATCTAGGTGCGGGGGTCATCTGCTCGAATGTCCGGCTGGATCGGACTTCGGTAAAACTCAGCCTCGACGGTGAGGTCATCGATACGGGGCTCCGCAAATTCGGCGCTCTGGTGGGCGACGCCACCGAGGTAGGCTGCAACTCCGTGCTGACGCCGGGAACCATCCTCGGGCGCGGTTGCATCCTTTATCCCAACACCCACTGGAAGGGCGTGCTGGGAGACAAACAGATCGTCAAAACCCGCCAGGAACAGGAGATCGCTCCTCTAGTGGACCGCTCCTGATTTCTCGTTCGAAGTGTCGAGAAAGTTGCTTTTTCGTCGGCCCGTGGCATGAGTGGGGCCGTTTCCCCCTGCGCGAGGTGGCTCATTTAGGAGTCTGCGCGCGAATTTGTTTCCCCATTTCCCGCATCTTTTCATCTCTATGATCACCTTTCGCAACCTTGCTCGGTTTACCGACATTGGCTCCAATTGCTACGAGCTGCAGATGGGAGACACCCGCATCGTCCTTGATGCCGGCACCCACCCGAAGCACACCGGACCAACGACGCTGCCACGCATCGACGACATGGAGCCGAACTCGGCCGACGGGATCATCGTCACCCACCCGCACCTCGACCACATAGGCGGGCTGCCGTGCGTGGCCAAGCATCACAACGAAGCCCCCATCGTCACGACTGCCCCGACAAAAAACTGCGGCCTCGCCCTGCTGCACAATTCGGTGAACGTGATGAAAAGCCAGCGGATCGAGCTGAAAGAGGAAGCCTACCCGCTTTTCACCCACAAAGAGGTCGAGCGTCTGGCCAGCCGCTTTCAGGTGCGCGAGCCGGGCCAGCCTTTCACCTTCGGTGATACAGATCGGGTGGATGGGAAATTCTTCAATGCCGGCCACGTTTTGGGAGCAGCCGGGGTGAAACTGACGCTCGGCGACCATACCGTCTTCTACACCGGGGACATTCATTTCGAAGACCAGACGGTCACCCAGGGAGCGGATTTCCCCACTGAGGGGATCGATACCCTGATCGTCGAAACGACCCGCGGAGCCGCTCCTCGCGACCCAGCCTACACGCGGGAGAAAGAGAAGCAGCGTCTCGGCAAGCACATCTTTGACACCCTCGAGCGCGGCGGTGCGGTGCTCATCCCGGTTTTCGCCTTTGGAAAAACGCAGGAGCTCCTTCTCATGCTGAAGGAGATGATGGAGGAAGGCGACCTGCCTGATACGCCGATCCACATCGGCGGCCTGAGCACCAAGATGACGGAGATCGCTGATTCCTTCTCCAACCGCATCGGTCGCATGCACTACGGCACGAAGATCCTCAAGGACTTCGATCAGGTGCGCGTGCTCCCACGCGGCAAGGCTGCACCGAAATTCCGCGCCGGTCAGATCTATGCAATGTCCAGCGGCATGATGTCTGAGCACACCGCCAGCCATCGCATCGCCAAAGGGGCGCTGGGGAATGAAAAGAACTCCATCCTCTTCGTCGGCTATGCCGACCCTGAGAGCCCAGCCGGCCACATCCTGGAGGCAG
>JAHDFZ010000064.1 GCA_020627905.1 Verrucomicrobiota bacterium
CCTTCCAGAGGATGCCGATCTTAGCCTCGTGGGGGAAGAAGTTAGTAATGGCTTTGGAGAGATCAGAGATGGCAAACTCATCCTCTTTTCGGTTCGAACCATCTTCCAGGTAAGAGAAAGCTTCAAGAAGGCGTCTGGACAAGAGGTAGTCGTCTTCACCTCTTCTACACCTGAGTCATGTGGATACAGTTTTGTTGCCGGGCGAAATTATGTGGTCTATGCGTCGATGATAGGCGATTCGCTCCGCACAGACATCTGCACAAGGACGAGCGAGGTTCGGTCAGAGATCCCTGAGACTGCAGATGAGTTGCTGCAGCTGAGGGCCCAGTCGCGCAAATCAAAGAAGAATGCGACACGCCCTTGAGGAAGGGTTTGAGAATTGGCCGATGGCGACCGGCCACTATGTGAACCAGGAGACTAAGGCAGTGACAGGCATCAGGATCCATTGCGACGAGTTGGCGTTCCCACCTCCAACGCGCTCAGAGCGGGCTTTTTTCCTCTTGGTGGCCTTCGCAATTACCCTGTTCGCCTTACTTCTCATCATTGTTCCGATTTTAGAGATTTTGCGGCACTGGAGAGAAGGCACCTTCAGCGGGTCTGTAGCGATTACGTCCTTCTTCCCAGTCGCGGGTTTGTTGTTCTGTTATTTAGCTTTTTCTTACCGGAAATGGATTTTGCCAAACCAGTTTGTCATCGATCGAAAAAGAATGATATGTGGTCGGCGGTGGAACGATCACTGGATCGGAACGAAGGAGATCTCCGAGGTAAAAGTGATTTCGATTTCACCGGGATATGCCAGCGCCGGCTGGCCATGGGTGATGCTCTTCCACACGGAAGGCGAGCAAAACCCCAGATTAGCGTTCCATTCTCGGGTCAGATACCCAACTGAGAAAGAGGCTTTCGAGCGAGCAAAAGCCGCAGGTTCGGAAGTTTCCGATTTCCTAGACATCCCGTTAGAATTTGAAGATTGGTCAGAGTCAATCATCCAAGGAGCCCAAGACGCGCACGAATGAAACTACTGCCATCAACATTGCTCAAACGTGCAACACTCGCAGCGCTAGTTGTGGCTCTCAGCGTCGGTGCATTGCTTCACGCGACAAGCGGGAATCGAGCAATCAGCCGCATGCAGAAATCTCTTGGGAGCGCGACAGCAGTATCCCTAGAGCGTTTCTCGCCTGAGAGAACTCTGGACCATGTCGAGAAAGATTCCCAATACCTTCGTCAGTGGATTTCCACGAATCTGGCTAGAGGATGCGCACTGCGCTTCGACCTCAGTCTTTGTTATCGTCCACATCACCGGATACTCATCCACCAGAACCGCCAGATCGATATCGTCGAAATATGCTTTGAATGCGACCTGATAAAGTTCAACAGTGGCCAGCGGAAGATTCCACACGCGTGGCGGCAGCCGTTGCGAAATCTTTTTGCCCGCCACGGCATTCCTGAATCGACAGAAGAATGAGTAGGACCCGCAAATCGAAGATCTTTTTCGTGCTCTACATCGTCGCAGGCGTTGCGCTGGCTCTCTGGGTGGTGCGATCGTCCGAGCGGAGCTTTCTCGCCTACCTTGGTGTGGCGGTCTTCTTCCTGATACCGGGCCGCATCTGCGGACACTTCTGGCGGAATTTCTTTCGGGGAAGGAGCCTCATGACAAACGGAAGGTCAGATGAGGCTGAGAAAGCGTTTCATAAGTTTTTAGCCGATATTCAGGAACGCCCCTGGATCAAAAAGCTCATTTTTCTGTCGTGGGGGATGTTCACTCCGGATATTGAAGCGATGACATGGAATAATCTGGGTGTCATCAGTATGGAGCAGGGGAGGCTGGAAGAGGCAAAGGAAGCCCTCGAAAAGGTAGTTCTCATGGACCCCGAGTGCCCGCTTCCTTATAACAATCTCGCGATAATAGCTGCGGCAAAAGGTGATGAGACAGAGGCGAAAGCCCTCTTCGAGAAGAGTCAGAAGCTTGGCTACACCCGGTCGTCGTTCGATCAGATGATTCATCACAGCGGTGAGCTGTTGGCACGCGTTGAAGGAGGCGAGCGCGATTAAGCAGGGCTTCTTTTGTGTGTTGATTGGCGGGTGCAGCGCCTTTACAGATTGCCTGTATAGCTATTATGGCAGAGGACTATTTGAATGACGTTCAATACCGATCGGCCTTGAAACGAGCAAAGAGGCCTCCATTGAATGCCTTCGCGATAATCGGGCTCTCCATGTTGATGACATTGATTCTTTGGCGCGTCTTCGTTTTCCCAGTAGCCATCGCCGTTGGCAGTGCCGTCGCGATTCTCGGTGCGAAATGCTACAATGAGAAAATGGTTCGGCAGCGGATCATGGATGTAAACCTGAAGTTCGGTAAGTGGATTGAATAGGACGTGCAGCCTCGACAGTATATTCGGGCGCACCTTCTTGACTGGACTTAGCATTCCAAAGCTGGCGCCCATGGCTTGAGGCTCGCGACTTAAATGGCGATTTCATAGGTCGTGTCTGTCCTGCCATAAATGGCGCATTTAGTCGCGAGCGATATCGGCGCAATCGATCGCTCACGCTCTCGCCTACATTCAGGATGTAGCCGACGCCGTAAGGCGGTGGGTCGACGAAAGCCTGGTGCCGAAGCTTCGCCCGGAGTCTGTGCCATCGATCGCTCACACTCTCGCCTACATTCAGGATGTAGCCGACGCCGAAACGCGGTGGACCGACGAAAGCCTGGTGCTGAAGTTTTACGCGGAGTCCATGCCATCGACCCTTCTTCGCTACGTGCTGCCGCTTCGCAGGACAAGTCGCTCACGCTTTCGCCTGCATCAAGGTTTCGCTGCCGGGTTGCGCGGATGCAGCTCAGCGGCGAATCTCTATCATCAAACGCACCCTTCCCAGTTCAGCACCTTCTAAAAAGCGCCGTCGCTTTTCAAAACGGAGCCTCCTCACGGTGCTACTTCTTCTGATCACTGGCTTAGGAATCTACTCCTTCACCCAGTTTAATTTCTCTTATCAATCACAATCTCGGCTCGCTCACCTGCAGGCAGCACTTGGTCTCCATCAGGCAGAGGGCGGAACGGCTCTGGTGATCGGGCATCGCGGATCGGGTTTGCCAAACACGGAATTGACCTCGCCAGCGGAACGCTACCGCTACCCGGTCGGCAATACCGAACCAGGGATTCGCCGGGCCATCGCAGCTCAGGTCGATTGGGTCGAGATCGATATTCGTGCCGCCGGGGACGGAACGCTGCTGCTCTTTCACGACGTGTCGCTAGATGCGAAGACGGACGGCATAGGGAAGCTGGCGCAGCAGACGATGAAACAATTATCGGAAGTGCGCTATTCCGTTGAGACGACCGCGCCCCAGCGTATTCTCACGCTCGAGGGCTTCAGAGATCTCTTCCTCTCAGCCATGGCGGACGAAAAGATCGGGCTTGTGCTCGATGTCAAGCAAGCCGGGTTGAGCGAGCAGCTCGTGCCCTGGATTCGCAGAAGCATCGATGAGGCTGCGCTGCATGCAGATCGGATTGCCATCATCGGAACGGCGCCAGTGATTGAAGAATATCAGAACTGTAATGTATCGCTGGGCTTGATTCTCAATGCGGGCGATTTCGCAAATGGACTGCAGTTTCTTTTCCGAAAGGGAAATCTGATCGAAGAGGCTAGGCGCGTGGGGGCGAGCCGCCTCATTCTTCCCATCCTCTTCTGTGAGCAAAGCTTTCTTGACCTCGCTCAAGCAGCGGGGCTAGAAATCTGGTGCTATGGCAGTGACAACGACCATGATTTGGGGCGCGTCATTGGCATGGGAGCGGGCGGGGTGATTGTCGACTATCCCGTAAACTTTGATCGTGATCGATGATGCGTGAGTCTTCGGAAAACCGAGTAAAACATTTCATTTCTCGCCATTCATCTTGCTGCTCACGAAAGCGGAACACCCAGACGAAAAGGGCAGTTGTTCGGGATAGATGATGCACCCTTTTTGCTGTCACGTCTCCCGAAGCTGAAGCGCACTGTTTGTGTGAGAGTGTTTATAAACCGGCCATTGAATCTTTACTTCATCAGTTTTTCCGTTCTCTTCGTTCTATCGAGCACGATCGCGACGCCGCCGGAAGTCGCCCCAGGTGTAGAATTGGTGATCAATAAGCACTCAACCTTAAGCGCGGAAAGAATTCTCGATTTCCTAGAGAAGATGAGCGGGGAACAGCCCGCAGCTCTTCGCTTCCCTTTACCAGATGATACTGAACAGACAGTCATCTTTCTTCCAAGCGACCGCTTATTTTCATCTGACCTGCCGGATGATCCAGTCCATGAAACGATCCATTTCGCACTCACGCAGTATGGCATAGAGTATTTCGATGATCGCCTTTCCGCTGAGGAGGCCGACGAAGTTCTTCACCAGCAAATCACGACGGCGAGGCTTCTCGAACACCAGTTGATCCTCCTGCTCGAATGTGATGAAACGATATCCGCCTCTGAACTCTTCGGGTTCCTGGACCGTTTTATTGAACACACGGGATCTCATTTCATCCAGGTTTGGCCCGGGTGGTGATTATGAATTATCCCAACAATCAGCTGAAGATTGAGGATTGACGCCCCATGTCAGATTCTGCGATTCTGTTGCTGATGAATCGCTTTCTCCTATCCCTCAGTCTATTCGCGGTCACGGCATCCTCCCAAGCACAACCGAAGGGCGCCCCCGATTTCCCGGAAGGGCTCGCGCCGAAGATGCTGGTGAAAGCCCAACTGGTTTTCGAGCACTCCTTTGAGTCGACTGAGCCTGAAATCGACAAAACCTGGCTCAATCCACGGCAGGCCACGCGTTGGACGATCGAGGATGGGATGCTCGTTGGCATTGAATCAAGTAGAGAGATCCAGGCGAAGCGGAGTCATCATAAGGGCACCGAGCCTCGGGTGGCATTTCCGCGGGTGGTCGGGGAGGGAGTCGTCGCTTTTTCGGTCTGTTTCCTCGGAGGGAAAGAGTCCTCAGTGGTGCCGTTTGCGGAGTTTGGGCATCATGTCACAAGACTGACGTTCAGCTCAGCAGAAAACAGCCCGTCCGCTCGTGTTTTGACCGACTATGAAAGCCAACAGACGACGACAGAGACTGATTGGACGTATCAGCCTGGCGAGTGGCTGCATGTTATGATGGAGATCAAGGGAGATGAGGCACTGGTCCAGATTCATAACGGGCCGACCTTCTATGTGCAGGACAAGTGGATCGCTTATCCAGCGCCCGCTGGAGCAAATGGCCTTGGATTGGCCGGGACAACTGGCGGCAGGGTCCTTGTTGATCATCTGCGTTTCTGGTTAGCAGCCGAGGAGAAGGCGGAGGGCTGGCCAGCAGCGCGAAAGGCACTGCCAAAAATGATGACACGTCAGGTAAAAGAGAAATCGGCGAAAGAAAAAGCAAAGCAGGACGCGCTCCTACAAAACTAGGCAGCATAGAGTCGGCAGAAATGGTGGGCGGAACCCTTCTCCCTAATTGCCATCTCCATCTGGCTTCACGCTCCAAACCTTCGCATTTCTCAGCTGATGTCCGCCAGCGCTAAAGGTGAAACCGATTCGATTCTTTGGAATCGCTGACAATCCGGCAGCGAGGCCTTCATAACGCTCACCCAGGCAGTGAATGGCGAAGCGGTCTCCGACAATCTCAATCGTCATCGGGATCCAGACTCCGGTTTCGACAGAAAGCGGGACATGCAGAAAATCTTTTCGTTCGACCTTCATCCTCTCAGTGGGTTTTGAAACCCGCTTCACCTGCTCAGCCAGTAGCCCGGTTTTCACGAAGTCGTTGTTCGCATTCAGCCAGATCGCGAGAAGGTGGTTTTTGAAAAGCTTCTGATTGTTGAGGGTAATGCGGAAAGAGGAACTTTCAGACGCCGTTAGTTTGACCTCCAAGTCGACGATCACCGCATGATAGTCGCCATGCAGCGAGAAGGCTGGAACATGCCCGTGCTCGGGGACATAGATGGCTTCGACTGTATCCGCTTCCTCGGCTTGGCGACCCCATCGACCGAAACCGCTTTGAATCCGGAAGGTTTCGTTGAGCTGGGCGACTGCGCGATGCTCGGACGGGATTTTATCCAGGAAATCAATGGCGATCAGGCGGTCTCTATCACCGAGCACTGTTTCCTCAGCGACCAGAGCAGGGAGTGTGACGAGATAGAGAAGGTGAAAAATCAAGGCAGAGACTTGTTTCATATGGGGCCGCGTGGAGGCGTTATCCGTAATCTTAAACACTTGGCGTCTGGTGTCCAGTAGGGTAGGTTCTGCCCTCCATGCATTTGCGAAAACGTTTAGCCCTTTGTGGCCTTTTGGGTGTCGTGGCGTTTGGCCTTTTTTATCTGAAGTGCCCTTCGGTTTTCGGGGTGACCAGCTTCGGTGTCGGCAGGTCTGACGTCCACCCGAGGCTGCTCAGGCTCGCCGACAGGCTGGCCATGCAGGGCCTCGCAAACCTCGGTTCCGATCAGCACGGGCGGGCAGCTGCCTACCTGGGAGCATCGTTGCTGGTGATGCCGGTAGAGGAGGTGACGGAACACCGGCGAGAAGCTTTTTCCGGCTTACTACGCCAAACGATCAGCAAGCTTTAACGATCAACCATAACAGCCGCGAGGCACACTCGGCCACGATGGTCTTTCAGGGAACGGAGCTGTTGAGCGGACTGGAGAAACGAACTCTCAAGCTGGTCTTTAACGAAAACGGAGCCATTGTTTTTCCCGCATCAGCGCAGCACCGGCATCAGAAGCTGTCGGGGATCTCGTATGAGGATGATTATGCCGGGAATGCCCTGGCAGCCATGATCACCCCCGACCGGGTGGAGATCCGCTTCCACCAAGATTACTCGGATGAACGAGTGCAGACGCTCGTCGCCACGATGCTGCGGCACGATGAGTTGGCACCGCTGCGGACGAGGCGGGTTCTTTATCAGGGGCGGGCGCTCAAAAGCATCTCTTCATGATCGCCACACTGGTCATTGCAGCCCTGTGCTCATTTTCGATCTTTCGTGAAGCAAGAAGGCGCGGGAAGCCTCCACTGTTTTACGTGGCCATCATGTTCCTCGTGTGGAGTATCTCTGTCACGATCGGGAGTATCTTTAACCCGCTCTCCTCCTTTGTGTCCCTCGTCATCAGTTTAGCCGTCCAGGGACTGGGCATTGCTCTTGTGTGGAAGAAGCTGAAAGCATCGCCACCCCTGCGCCGAATCATCACGGAAGACCCGACGCTCGAATGGCCTCTCGCAGATGCCGAGCCGGTGAAGATCTGCTGGGATGAAGGCCTGCTGAATGATGTGCCGTTCCGCAGCGGCTACGATGAAATGCAGGCTTTTGGTCAGCCTGACCGATTTGAGCTGCTTTCCCCTCGCTTTCAGCGCCTCTTCTATGAGAGGCAGAGGCTGCAGGTCGATGTGGATGATGATGAGTTCGTCTACGCGAAGGTATCCTTTCAGTCCGAACTGCAGGAGGAGGACGTTGCGCAGTCAGCAGTGGTGATTTGCGATGGCGCGGTGCGCCTGGAGATTGACGCGAAAAGTTCGGCAGACGAGATCCGCGAGCAAATGGGGCAGCCTGTGGATGAGGAAGAGCAGGGTAATGAACGCCTGATGATCTACGAGCAGCCAGAGGCATTTCTCATTTTCCGTTCTGAGATAGAGAGTGGGCAACTCCACGAGCTTGAGATCGAGTGCCGATCACAGGCTTGAACGCGCGAAGGATAAACGCCAGCTTTGTCGAACTGAACTGTTGCAGCCGCCTGAATATGGCTCGAAATAGGCACATGCTGACTAGGTCTTTTTCTCTGCTCTTAACAATTACTGCGCTCGGGCTCTGCTCCTGTGATTCGCTTCTGGAGGACGCGAGTGCCCCGGATTCGTCTTCCCTGCCGGTATCTCAATCAGCTGGAGAATCAGTGCGGACGCAGTGGTGGAAGGTGTTCCATGATCCGTTTCTGGACCAGTCTATGCGAGAGCTGGAAACCGAGAACCTCTCGCTGCGAGCAGGCATGGCGCGGGTGGAGCAGGCTTACGCTGCACTCGGAATCACGGAGGGGGACCTCTATCCCTCAGCCAGCGGAGGCGGGCTGATCCAGCGGAATCGGGTATCTCAAAATGATGCCGGTGGCGCGTTCTTCCCTCCCTACACCACACAGTATCGTGCCTCTCTCGGTCTGAGCTGGGAGGTAGATCTCTGGGGGCGAGTCCGCCAGGCTGTGCGCGGGGCCGAGGCTCAGGCGACAGAGGCAGAGAGCCTGCTCGCAGAACTTCGTCTATCGCTACAAGCACAGCTGGCGCGGAACTACTTCGCTATGCGCTGGCTGGAGGAGGAAGAGCGCGTGCTCCAGCGCGCGGTCGCCAGTCGCCGAAAAAACCTGCGACTTGCGAAAAAGCGATTTCAGGGGGAGATCTCCAGTGAGCTGGATGTGGCGCGCGCTGATGCTGAGCTAGCTGCTACGGAGGCAGAGCTAGCTCGGATACACGCACCCTACCAGCAGCGGAAACACGCGGTGGCTGTGCTGTTGGGAAAGGCTCCGGCGCAGTTTACGCCGCCCCGTGGAGAGCTTGATTTTCGTCTGCCGTCCGTCCGCTCGGGCACGACATGTAAGATCCTCGAGGCACGTCCGGACATCGCGGCAGCGGCGGCTCGACTGGAGCAGGCGAATGCCGCACTGGGGGTTGCGAAAGCGGAACGGTTGCCTCGGCTGGATCTCGTGGGGGCCGGGGGGCTCTCCAGCATCAGTGCTGACGATTTTCTGAATTGGAGCAGTCGCACCTTCACCATCGGACCGGAGGTCAGCGTGCCGCTCTTTCAGGGAGGGCGCCTGCAGGCGAATGTCGAGCGCACCCGTGCAGCGCAGCGTGAGGCGCTAGCGAACTATCAGCAGGTGGTGCTGACGGCGCTGCAGGAAGTGGAGGATGCCCTGGCGGATCTCGATGCCCTACGTGGGGAGCGGCGGGCACAGCTTCGTGCCGTAGCGGCCGCGGACAAGGCCTTTCGCCTTTCGGACAAGCGTTACACCGAGGGACTCGTCAGCTCGATCGAGGTCATCGATGCCGTGCGCGAGCAGCTCAATGCCCAGCGCCGCGCTGTGCAGCTACGCAGTCTTCAGTATGACGCCACTGTCCGCCTCATCCAGGCTGTAGGCGGAGGCCAGGGGAAATCATTTGTGAAGTAAGGAAGCCCACGTAGGCGCGAACGAGACCTGTCCTTCATAGCAGCGCACGCTGTGACGAAGGAGAGAGCGATTCAGAAGCCTTGCCTCACTGATCATGAAAAACATCCAAGTCATCGATTCTGCTGAAAACGCCGCCTTTGACGTTTTCGAGATATCGGATGAAGCCTTCGACCAACTCTTTCCGAGAGCTGACCAGGATATCCAATTCGCAGACGAGGTAGACGAAGAGACCTGGAAAAATCTCGCGCAATCCCTATGGGCAAACCGGATTGAGAAGCCGGAAGTTCACGGCATCAACGGCACCCTTTTCTTCGAAAACGATGCACAGAAGCGGTGGTATCCGAATCGAAAAGACTCGGACAAGACGGCGCTACGAGCGAGAGCCCGATAAACGCCGAAAGTGGAAAATTCGTCAGCTTGTTTACTTCGCAGAATTCGCTTATTCGTTTCCAAATATATGAAGCGCCTCCTAAGTCTTACTGCACTAGCATTCGCCCTTTCAACGTCATTCGCCACCGACCGCCCAAATATCCTGCTCATCACAGCAGATGACCTGGGACTGCAGCTGAGCTGCTACGGCGACCCCCACATCAAGACGCCGCATATCGATGCGCTGGCGGCCTCTGGGGTGCTTTTCGAAACGACCTACGTGGCACAGGCGAGCTGCAGCAGCTCGCGGGCGTCGATCCTGACGGGCCGCTATCCTCACACCAATGGGCAGGTAGGCTTATCGAATGCGGGATTTGCCATGAAGCCGGAGCAGGCGGATGACAATCTCGTCAGGCATCTCAAGGATGCCGGCTACCAGACCGGGATCATCGGCAAGCTTCATGTATCACCAACGACTGCTTTCCCCTTTGATACGATGATCCATCGTCCGACGAAAGACTTCGACTTTCGGGATGTGCGGCAATATGCGGAGCTCGCCGGGGAGTTTCTGGCATCTGCGCCTGCGGACGCTCCCTTTTTTCTGATGGTGAACTTCATCGATCCTCATGTGCTGCATGATAAGAAAGCCAAGCGTCAGTATTTTCCTGCTCAGTGGTTAGGCCTTCCGGAAAACCCATTTCCCGCCCGCAGCATCAAGGGATTCCCATTTCATAATCTGCCTCATCCAGTGCTCTTCGAGCGAACCACAAACTACTACAGCACCATCAAGCGCCTGGACGACGGCATCGGCATGCTGATGAGTCAATTAGAACAGGCGGATAAGCTGGACTCAACGGTGATCTTTTTCGTAAGCGATCATGGTCCTCCTTTTACACGAGCAAAGACAACCTGCTACGAGGCTGGCCTCCGAGTGCCTTTCCTCGTCAAGTGGCCGAAAACATCAGAGGCTGGCAGACGAAGTGAGGAGCTGGTCTCGACGGTAGACATCGCTCCGACGATCTACGAAGCAGCCGGCATCTCAGGGGCTGGGGTAACGAGCCAGGGGAAGAGCCTCAAACCCATTCTCGGCGATGAACAGAAGGGGACTCCGTTCCGGCACCACGTAGTCGCAGAGTTCACTTATCATGGCGAGGCGAAGCGGCTGCCGCGTCGGGCGATACGTGGTCAGCGGTTCAAGCTCATTCGCAATTACTTCGACCGATCCACTAAAGCTTACACCGGTGTAGATGGTGATCCGGCGATTCGCCTGCTCCCGAACGTGAAGAACGTCGATCCGAAAGTGAGGGCGGCTTTTGTGAGATCTTATGATCAGCCGGAGGTCGAACTTTACGACCTGCAAAACGATCCACATGAATTCACGAATCTGGCGAACAAGCCTGAGTTCGCCGAAATCAAAGCGCAATTGACGAAGGCCCTGATCCGCTGGCAAAAGCAAACGGAGGACCCTTTGCTGGAAGAATTCCCAGAGGGGTGAGGGGTTGCTGGGGCAATACCCTCCTGGGCGCAGCGGTTTATCTACCCCTGTTTACCATGCCCAGAGCGCCAGACGTTCTTGCTAAAGCCCTCCTGACATCGCATATCGCGCAGTCTCAGCCACGCCAGCTGCCGCCTCATCGAGGCTCAGATCATCGGTGGAGATATCAAATTGGCAGGCGCGGCGATAGAGATCCTCGCGCTGAGCCAGCAGCGTGCGAATGGTCTGCATAGGATCCGCAGTTTGGAGCAGCGGGCGGTTGGCATTGCGTGAGGTGCGCTCAAAGATAGTCTCCGCCGAGGCTCGGAGCCAGATGACATAGCCTGAGTCCTGCAGCAGGGGCAGATTCTCCTGCTGTGCGGCTAATCCGCCCCCGGTGGAGATGACAGCTCCCGCCTCAGCGGCAGCCTTCGCGAGAGCCGCACGCTCCATGTCACGAAAAGCGGACTCTCCTGAACGCTCAAAGATCTCAGGGATTTTCATTCCTTGTTCGTCCTCGATCATATGGTCGAGATCGACAAAGCGGAAGCCCAGACTGCGAGCGACCCGGTAGCCGATGGCGGTCTTCCCTGTGCCCATGAACCCGATGAGAATCAGGTTGCGGTTCGCTGGTTGCGCGTTATTCACTTGGCTATATTACCGAAAGCTCAGCTTTTACCAAATAACATTTCCCCGGCCAGACCCGGTGGCTGTCGAAAAGTCTGCCCAAAGGTGGCTGAACTGTGAAACAAACCTGATCCCCATGTCCGATACCCCCGCCTACGAGACCGAAATTTTGCGCACTGGCTCAGAGCTGGAGGCGGTGGATTCGATCCGGGCGGTCGTGGACATGCTGCATCGGGGTGAGGTGGTCGCCCTTCCAACCGAAACGGTCTATGGCCTGGGCGCTGACGCCTTCGATGCCGAGGCAGTGGGGAAGATTTTCACAACGAAAGAACGACCTTCCTTTGACCCTCTGATCGTGCATGTGCCGAATAAGCGTGCTCTGCATGATGTCGCCCAGGTGCCGGAAGAGCTGGAGAGGCTGGTCGCCCGCCTGACAGAGACATTCTGGCCGGGGCCACTGACGGTTCTGCTACCAAAGGCGGCTGCGCTGCCTGACGTGGTGACGGCAGGATTGCCGACCGTGGGCGTGCGTATGAGTGATCACCCGATGTTTAAGCGGGTGATGAAGCACTTCGGCGGACCGCTGGCGGCTCCCAGTGCCAATCTTTTCGGCCAGCTCAGCCCGACCTCCTGCGCGGCAGTCGAGAGCCAGCTCAGTGGTCGCATCCCTGCGATCCTGGATGGCGGTGCCTGTGGGCGCGGGCTGGAGTCTACGATCGTGCGACTGCATGCCACGGAGCCGAAGCCAACCATCGAAATTCTCCGGCCGGGACCGATCACCGCAGAGGACCTCAAGCCGCATGGGAAAGTCATCTTTGCTGAGAGGAATGAGGATGTGGAGGCTCAGAGTCCAGAGGCCCCGGGAATGCTGGCTAGCCATTATGCACCCTCTACACCGCTGCGTCTGCTGTCATCGCCGCAGGATTTCAAACCGGAGGAGGGGAAGCGCTACGCTCTGCTCAGCTATCGCGGGCAGGAGAAAGATGGCTACCTGGACCTGCATGAATGGGACGAGATCAGCATCCTAAGCCCTGGGTCTGGCCGAGTGGCTGAGGCGGGGATCCGGCTTTTCCACGTGTTGTTCCAGCTCGATCAGCAGGGATTTGATGAAATCGTTGCGGAGCCTGTCCCCGATCGGAGTGTCGGGAAAGCAATTCTCGAAAAACTCCGGAAAGCCTCTTTCAACCAGTAGCGCAGGGGGGCGGGGCTGCTGATCGCCACATTCATACGTTTTTGCTCAAAGGCGGCTCAGACGCTTGACGCGCATTTCCCGAACCGTTAAGACATACGAAGCAAATAAGCGCTTCTCTATGTCTTCTTTACCTAACTACTTCGCTGGCCTCGATATTGGTGGAACCACTGTGAAAACGGTGCTCGTAGATGAGCGCGGGGAGCAGGTGGGAGACATGGTAGAGGTCCGGAGCCATGTGAAAGAGGGCTTTGAGGCGACATTTCAGCAGCTGGACTCAGCCATCGAGCAGTTGCTCGCTCAAGTGGGGGCCGAGCCATCTCAAATCAAGGGGATCGGCATGGATGTCCCGGCACCGAGTAATGATGGCGTCATCTGGGGGCAGGCCAATCTCGGCGATGACTGGGTGGGCACCAATATTAAGGAAGCTTACTCAAAACGGCAGGGTGTGCCGGTCTACATGACGAATGACGGCAATGCGGCAGCCCTCGGCGAATACGCTGTCCGGAAAAAGCACATGGGCGGATTGCTGCTTGTAGCGCCTGGGACCGGACTTGGCGGAGGACTTGTGCTGCCCGGCGGTCGCGCGCTCGAGGGTGCCAATGGTCTAGCCCTGGAGATCGGCCACATTTCAGTGCCTCATCGGGAGGAAAATGGTGAACTGCCACAGTGCAGCTGCGGGCTCTATGGCTGTCTGGAGGCATGGGTCTCCCTTGTCGCGCTAAGGAGGCGGATCGCAGCAGCTCTAGAAAAGGAGGAGCACAAAGATCACCCACTGAATGACGGATCTCCGATCGAGGAGAAAGCATTCCGACTGCGGGACTTCGCCGAGCAGGGAGATGAGCTGGCTCTCGCGATTTTCGAAGAGCAGGGTCGAATCCTCGGCTACGGGATAGCCGACCTGGTGCGGGTTTTCGATCCGGGGCTCGTCGTCCTGGGGGGTGGGCTCGCAGAGAGTGAGTTTCGCCATCAGTATCTCAAGTTCGTGGAGGAGGGTTTCCGTGAGCGGGCCTGGCCGATGTATGTGGAGAGCCCATTCGAACCGGGGAAAACGACGACTCGCTTCGAGTGGGCGCTGGGTGGAGATTCGGCAGCGGCCCTGGGAGTTGCCTACTCGGCGCGTGAGTTGTTCCGGTAATCACGGCTTTCTTGAAAGGCACGATAGGATGGCAGTCAAGGATCAGGTAGCACGCAAAAAGGCGTTGAGCGCTTACGAGGCAGGCGACTTCAAGACGGCGCTGGCGCTGCAGAAAAAGATCGTCAGGACAGCGGAGCCGGATAGCGCGGATTTCATTCAACAAACGAAGCTTTTCTCCCTGTTCCACCACACCTCAGGCGATACGCCGAGGGCGGTTGAGATCATGGAGAGCCTGCTGCCGCTCGCTCCTGATGACATCGAGGTCCGGGAGAATCTCGGCGTCATGCTGCTGAACATCAAGCGCGTCCCCGAGGCGGTGACCTATCTGCGAGACGTGCACGAGCAGGCGCCGGATCGATTTAATATCTGTGATGCCCTCGCGCATTGCTATAAAAAGCTCAATGACCTGGAGAATCAGTTGCACTTCGGCAAGCTCTCTCTGGAGGCGAAGGATCGTGAGGCAGAGGCGCGCGTTCCGCTGGTAGAGCTACCGTCTGAGTCGCCGAAGCCTTTTTCTTTTGCCACTCCCAGCCGCAACATCATTTCCTTCAGCCTGTGGGGTAAGAATCCACGCTATCTTATCGGAGCGATCCGTAATGCGATGCTGATCCCCGATCTCTATCCCGGGTGGACGGCCCGATTTTACTGCGATAACACGGTGCCACGGCCCGTGCGTCAGCGGTTACTCCTGCTGGGCGCTCAACTTGTGCTGAAGCCTCGTGCAGAGTCGTTTTTCCAGGGGTTGAACTGGCGCTTCGAGGTGGCGTCTGACCCGAACGTAGATCGGTTCCTCGTTCGCGATGGCGATTCTGTGGTGAACACTCAGGAGCGTGCGGCGGTGGATGAGTGGGTCAGGAGCGACAAGCACTTCCACGTCATGCGAGACTATGCGACACATACCGAGGTCATTCTGGCTGGCATGTGGGGAGGGGTAGGCGGTGTCCTGCCTACGATCGATGAGCTGCTCGCTGCCTTTAAGCCTGTGACAGCTGCGACGCGAACTTACGACCAGCAGCTCCTGAGAGAGTGCGTCTGGCCGATCGTCAGACAAAGTGTGCTCATCCATGACAGCATCTACACAGGATGCCTGGGCAGCGTGGATTTCCCCGAGCTGGGGCGACTCGACCCCTTGCGCAATCATGTCGGGCAGAATGAAGCAGCCGTGTCGAAGGGACGCTACGACTTCCTGCTAGGCACGCAGCTAGAGCTTTGCAGTGAGGCCGTTTTCCTGACTCCACCCGCTTGCCAGCAGGAGCAGGTGCTGGATCTGCTGAAAGGTTTTTTTGAGTCGATCCCATCTACGACTCTTCGAATGGAAGACGATTTTACGGCAGAAGACCTCTCGTCGATCGGCAGAGCTCAGCTGGCGACGCGGCGCATGCTGTCAGAGTCGAGGCTGGAGGACGGTAGCCAAGGCGTCAGTCACGTCTTCTTCACGCATGATACTCTGACAGGATCACCCGAGCGCATCTCCGCTGGTATGGGCGACAGCTCCCGGATCGTCATCGTCGCTGATCCGCGCTGGAGTTTCTCTATCGATACGAAAGGGATGACAGCCACCGCATACGCGGAATCGTGGCTGAAGGAACTTCAGGACTTTCACAAATTTGCTCAAGCTGTCCCGGGTAGGGTAGAGCTATTCCGGTTGGAAGACATTTTAGGAACCGCTCAACACAAACTGCTGAAGCGCATCTTTGACTTTTTGGGACTTCCGATGACGGAGAGCGAGATCGAGGATTTCGCGCGCGAACTGCCGGACCCAGCCAGTAAATGGAGCCTGAGCGCTAAGGATTTCACTGCAATTACTGAGACGGCGCTCGAGTGGGTCGAGAAACTGCAGTATCCCACAAACGCAGGAGGCTGATAGCGCTTTCTAAACCTCTTCACGACTATGGCAGAACAGCAGACGAAGCCGGATTTTTATCAGCCCTCGGCAATCCAGAATTACTTAAAGCGCTATGAGGGAGATCACCAGGCTCTCTTCGCTATGGGGCATGAGTTGCAGCGCACTGGACAGTTTGATCTAGCGATCCGTCTCTATGTAGCCAGCCTGAAGGCAGATGGGACCAAGCCAAATGCATTTAACAACCTTGGCAACAGCCTGCGCTATCTCGGTCGTTTCGAGGAGGCTCGCCCCTGTTATCTGAAAGCGCTGGACCT
>JAHDFZ010000065.1 GCA_020627905.1 Verrucomicrobiota bacterium
ATTTTCGCACATACGGGGGCGTAATCGAAATCTGATCTCACATACAATGTATATCAACAGATCGCTGAAATGCGTCGTTTACGCTAAAACCCGTGATCGCGTTAGAGTGGAGATGCGTTTGAAGGTCAGGGAGTCCGACATGAGTATGTCATTCGATGGTGTCGAAGGGTTTGATGAAAAAGTCTTCGCCATCAAATCTCGGTTGGCCGTCAAGGCAGAGGCTCTGTTCGGTATTATTCGTGAGGAGGCGAACAATTCAGACTTGAGTGTCGAGGACCTTGTTTCCGATGTCCTAGATGTTTTCCGTGAGGATTTTCGTCGTTCTCAGGAGGTGTTGAGTAATCTTCTAGTGAACCAGGCAATTTCTGTCGAGCCAAGCGGTGGGATCGATAGAAACGCTATTCGACGACTCGCTAGGAAAGGGATCGTCTCAAGTAATGGTTTTAGAGATGGTGTTTATCGGTTGAGTAGTAGATATAATCTTTCTTCGTTATAGTAGATTGGTTTTCTACCTCACCGTCGTGCCTCACTTTACCTCTACCGTGTATGGTGGGAGGTGGCGTGCGAGATAGACTATCTGGATTCAAGCGAACTGATGAAACGATTCTTTAGAATCCAAACCGGTCGAAACTCTGTGTCATCTGGATCATCGATTTTTAGGGCGGTAACCAACGGGTCAGGGGAAACCTGCCGGATTTGGAGAATCTTAGCATCTGTTTCCCGTGTGAGCTTTGTTACTCGCCCCTCTTCAGCGAGGCGCTTACGAATCATCGCTCCCTTTTCGTCTCCGTGGTCAAAGCTATCGTAACTTGCTTTGAGATCATCAAACGATTCGTAGATATCGGTGCCCTTTTTTAGATTTCCTACGATGCCTATGCTCAAGACTTTAGGCGTCTTTGAGGGTTGATCGCTTTCTACTTCACGCAGTAAATTCGCAAGAGCTTTCTCCGCGCTTGATATCTCCTCTTGGAATAGTCTCTTGTTTTCCTCGATTGCGAACTTTGTTCCGTGCGGGCCATAATCTTTTAGCGTCGAAATTCTAAGAACTGCATTTGAAAGGTCTAGCTTGATTGGAAAGAGAGGATCAATTGGTTTTTCAGCAAGCTTCTCGACGGCTTGTTCCAACTCCAAATGCCTCCTCGGGATCTCGCGTGAGAACTCCCTGACGGCAGCCTCCGTCCATCCACTTTCATCAGCCTCATCTCTCGCAGCCAGCAAGTCTGAATAAAGAGTTTGGGTGCGTTCCATTAGCCTCTTGGCCTTCTCAAGGTCCTGCTGAGTAAGTCGGCTTCTTAACGCTTCCCTCTGTTCCAACGGAGAAGGCGTTTTTATCTCGGGATCTGGTTTGGGCTCACTCCGTCGCGCTTCCTCAGCATCCTCGATACCTCTGCGGGCGGACAGCAGGAGTTGATTCAGATCTGAATCCTCCACGAAAGGGTATTCTTCTTTAAGCGCCAATACGCTGTAGAAATCGCCTCTCTCGATTGCAGCAGTTGCCTCTGAAAGGATGTCGTGACGATTCCTCTCAAATTGCGCAATCTCGTGTTTGGCAAGAAAGTATCCGGTGATCGTAATGAGGATTACTCCAAGAGCCGCCACCCCCAGACACCCGAGGCACCCTGTTTTTTTGGTAAACTTGATTTTCTTCATTTCTTTTCAGAGGTCCCGTCCATATATGGACGTAGTTTTCTGCTTCTGTCGAATGATAAATTTCATTCCTGAAACAAGATCCCAAAGAATTGACTTCGAGAGTCACGGCAGTTCTCATTGGTCACCGCAAGAAAGCAGGGCTTTCTCATGAGAAGCTCGCCGAATTGTCCGGTGTAGCCCGCTCCACCATCAGCAGGATCGAGTCCGAGCAAACGAATGGAACGCTCTTCGTCTTTTTAAAGATTGCGAATGCCTTGGAGGTTCCGCTGAGTGAGATAATAGCTGCTGCGGAGGCCGATTGTTTGTCGTGAAGAATTTCTGTTTTGCCATTGAGGCTCGATCAACAGGTTTTGTGTCCAATCCCTAGTAGGAGCTCTCGTTTCAACGCGGGCGATTGAGGGAAAAGTCTCGTGTTTTTGTCGAGAGTCGCCGTTATCGCAAGGGGCGTCAAAAGAAAGCAAACTCGCGTGACGGGTTTTAACGCTAGCTGGCGCAGTGATTGACTCCTTTTGCGATGGCGAGCAGAAAATCCTTGAGGGACTTCAGGGTAAAGAGTAGACGAAGACATGAGATACTCATCCTCGCGTCTTCGGACCAACCTTTTGTGCGTCATTTTAAGTGCCAACCTCGTCTCTGCTTGGGGGGATGAAGAAGAATTTGACGAATTGCAAAGGGATTGGCGCGAGGATACGCGTGAGGCTGTGGAGGATATCGATGCCGACTTTAAAGAAGACGTTCGGTCAATCGTCAAGGATCTTACGCGAGAGGGGGATCTTGACGGTGCCTTGATAGCAAGGAGTGTGCTTAAAGGTGCCCAGCCGTTGAATGCGCCCAGGACTATCGAAGATCGCATGGCGGAATGGCAAGAAGCCCGTGCTAGGGAGCTTGGGCCTATTAACGAGCGCTATGGTCGTGATCTTGAATTTCTCAGCGATGATGTCCAGCGCGATGGCAATCTGAAATTGCTCTCAAAGATCAAAAGAGAACTCTCTAGTTTGAAGAAGAGTGGAACCTACCCCCCCGCTGACTAAGACGCAAAAAGAGGCGGCGGAGGAGTGGCGAGAATTCGCCAAGTGGATGTCTACCGTTCAGTTTGTCCACCCCAATGGGACGATGCACTCGGCTGATGGGGAGATCATGCATTCAGTCAACCCGAGTGGAGCCTACAAATGGAGGATCGAGGGGTTGGAGGGCGATGTTCTGACGCTTTCTTATTTTGCTGAGCCAGATCGGAAGCTTAGGATTAAGGTGTCTCCGAATCGTGAATTTCATCGACGTGCCTTTGATGACAAGCCCTTCAATGATGTCCGCCTTCAGATTCAGCCAGTTGACTACACAAAGTTTACAAAAGCTATCCTCAGCCGCTAACCTGAAAACCTTTCATGAAATTTCGTCTCTATCATCTCTCACTTCTGAACAGAGCAAGCTTGTCTATAATTGCTACGGGGCGGGTGCTGGACCATCAGTGTGCAATCGAGGTCATCGAAAGCAAGTCGGTGATTCCTTTTATAAATGAGACATGCAAAGCGATAGGGCTCTCATGGAACGTTGATGCCTCCGCTTCTGAGCAAGAATTCATTCATGAACGTATGTTGGGATCACATCATTCATATCACACCGATCCTCATGACTTGCCTGACAGATGCGACGGGTTCATCTATATCGCCGCTCTTGCGATAGGGATTCTTGAGTGGGACGCAAGTCAATTGCAGGCTGCAATCAGCTGAAAAATCTGCGTTTTCGAGATTCGGGGCTACTTCGGTCCTGCTAGCTTTTGAACTAGCTGACGAGCTGGGGGCGGTGGATTGCCTTCTTCACGCGCTGGACTGTTGAGATGCTCTTCCCTGAAATCTTAGCGGCATTTCGGATGGAGAAATCTTGATTAAGTAGTTTCACGACATCGCGATGCTTTTTCAGAAACTCATCTGTGCGCAAGTTGCTTCCCTTTGGTCTGCCCAGCGTCTTTCCATGCTTCACTGCCTCTGACAGTCCCGACCTGATGCGCTCAGAAATGGTTTCTCTCTCCGCTCGTGCCATTTCAGCTAGGAGAGAGAACATGAGACTGGCAGCGGGATTCCGTTTCCCGTTTGGGAGAAGCGTCTCAATCCCCTGCTGATGCCAATAAAGGGAGACCTTCAGTTCCTCCAGCGTTTCGAGAAAGTGGTGTGCGATGCTATTTTTTCGAGCTAGCCGAGAAACCTCGTGGACCAAGACTTTACTGATTCGCCCTTCCCGCGCTAGCTCTTCGATACGTGTAAGCCCTTCACGGTGATTCTGGTCAGCGGCCCCAGAGATTGTTTCTGAACAGATCTCGACAACATTATATCCTTTTGATTCGGCGTAGCTCGTCAGCTCAGAAACCTGTCGGTCTGTCTCTTGTCGGTTGGTCGAAACTCTCACCAAAATTGCAACCGGTTGCAAATTTTCCATGAAACCAGGCTGGCAAGTGTATTCAAAGAATCAAATGTTTTTCTGAATACACCAAATCCTGAGAAAATTTACCTTAGGTCCCGATCCCTCGACCGTTTTTCAGAGAAGGATTTTTTGAATACAGTCAATCACTTCGTTAAGTGATCAAAAGACACGCCTTCGATCTGAATTTTATCAACGAGGCTCTTGAGTTCTGAGATGCTGAAACCTTCTCCGTAGTCATACCCCGCGTTTTTCTTCCCAGAGCCTTCGATCCAGCCGAGGAGTGAATAGCGAATTTCGTCGGAGGTGGAATGCTTCCTGACTTCATCGCAGATAGAGTGGCGGAGGCTATGGAGATCTTTCCCATGGACGCCTTCCCACGATTCGCTCGGAAGGACGCGCTTCTTCAGGCGTCCAAACCATTGACTGAATGCCTTAGCTCGATTCCTCGTTGTTGCGTTTGGAACCATTTCGGGGAAGAGGAACGGATCTTTTGAATTCGATTCGATCCATTCCCAGTATTCTAGGAAACCGATGGCCAAAAATGTCTTGTGGAGCGGGACTCTCCGAGCACTGGAGTGGGTCTTGAGCCTCTTAACTTTCTCTCCTCGATCATTCTGTTCACGGATGTCAAGATACCAGATTCCATCCCGCTGCTTCACGTCCTCAATCAGAAGAGATGCCCCTTCGTTTGCACGAATCCCGTGAAAGAGGCAAAGGAGGGTAGTCCAGAAATAGCCCTCCTGTCGTTCTCCCTGCTTGTTTGTTTTTCTTGCTGAGAGGAATTCATTCGACTGCAATAGCGTGTTCAGCTCATCATGGGTGAAGCGTTCTTTTTTCCGTTTCTTCCCTTGCGGTAGCCTGTTGAGCAGCGTGCCTCCCTGAAACGGATTGGACGGAAGCCATTGGATCTCCACCCCGAAATTTAAAATCGCCTTCACTACAAGGAAGATGTCCCGTTGCCTTTTGGGAGAGAGCCTAGAACGGTCCGATTCGTTTTCTGCCTGCGTTGCGATCTCAACAAAATTCCCTTCATAGCGCTTCTTCGCATCCCGTGGGATGGTCGAAATGAAGTCAACCAGACGCTCACCGTCTCCATAGTCGAACTCTGAAATCCGTTTTGCTTCGCCAAAGAGATCGATCAGGATTGCCGAGGGCATCGAGTAGCTGGCTAAGGTTGCAGGCGCTAAGTGAGGGTCCCTTGTGACAAATTTGTCGATGAGTTCTTTGAGGGAGTGGCTCTGAAGGTTAATCTTGGAAATGGGAGTATCGGCTCCTACTCCTCGGAACCTCTCATCTCGCTCGGCAAACAGCTTGCCATCGAAAACCTGAAGTGTGCGCCAGTAGTGTTCCGCTTCAGCGCGCATATAGAGATTCAGAAGCCCTCTGAATTGGTCTTCTGGTATGGATACACCCAAGGCTCGTAATTCGCTCTGTAAGGCCTCCCTGGAGCCTTTTTCGGCAATCGGATCGGCGCTTGAATGAATGGCCCAGTCGTGCTCTGCGTCTCCACGGCGGTCACGCCATTCCATGCCTTCTAATCTGCCTATCTCTTCACGCCACTCTAGTGACCTACGCTCCATCTTAACGAACCTCGAAGAGACGATCTCTAGTATCTCAGCAGGAGTCAGGGAAGCTTCGCTTGAAGCGCCTCCCTCATTGTTTTCCTGGGGGTGCGGTAGCCTTCGCTCCAGTCGGCTGACTTCGGCGTCGTATTCAACCAACGCGAGGGTCCTCTTCCTCTTCGCTTGCTTGAGGTCGGAAGTCTTTAAACTCTTTTTGAAGTACTCTTTACTCACGAGGCCTGCATCGCGTAGTTGCTGAGGGTAGCGGCGCTTGAAGTAGAAAACTCCCTTCCTCCTGTAAAGGTATTGCGGCATACCCTTAAGGTCTGATTGTGTCCCGCCTTTGTGTCCCATTTTCCAGTCTGAAACCTTTATATAACGGGCTTTCCCCGATGTCATGGGAAAAGTGGAAAGGTATCAGGCGAGGGCGGGAATCGAACCCGCGATAGAGCTTTTGCAGAGCCCTGCCTTACCACTTGGCCACCTCGCCGAATCCATGCGCCGACGCTCGAACAAAATGAGCAATCGCGCAATGGGGAGGGTGATTTAAGCCCGATTCGAACTTTGTCAACTCAGATGTGGCCAGAGCTGTGGGATTAGTGGCCTAATGCGGGCACATGGGCGGAATTGGCTTCGCTTGCCGCAAGCTTCCATCGCTTGCAGGTGAGCATGAAGGGCACCGATGATCGTCTATCCGGCGGACTTCAGAATGCCGAGTGATCCCTAAGAGTTCGGAGAAAACCCTTGGCAAAATGAGCTGGTCTTTGCAGGGTAGAACCCATGTCATTTCTTTCGAGGTTCCGCTTTTTTTCGTTTTATTCCGTTTTGGTCAGCGTTCTGACGATGGGTGCATCGCAGGCTGAAGTCACAAGGATTGCGGTCCTGCCGCCGATGCTGAATCAGGTGCAAACGAACCCTCAAAGATTCTCAGAGGTCGAGCTGATCCATTCGTTCACCCAGCTGGAGTTGCTGAAGAACTATCGCGTTGTTCTCACCGATCGCTCGACGGTGGGCGCTTCGGCGGCCTTCGCTACCTTGTCCATCGACCTGTCTTACGAGGCGGTCCCGGCAAACTACCTGATTTTGCCAGTTTATGACGCTGTGGCCAATCGCCTCACGCTACACCCCTATCATTTCCAGTCGCAGTCACTCCAGGGGAAATACAAGCGACTCAGCCCTGTCCGCTTGCCGCTTGCGGAAACGGGGAAAGTGAGAGCGAGTGAAGTGGGGAGAGCGGCAGCGGAAAAGATTGCGGATGCGTTTTCACTGAGGGCGCGCCAGGCGGCGGCAGAAGAAAAGAGAGCGATTCATCGGCCGCTCAAGCTGTCGGTCGAGCTGGTCGGAACGACTTCGCGAACGTTCACAGCCAGCGAGGAGAGCCAGTTCGGGAAATGGCTTTTCGACAATGATCTTGCGGGACTCACAGAGTTCCAGGGTATGCTGAAGCTGACGGATCGGCAAAGCATCGCTAGCTCGCTCGACGAAGCCAAACTGCGCCTGATGACCTCGAATGCTGAAGCACGGGCACCGGTAGTCGACGCCGACCTTGTTCTTTCTGTCGTTCCTCTTCCCGGGATCGATTTGAAAGAGGATTATCTCCTTTTCGCCACACACCCGGCGACTTCGACGTTTTTAGCGGCAGCCCAGCGATCAAATTTTCAGGGAGAAGGCGACATGGTGAGCTTCATCAAAAACTCACTGCGTGCCCAGCTGGACAGCCGACGTCCGATGGATTCTGACTTCCAAGTTGTCCGCCGAGCTGAATCAGACCTGTATCTTTCACTGGCAGATTCTTTTCTTGGCTACCGAATGACCAAAGAGGCGAAGTCAGCCATGAAACTCAATCTTTACCAGGCCGCTCTGGGACTTGTCGTCGATGATCCAGGTGAGTGGAGAAAGACGCTCTACGAGGTGATGGCTGAACTTTTCACGGTGCCGCTCTTCCCCGCGCAGGCGGAAATGTCCCCCAATTCCAAAGATTGGAAAAAAACCGATCCGGCTAGCTATCAGCGCTTCCAAAAAAGCTTTGGCGAGCACATGCGATTTCATCTTGTTCGTTTGGAGTCCGAGCAGGATGGCGGTGAGGATCGCGTTCGTGCCCTGCTCCGAGGAGCCTGCACGTCGGGCGATTGGGAAAAAGTCGAGAACCTATCTGACGGCCTGAACCCAGCTCTTCGTCAAAAGCTCATCTATTACCCGTTTGTCGCGCAACTGCAGCAGGAGCAATATGGCCCCGCTCTCGATGTCTATTCAGAGATCGAAAAGCCATGGTTCACCGTCGCCTGGTTCAAGAGCTTCGCCCTGCGCGAGAGAGGTTCTCACAAAGAGGCCTATGATCTACTGCAGAAATATGAGAACAACGGTGTCGTCAAAAGCAAAGACATCGACATGATTGCCTGGTATCTCCGTGAGCAGGCTGAGCGCGTAGGGGCGGGGCGGATGATTAACACATGGTCGAAAGTGCATTCCTGGAGACGAGATGAGGCTCCATTGATCCTCGCTCTCGCCAGTGTCATGGAGAAGGAAAAGCAGCGCGATAGACTCTCGTCAATCCTCACCGCGGCAGCGCTGCGCCTGAAAGACAAGCGTTCCAGCCTGTATGAATTCCCTAAAGAGCGGGCTGCCCTGGCAGAAATGATCAAGGCACATGGGGCTAAGGCAGATCCCTCGAAATATTGGATCCCGGCAAAGGATCGCATTCTCCGTGGTAAAAGCATCCAGGTGATCATCGACTCGGACTATGATGCTAACAGTGACACTGCGGCAGCCCTGCAGGAGGTGGCAGATTTCTGGGGGTGCCCTGTTGAGGTCCATCAGGATGCCTTTCGAGCTTCTGAGCTGAAAGCTTATGACCCGGTAAAAGAGACTGTGGATCAGGAGATGTTTCTCAAACTGGCCAATGAGATTCTTCCGAAGGAGGAAGAGACGATTGAGCAGCTTTTCCTCATTCCTCACAAATTGGTGAGCAAGCGAGGTAAGAGTGTGGGTGATATTTACCGAGCCTATGGAAACGGCTACTCAGTAGCTTCGACTTATTACGTGAAGCAATTCCATCTGCAGGGGCAGAAGGATGAGGTGAAGGCGTTGAGTGTCCTCATGGGCAACGTGTCGACAACGTCCCGTTACGTGAGCAAAAATCAATTACCGATCACAAAATCAAGAGTTTCCCTCGGATCGAGACTGCAGCCTGATCTCGGGTCAGGTAACGGGCATCTCCACTTTTTTGACCATCATTTGTTTCTGTCACCGATTACAAAAGAGGTTTTTGAAAACCATTCGCCGGAGCATTTTGATGAATACCTCGTGCAGATAAACAAGTGGCGAGAAGAAGCGAGCGTCGAGTTGGATAAGGAAGAGGAACGCTGGGCTTCGCGCGTTTCGCGTCAGATCAAAAGTGGAAGGCCGATCATTCTCAATCCCCGTTGAGAGGCTCTGACGTTGACGATTGAGTTCGGGACAACTGCGATAGATTTTCGGCGGCACCTTCCCTTCGACGAGCATGCGTTGTCTGCTGGAATGGCTCGTTTTACGATGTTTTGTAATCGGTAAAATAGATTATGAAAATCAAAGTAATCTAATTTACTTGTTTAAAGAGTGGGGATACTCTTCTGGCCATTCTCATGAGCGAGCCCCAACCATTATCCTTTCCTGTCCCCGCCCAGCTTACCGAGCAGTTGTCATCTCTGAGTGCGCAGCAAAAAGCGTTTCTCGCCGGCTACCTCTGGGCTGAAAGCCAGGGCGTTGCTGCTGTAGGCGGCGCTGTTGCCGCAGCAGCACCGGCTGCTCAACGCCGGATCACGGTGATTTCAGCTTCGGCAACCGGAAATGCTGCCGGAGTGGCAAAGAAACTGACCGAAAAGCTGCAGGGGGCGTCTCTCGATGTGACGCTGACCAATGCCGGCAGCTACAAGGCGCGACAGTTGCCGAAAGAGGACATCGTGCTGATCGCAACCTCGACGCAGGGAGATGGTGAGCCACCTGAGGAGGCTGTCCCTCTGCACAGTTTCCTTTTTGGGAAAAAAGCCCCCAAGCTGGACGGAGTCAGTTTCGCGGTGATTGGATTGGGAGATACTTCCTACCCCTTGTTCTGCCAGGCCGGGATCGATTTTGATACGAAGATGGCGGAGCTCGGTGCCGAGAGGCTTCTTGATCGGGTAGACTGCGATGTGGATTACGAGGCACCGTCTGATGCGTGGATCGAAGAGGCAGTGGTGAAGCTCAAAGACGTCGCCGGAGCAGGGGCTGCGACAGATGCGGTAATCCCCGTCGGCACTTACACGCACACGGAGAGTGCATACAACAAGGAGAACCCTTTTACAGCCACATTACTGGCCAATCATCCACTGGTGACGGATGAGGCGGGGCGCATGATCAAGCACATCGAGATCGACCTCGATGGTTCCGGCCTGCAGTATGAGGTCGGAGACGCTCTCGGAGTCGTCACGAACAATCCGGCTGATGTCGTCGACGAAGTGTTAGAAATGTGTGGTCTTTCCGGTGACGAAGTGGTCGACGGACGGACTGGGAAAGTTGCGATCCGCGAGGCTCTTCTTACTCAGTGTGATCTGAACCAGCTGACGCCGAAACTCCTCACCGATTATGCATCGACTGCCGATCATGAGGACCTGACAAAGCTGATCGAAGATAAAGACGCGCTTCGGGACTTTCAGGCGTGGACACCATTCGTCGGTCTTCTGCAGGCATTCCCGCAGAAGCTGGAGGCGCAGCGTCTTTTTGACGGGCTGAAGCCTCTTTCGCCTCGTCTTTATTCGATCGCTTCTTCACAGGAGGAAGTGGGGGAAGAGGTGCATCTCTGTGTGGGAGTCGTCGATATTGATTCCGGCGGTAAGCGCTACTTTGGCAGTGCTTCCGGACTGCTGAGCAATCGCCTGGAGGAAGGTGACGAGGTGCAGGTGTTCGTAGAGCCGAATCCGAGGTTTCGTCTGCCGAAGGACGATGCGACGCCCATCATCATGATCGGGCCGGGAACGGGGATTGCTCCATTCCGCGCATTTCTCCAGCAGCGAAGCGCCGAGGGAGCTTCCGGTGAAAACTGGCTGTTTTTCGGAAACCGGAACTACCGGGCAGATTTCCTCTACCACGCTGAATGGATCGAATATCGGGATAAGGGCCTGCTGAGTAAAATCTCACTCGCGTGGTCGCGCGATGGGAAAGAAAAAATCTACGTGCAGGACAGGATCCGTGAGGAGTCTGCCGATTTCTGGGCAGCTCTTGAGAAAGGAGCGCATGTTTATGTCTGCGGTGATGCCTCACGCATGGCGAAGGATGTCGAGTTGGCAATCCTCGATGTGATTTCCCAGGAGGGCGGCAAGGACGAAGATGAGGCGAAGGACTACCTCAATGAGTTACGCGAAACGGAGCGCTATCAGCGGGACGTCTACTAAGGAAAAAAGAGTTTGTTAGAAAGAAAGATTATGAGTGCGACGGACAAGGCAGAGAAAACAGCGGGAGACAGCCCCGTGCTGCAGGTAGAGGGAAAGCTCGCGGATAATGAGCGTCTGAAAGAGGAGAGCAACTACCTGCGGGGAACGATCACAGGAGATCTGCAGGACACGCTGAGCGGAGGCTTTCGCGGTGACAACTTCCAGCTGATCCGCTTCCACGGCATGTATGCCCAGGACGATCGGGACATCCGACCTGATCTGGTAGCGAGAAAACTTGAGCCTCGCAAAAACGTCATGCTGCGGTGCCGACTTCCCGGCGGGATCATCACCCCTGAGCAATGGCTGGGGATCGATCAGTTCGCCACCGAGAGCACTGACTACGGCAGCATTCGAATCACCAACCGTCAGACCTTCCAGTTTCACGGAGTATTGAAGGAGAACGTCAAGCCGATGCACCAGTGGCTGAACAAGCTCGGGCTTGATTCGTTGGCAACGGCCGGAGACGTCAACCGCAACGTCCTCTGCACGTCGAATCCGGTAGAGTCACAGCTGCAGAAAGAAGCCTACGAGTGGGCGAAAAAACTCTCCGAGCATCTGCTGCCAAAGACACGGGCTTATGCCGAGATCTGGCTGGATAAAGAGAAGCAGTTCTCCACAGAAGACGGCGTAGAGGACAGTGAGCCAATCCTCGGGAAAACCTACCTGCCGAGAAAATTCAAGACGACGGTGATCATCCCTCCTCACAATGATGTCGACATGCATGCCAATGACATGAACTTTGTCGCCATCGCTGACGAGAGTGGCAAAGGCCTGGCGGGTTTCAACGCCGTAGTTGGCGGCGGACTATCTTTCACACATGGACTGAAGACGACCTTCCCGACGACAGCTCATGATCTGGGCTACATTCCGAAGGAAAACCTGTTGGATTGTGCAGAGGCCATCGTTTCTGTGCAGCGTGATTGGGGCAATCGGGTCGATCGGACAAATGCCAAAACCCGATATACCATTGAGCGAGTCGGCCTCGAAACCTTCAAGGCAGAAGTCGAGCGCCGGATGGACCATAAGTTCGAAGAAATTCGTCCTTACGAGCTGACGGAGCGCGGCGACCGGATCGGGTGGATCCAGGGAGAGGAGGGCCTTCACCATCTCACGCTCTTCATCGAAAACGGACGTCTGCTTGGTGAGAAGAAAGAAGGGGTGGCCGAGATCGCCCGCATCCATAAAGGCGACTTCCGGTTGACGGCGAATCAGAATCTCATCGTCGCCGGAGTCGCGGTGAAAGAGAAATCGAAGATCGAAGCAATCGCCAAAAAGCACGGACTGATGGCAGACACCAGCCAGCAGCGCGAACGGGCGATGGCCTGCGTTTCCCTGCCGACCTGCCCGCTGGCTATGGCGGAGGCTGAGCGTTATCTCCCGACCTTCATCGATGAGATCGAAGGGATGCTGAAGAAGCACGGTATGGAGGATGAGTATCTCATCACACGGATCGCCGGCTGTCCGAACGGTTGTGGCCGGGCAATGCTGGCGGAACTCGGGCTCGTCGGTAAAGCGCCCGGACGCTACAATATGTATCTGGGAGGCAACAGAGCGGGAACGCGCGTGCCGAAACAACACCTGGAAAATGCCACGACGGAAGAGATTCTGAAAGAAACGGACGGTCTGATCGAGCGCTGGTCAAAAGAGCGTAACGAAGACGAAGAGTTCGGGGATTTCGTGATTCGTGCCGGTGTTGTCAAAGAGGTGAAGCATAGTGCCACTGATTGGTGGGATTGATCGGTTGCTCTATGGATTGGGGCTATTGCGAATGGTGAGTTTATTGTTAAGAGCTTTACTTTGGAGATCGAGGAACTCAGGCTTGGCGAACGTGGCTTTCGGCTCGCGACTAAAGTCGCGATTTCATAGCTTGTCTGGAGCGGCTGATCCTAGATTCTAGTTAGGCAATGGCCTTCACTCTGCGGCAGCTCGAAGTGTTCCTTGCAATCGCGAAAGCGGGGAACATGACTCGAGCTGCGCAGCAGCTTGGCATGTCGCAGAGCGCTGCCAGTAGCGCGCTCAAAGATCTGGAGACGCAGGCGAATGTGCAGCTTTTCGACCGTATCGGAAAGCGGCTGCATCTCAATGATGACGGTTCCCGGTTGGTGCCGCAGGCGGAGGGATTGCTCGCTCAGGCGGAGGAGGTTCAGCAGAGCCTCCGAGGAGCGGAAGAAGTCGGGAAGATCAGCATCGGCGCTACCCTGACGATCGCTAACTTCCTGGCCGTGCAGATGATAGCGCGGTATTTCCAGAAGCACGACGGCGCCCCGGTTGCACTCGAAATCTACAACACAGAGCATGTCGTCGAAAAGGTGCTCAACTTCGAACTCGACCTCGGTATGATCGAGGGGGAAGCGCATAACCCGCAGCTGCAGATCATCCCCTGGCGAGATGATGAACTGAATCTCTTCTGCAGTCCTGATCACCCTCTTGCTGCGAAAGGATGCATCACAGATGAAGACCTTCTTTCCGCAAAGTGGATCCTGCGTGAGCAGGGCTCCGGGACGAGACAGACCTTTAATCGCGCAATGGTAGGCCTCCTTCCCGAGATGCAGATCATCCTTGAGCTACGCGGGACCGAAGCGATTCGTCAGGCAGTGAAACAGAATATCGGTGTAGGGTGCCTGTCAAGGTTGTCGCTGGAAGAGGAATTTTCCAGAGGCGACCTCGTGAAGCTCGAGGCGGCAAACCGAAACCTGAGCCGGAAGCTCTACCTTGTCATGCATCAGAGAAAGCATGTGAGCCAGAGCCTGAAAAACTGGCTCGACCTCTGTGGCTCAGGAGAGCGGTAAAGGGACGCAAGGTCACGAGAGCCAAGCTGGGGAGGAGGGAATTCATTCCCACGAGCAGAACCCCTGATGACCTGTTCATAGTTGGCCGCGAATGAAACTGGCGCAAGCAGGCTGTATGGAGGGACGGAGGGACGACATTCCTGTCATCCTTCTCTAGCCCGGCCCTAAAGCCTTCACTGCTCCCCCCGAAGGGGGATGGATTCATCAGATAATCATCCCTGCAGCCACCGTCTCATTGGTCTGAGCATCGATGAGGATGAAGCTACCAGTCGTTCGGTTGCGGCGATAGGAATCGTAGAGCAGTGGCGCTGAGGTGCGGATGCTGATGCGTCCGATCTCGTTGAGGCCGAAGGTCTTGTCGTCCTCAATCTTGTTGAGGGTGTTGATATTCACCTTGTAGCGCACTTCCTGCACCATCGCTTTCACCTCATTAGTGGTATGGCGAAGAACGTATTTGCCACGTGGTTGCAGCTGGGCGCTGTCGGAAAACCAGCAGATCATGGCCTCGATGTCCTGCCCTTTTTTGGGCGGGTTGTTGGGCTTGGCCAGCATGTCGCCTCGACTGATGTCGATCTCATCCTCCAGCGTGATGGTGCAGGACAGGGGAGCGAAGGCTGACTCCTGTGGTCCGTTGAGAGACTCGATCGCTTTGATCTTTGTCGTGAAACCGGACGGCTGGACGAGGACTTCATCACCCGGGCGGAAGACGCCACTGGCTACCCGACCGGCATAGCCGCGGAAGTCGTGATGCTCGTCTGACTGGGGGCGAATGACCCACTGCACGGGGAAACGGGCATCCACGTGGTTCTGATCGCTACCGATGTAGACGGTCTCCAGGTGGTAGAGGAGCGTCGGCCCCTGATACCAGGACATGCGCTCGGACTTGTCGACGACGTTGTCACCCTTCAGCGCGCTGAGGGGGATGGCGGTCATTTCGACGATGTTGCTCAGGCGCGAGCTGAACTTTTTGAACTGCTCCTGGATCTCTTCGAAACGCTCCTCGCTGTAATCGACCAGGTCCATCTTGTTGACGGCGAGGACGACGTGACGGATGCGCAGGAGGTCGGCGATGAAGGCGTGACGCATGGTCTGCTCGATCACTCCGGTGCGGGCATCGACGAGGATGATGGCCAGGTTTGCTGTCGAGGCACCTGTCACCATGTTCCGTGTGTATTGGATGTGACCCGGGGTATCGGCGATAATGAACTTACGCTTAGGAGTTGCGAAGTAACGATAAGCGACGTCGATGGTGATACCCTGCTCGCGCTCGGCGCGGAGACCGTCGGTGAGCAGTGCTAGGTTGACGTTTTCATCGCCACGCTTTTTCGAGCTTTCTTCGACAGCTGCCAGCTGATCGTCGAAGGTGTTTTTGGAATCATAAAGCAGTCGACCGATGAGAGTCGATTTGCCATCGTCAACGCTCCCCGCTGTTGTGAAGCGGAGGAGGTCCATGGAGAGATAGTCGTCGCTGCTTTGCACAGTTGTGTCTGACATGAGTAAAAAGGGTAAAGGGAAAAGTGAGTGTTAGGTGTCTTTTAAGCAGGGCCTAGAAGTAGCCCTCCTTCTTGCGATCCTCCATTGCGGTTTCGGAGCGCTTATCATCGGCGCGGGTGCCGCGCTCTGTTTCGCGAGCCGTGGCCACCTCCTGAATGATCGCATCCAGATCAGATGCGTCTGAGTAAACGGCGCCGGTGCAGGTCATGTCTCCGATCGTGCGGAAGCGAACGATGGCGTCCTTCTCAACGCGCTCACCTTCCTGGGGGATGACAACATCCGACACAGCGAGCATCGCGCCCTGACGATGCACGACGTCCCTCTTGTGGCTGAAGTAAAGGCTGGGGAGGGGGATCTCCTCGGCTTTGATGTATTGCCAGACATCCATTTCCGTCCAGTTCGAGAGAGGGAAGACGCGGAAGTGTTCGCCATGGTGCTTGCGACCATTGAAGATGTTCCAGAGCTCGGGGCGCTGGTTCTTGGGATCCCACTGGCCGAA
>JAHDFZ010000066.1:0-1036 GCA_020627905.1 Verrucomicrobiota bacterium
GGCAAGAACAACCGCTGCTCCACCGAGGCATTTTTCAGGCCTATCAGACCGCAGTCGATAAGCTTCTGAAACGCCCCTCCGTTAAGAGTCTGACAGCGGCACCCACCGTTGCGACAGATGGAGGCTATCAGGTGCCTGCGGTCCTGACAGAGGCCTCAGCCGGAGACATCCTTCAGCAGGAAGACCATTTCTGGCTGGAGGAGATCTTTGGTCCTACCACCCTGGCGATCACCTGCGATTCAGGAGCAGACTTCCGCAACATCGCTGAGTCGTGGCAGGGCTCTCTGACTGCTTCTATCCACACCTCATCGAAAAGCGATCTATCCGGAGAGCTCCTGTCCATCTGCGAGGGCTTCGCCGGCCGTATTATTTTTAATGGATTCCCCGTCGGGTTGGAGCCGAATTACTCCATGCAACATGGAGGCCCCTACCCCGCTGCCAGCCACCCACTCTTCACCAGTGTGGGCGGACGCTGTCTGACGCGCTTCCTGCGCCCGGTCTGCTATCAACATCCCCCTACTCCCTGAGTTTTGAAAAAATCACCCTACCCACGCACCGCCATTCTCAATGTTGTCGGCCTGACACAGCGACAGATCGGGGTCGACATGCCCTTCATCACCTCCTTCCTCAACCGTGAGGAGAACCGGCTCGCCTACATACGACCTACGCTACCGGCAGTCACTTCGACCATGCAGGCGACGTTCCTCACCGGGCTTGCGCCCAGCGAGCACGGAATCGTCGGGAATATGTGGTATGACCGGGACTATTCCGAGCACCGATGCTGGAAGCAGTCGAACCGCCTCGTCCATGGCCAGAAGCTCTGGGAGCGCGCACGGGAAGAGCTGGGCCAGGACTTCACCTGCGCCAAAGTTTTCTGGTGGAACAATATGTATTCTTCCGCTGACTATCAGATCACCCCGCGCCCGATCTACTGCGCTGACGGTAAGAAAGTGTTCGACGTGCAGACCTGGCCGATGGATCTGCGTAAAAAGATGAAGCGCAAGCTGGGCGACTTTCCTTTCCCGGCGTTCTGGGG
>JAHDFZ010000066.1:1046-14957 GCA_020627905.1 Verrucomicrobiota bacterium
CCAGCCAGTGGATCGCCGAATCCGCCAAATGGTTCGAGGACCAGTATGCCCCGAATCTCAATCTGGTATACCTCCCACACCTAGACTACAACTTACAGAAGCTCGGGCCGGAGGATCGGGCTACTGATGAAGACCTGCTCGCGATCGACAAAGTAGTGGAAGGATTGACGACTCACCTGGAATCAAAAGGCGTATCCGTTAGTCTTTTGAGTGAATACGGCATCACTCCATCAAAACGGCCTGTGCACCTGAATCGGATTTTCCGGAAACAGGAGTGGATTTCTTTTCGCGAGGAGCTGGGGCGCGAGGTCATCGATCTGGGAAATTGCCAGGTTTTCGCCATCGCGGACCATCAGGTCGCCCACGTTTATCTGAATAATCCGCTACTACTCGATGAAACCGTTCAACTGTTAGAGAATACCGACGGCGTGAAGGAGGTTCTCCACGGTGAGTCGCGTGCCGCTGCTGGGCTCGATCATGAGCGTGCTGGCGACTTCATCGTGGTGGCCGAAGACGATGCCTGGTTCACCTACTACTACTGGAAGTCCGATCGAAAGGCACCGGACTACGCCCGCTCCGTCGACATTCATCGCAAGCCCGGCTACGATCCGGTCGAGCTCTTCATCGATCCGAAGATCCGCTTCCCGAAACTCAAGCTCGCGAGCAAGCTCCTGCGCAAAAAACTGGGCTTTCGCATGCTCATGGATGTCATTCCACTTGATGCCTCTCTCGTGAAAGGTTCACACGGTGCGATCCCTAGCGAGCTTGACGACCACCCAGTGCTCATCGGCCCGCACGATGGATTTGACCATCGCCAGACACTGGAGGCGACAGAGGTCTTTCAGCACCTGCTGGCGCAATGCGTGAGGAGCTAGTTTGGAGGAATGCCTCAAGGTTGAGCGGGGCGATCGGCAATTTTGAGTAGACTCTCTTCCCTTCCTCTAGTCCAAGCGCTCGAGATAGATGCCGTCCGCGAATGAATTCGCTGCTCCCTAGCAGGAACGATGCGAGCTATGGAGGTGGGACTTCAGTCTCACGCGAAAGCCCTGGTGGCACCTGCCTTGGCATTCTGAGAAGGTCGCTTGCTTCTCCCCTTGGACCCACCTTTCATCGCGAAACGTGCTTAACCTTGCACGATTCCTTCTAAGAGCCCGAGATAGATGCCGTCCGCGAATGAATTCGCTGTTCCGTAGCAGGAACGACGCGAGCTATTGAGGTGGGACTTCAGTCCCACGCGAAAGCCCTGGGGGCACCTGCCTTGGCATTCTGAGAAGGTCGCTTGCTTCTCCCCTTGGACCCACCTTTCATCGCGAAACATGCTTACCCTTGCGCGATTCCATCTAGTTCTTCAACGGCCTCCTAATTACCCCTGCCCGTAGTAGGCCCCGGGCCCGTGCTTACGCAGGTAATGCTTGCGCAGGATGTGGCTGGGCAAGGCCTGAGCATCAGGATTTAGGCTGAGCGTTTTCAGCGCCATGTCGCAGCACATTTCCAGCGCGACAGCGTTCTTCACAGAGTCCATCGCTGATGCCCCCCAGATGAACGGCGCGTGAAATTTCTGCAGGCAGGCCGGCACCGCCAGAGGGTCGAGACCGGCATTTTGGAAATGCTCAACGATGGCCTTCCCGGTATTCTCCTCGTAGGCCTCAGCGACTTCCTCTTCGTTCAGCTCGCGCACCAGCGGCACCTCGCCAAAGAAATGATCGGCGTGAGTCGTGCCAAAACAGGGCAGTGGCTTGCCTGCCTGTGAAAAGGCCGTAGCGGCCGTCGAATGCGTATGAGTAACGCCGCCCACCCCATCGAAGTTCCGGAAGATCTCCAGATGCGTGGCGAGATCGGAAGATGGCTTCAGGTCACCGTCGACCGTTTTGCCATCCCAGTCGATGATCACAATGCTCTCCGCCGTCAGCTCTGCGTAAGAGACACCGCTCGGTTTGATGGCAATGATGCCCTCCTCGCGGTCGCACTCTGACACATTCCCCCAGGTCAGGTGGACCAGGCCATGGCGAACCAACTCCTGATTCGCATGGACAACACGGGCTCGCAGCTCTGGTGCTCGCATATTCGATCTAGTTTGTCAGATGCTATTGGAGCAGCTCGCCCACTTTCTGGTTCAGCTCGTCACCCATGAGATTGGTAGCGGCGATCTTGCCATCCTTGCCGATCAAAAAGGTGGCGGGAATTCCACTGATTCCAAACTTCTGAGCAAACTCATTGTCCCAGGCTTTGCCGTCGAACATCTGTGGCCAGGGGATCTTGTTCTGCTCAATAAATTGATCAAGGGACGCCCTGTCATCATCGAGCGAAATCCCGACCACTTCGAACCCATCCGCCTTGTATTGCTCGTAAGTGCTCAGAATCGAGGGCATTTTCGCCACACAGGGTCCACACCAGGTTGCCCAGAAATCGACTAACACAACCTTACCTTTCAGATCAGCCAGATTGACTTCCTCTCCCTGCGTAGAAGTGAATGAGACTTCCATCGTTTCACCGACGCTCGGTTTCTGTAACTCGCCCAGCATCTGATCAAAGAATTGAGCGATTTGGGGGGCTTGCGGATTCTCTGCCAAATCCACCTTTGCTTCTTCCAGCAGAGCTTTCGCTTCCTCTTTCTGTCCACTTTCTACGTAGAGTTGGAAAAGCGGTTCGATCGCACCTCCGATCAGCTCCTGCAGATTCGCCTCGGCGCCTTTCGGCAAAGCGTCATAACGGTCGCGTAACAGCGGGATTACTTTCTCATTTTCCTCCAGCTCCAGATAAGATCCGATAAGGAACATTCGAGCCATCTCCGCATCTTCAGCATCCGGGTTGCCTTCCAGGTAAGCCGCTAAAGCCTCTGCTTTTTTCGCTTCGAACCCGTCAACGATGCTCCGAGCATCCTCGGCGAAGAGAGCTGAGGTTAACGTGACGGCGAATAAGCTGATGATGAATCTCATAGATCACCATGGTAGGAGGTAAACAAGGTAGGCGAAACTCCTTTTTCAGGTGGGCGCTCGCACCATTTCCTGATTCCCACAGAGCTATGCCCTGGATATGTTCGTGACCGCAACGGCAACTCCGAAGATTCACAAAATTTCGTGGCATTTTGAGATCAGCTTGTCTACGATGGTGAGATGGTTTCCCGACGATCAAAGCTGCTCCGATTTGGTCTGCCCGCGCTTGGCGGGGTTTTGCTGCTGGTGATCATCGCTCTGAAGATCAACCAATGGGATCAGTTGGCGCCTCTCAGCCTCATTCCCATCTGGTGCTGGACGCTGGTGGGGCTGGCTTGCTCGCTCATCGGCTTTCTGCTGGGATCCAAGCGGTGGAGCCTCTTTGTCTGCATCGCCTGGGTGGCCGTGGGTGTCGGTCTGGCCAGCGAGACGACGGGTATTCTGCGCAGCCTCTTCCGGTCTACCCCGGAGATCACGGTATCAGAGGATACTCTCCGACTGCTCAACGTGAACTGCGCCGGAAAGATCGATGTCGTGGCGACAGCATTAGAACGTGACCCTGACGTGCTCTTTCTTCAGCAAAGCCCGCAGAAGGAGGAGCTGGAAGCGTGGTTCCGAAAGTCGCCCTACGCAGAGGACTATCGAATGACGATTTCGCGAAGGGTTGGCATGCTCAGCAAAGGGAAGGTCATCGCATCGATCCCCGACCCGAAGCACCCCGTCATCCACACCCGGGTGGAAGTGAAGGAGACGGTGCTGGATGTAACGGTTCTCGACCTCGACTGGCTGACGCCGCAGGCGGCGCTCTGGAATCCAGAGATCTGGACCTATGCTCGCGAAACCCGCATTTCTAACCGGAGGATCATTCGACAATCGATCGGGTCGAATCCGATGGGGAAGGATCAGGTCTATCGCTTTCTCGTGGGAGGATTCTACTGCCCCGCTGGAGATGATTCGCTGAGGCCCCTGCAGGTGGCTGGACTGAAAGATGCCTATAACCGCATGGGTGATGGAACGGGTAACACCTACCCGGCAGAGAACCCGCTGCTACGTCTCGACCAGATCTGGATGTCGGAGAGCGTGCGGAATGGGAAACTGGACGAGGTAGAGATCGAGGGCAGTAACCATCTTGGACTGGAGCTGGTTTGGGAGAGAGATTGAGGTTGGTAAACGGGGGCGGAGTCTGCGCAGTCGGTCTCTCCCTCTTCGCACCGTTCCGGTGCTACGAAGGACAGGTCCCGTTCCCGCCTACATTGTCTCGCCTCATGCAGGGCGGAACATTAGAGACGCAGGCGAAAGACCTGCCCCCGAGGCGAATCAAATGCACCGAAGCTTCCGCCTCGCGACTGATGTCGCTATTCCATGCCGCCTTGCTAACGCTGGAATACGTTCGTGAAATACCACCGCCAGAGATCTTCCCCAAAGAAGAGGAAGACGAGAGCACCGAAAGCTAGATAGGGCCCAAAGGGTAGCTGACGCCCCCAGAGCTTTTCACCGAGGAGCTTCTGAATCACTCCCACGAGAGCGCCCGATATGGAGGCGACGAACAAGCAGATGAGCAGACTCTCGAGGCCCAGGAAAGCACCGATCATGGCGACGAGTTTCACATCACCATAGCCCATGGCCTCTCGCGGTATGCGTGCGTAACGCAGCCTCTCCACGGTGACCTGCGAGACATCCGCCAGCTGGATGCGTTGCCCGTCGATCAGCAGAGAATCCTGAAAGATGGTAAATCCCGTCTGCTTGAGCGCTGCATTCTTCTGCCGCACGGAGATGATTTCTTCTCTCTTACCATTCGCATCCGAAGCCTCACTTTCATACCGCAGCTTCACTTCTTCGGCCTCGATCTCGATCCGATCCCACTTACGGAAAAAAACTTCGCCCCACTCGTATTTCTGGTCGCCGAGATTGATGAGCACGGTGTCATATCCACCCTCGGGAGACTTTCCCTCACGGATGCGCAAGCGAGCCGGCTTTTCGCGAAAGTCATGCTCGATCCGCCCGAAGAAGAGCTTCCCAACAAACACGACTAACCAGAGAAGCACGTATCCACAGGACGCTCCGATCAAGGACTGCGTCAAGCCCTGCCACCAGATGTCTCTCTCATGCAAAGCCGGGACAAGGGCACTGAAAGCGAAAGCAATCAGCAATCCACCGAGGTTGATCCGATCAGGAATGTAGAAATGTTCAGCATCAATGCCAGTAGCTACAACCAGAAGACTGACAAAGACCCATAACGCGGCGACACCCAGCCATCCCAGCGATGGGAGAAAGACGAGACAGACGGCCAGAAACAAGAGCATCGTAACCGTCTCCACCAGGACATAGCGAGCTGGGATCGGGGCTTTACAGAAATAACAGCGCCCCCGCAGCAACAGCCAGGAGAGAATCGGAAGATTTAACCAGAAAGGCAGCTGAGTCCCACACTCGGGGCAGAAAGATCGTTTGGGTTCGCCCACACTCAGTCCTCGCGGCCATCGATAGATAACAACATTCAGGAATGAGCCGACGCACGCCCCCATGAAAACGGCGATGCCCACAATGAGCCACTGAGGCAGATCGGCAGGAAACATAGCGGTGGGCACTCGACTGAGGACACTCGATCAATACCCGCCGGAGCGGAAGACCCGATCCTGCCACTCTGCCTGCTGCTGCGGCGTCATCGGTGGCTTGGCCTGATTGCTCCCGAACCAGCCCGATTGCTCGGGGTAAGCTGGTGTGCCACCGCCACTACTCGTGACACAGGCTACGTTCGAAAGAGCCAGGAAAAGCACTGCACAAGGCAGGCCACAGAAGCGAAGTATAAGGGAAAAATGGCTCATCTTACAAGTCGACGTATTGGGCCTGATAAATGTCACTCTGGCGGTTCCGCCACAGTCGGAAGAAGAAAAAGCCAACGGCCAGCAGCACCAGAATACCAAGTCCGAGATAGATATATGTCCAATCCATCGGTAGCTCGGTGCGGACGAGGATCGGCTCAGAAGCCGGCGAACTCTGTCCCTGAGGATTGATCGCTACGGCGCGAATCTCAATCGAAGTGACGGGAGGGAGATCTGGAATCGTCGCCCGGATCATGCGGTCAGTGCGAGAGAATTTGGCATTCCTAACAGGCTGCCACACGTGCACGGTCTGCCCGGTCTCGAAATCCACGATACTGATAAGCATCTCGATCTCAAAGGTGAAGCCATCGCTGTTTCGTGGAGCCGTGAAAAGCACTTTCACCTGATCGGATCTGGCAGACTCCAGAGCGAGATCCTCTGGCCGACCAATGCCGAGTGAAATGTCTCTCTCGACGCCGGGTCGCCCCACAAAACCGGATGGTGACTGTTGGGCGCGACGCTCAGCCGGGGTTAGCCCTCGCTCCCAATCAGACGAACGCATGAGGGATGGGTCGACTTTAGGTTTCGATCTCACGATCGCGGAGGCAGTGTTTTTCTGAGGTGCCGCATCCGGTTCGATCGTCTCCAGCACGGCAGAGGGAGATTCAGCACTCTCTTCGCTGGAGGAGACCGGAACCTCGGGAGCGGCTGTGTCAGGACCGCTTGTTTCCTCAGTCAGGTATGGATTCGACGAGGCGGCACCGGTGATTGTTGCGGCAGGCTCTTGCGCGGTCGTGCCATTCTCAGTCGCCTGCGGCAGTTCCTGATCGAGAATAGATGCCGGCTTCTGCATGCTCAGCACATTTGCCAGAAGAGCCATCGAGGCAGCAGGCTGGTCTGCACCTACGAGATAGACCTGCAGCTTTTCATTCACGCCTCCGGCATTTGCCTCCTTCGGGAAAATCCCCAGATGCAATTTGATCGTCTGCTGAGGCGCGACCGATGACTCCGGCGGAGTAAGAAACTGAAAAGGACTGGGCAGATCATACCGAAGCTGGGCAACGGTGCCTCCTGAGTTGGTGATCTGAAAGCCCGCGTCAGCGTTTGTCCCAGCCACCACCTGCCCGAAGTTCAGAACGTTGCCCGATATCTCCCCCGGCACCTCCAGCATGAGCCGCGCGGGGACATTTCCTCCACTGACACGAACGGTCTGCGGCATACCGTCACCGAGAGACAGCTCAATCAGGCCCTCAATGGGGGCTGAATCTGTCGCCGACAAAACGATGGGGAAGTCATTCTTCCCAGGTCTCAAAATGTATTCCGTCTTCACCGCTCCGCTGAGGCGTGAGCTGAAGCGTGCGTTGAGAATGATGGGACTCTTCGAGTGATTCGTGAGTGTCAGCACCCCGCTGCGCTCGGAGCTTTCTGCATCAAGCGCCAGCACGACCTGTGGGGTATCGATCGAGTAGGCAGCCAGCGCCTCACCGGTCAGTTGAACCGTGCCAGCCTGATCCTGACTGAGGTAGAGGAAAAACTGGGATGGCCCGGTCCGCTGCGGCGTGTAACGCACGGAGAGCTGAGCTTTCCCCTGCGCCGGGACGTTCAGCAGTCCATCTGCCGGCGAGACAAGAGAGAACGGTGCACTGACAGCCAGCTGCTGTCGGAAATTCTTTTCCCCGAGATTGCTGACGGGAATGCTCTTCACGACACTCTCGCCGACCCTAACTTTTCCGAATGAAACAGCACTGGGCACGAGGATTTCCGATGCCTCGTTCGTTAAGGTGATATCAACCCGTGCGATGGACGAAAAACGCCCACCTCGATAGCGTGCGACGAACCCAAGAGAGTCCACATTCACAGGAATGCTGGGATCAGGCAGATAGGTGACTGTCGCCCGATTGAAAAAACCCGGAGTTTTGTCCACTGCCAGCACTTTCCCAGCCCTTGGCAGCTCCCGGACGAGAAACTCCACCTGCCCGATCGTTGTGCCGGTTTCAGCGGCGATCTCAAATTTCACCGGCTGCCCACGAGGCACCTCGATCTTGCGTGGCACTGGCTTGGGAATCCCGAGATCGCGAGGTTCATTCTCTTCCTCGCGACCGCCGAAGAGTTGTGCATACCCCGCAGAGAAAGGCGAACCTGCTACAAGAAGCAGTGCCAGCACGATCCACAGACCTCTTGCAGGAGAGGTCCAGGTCTGGCGGTCTGACTTTCGCGGGATCATTTGTCTTCGTAAGTTTGTCCATTATCGTTAACATCCTTTGGATTTCAACCTCACGATGATTTTTGAGCCCCAGCCGCCGACCATCCGCCAGCTCGTAGTCGGAACGCTATGGGTTCTCGCCTGCTGCGGCATCGGTGCATGGCTGGGGAGACTCTCCGATTCTTCGACCAACCCGTTTTTCATCGTCGCCTCTGTCGGCTGTTTTCTCGCGGCCTCTCTGGCCATTTTCCGCCCGCTCTTCTGGCTGATTTCCTGGCCGATCCTCAAGTTCATTGATCGGCTCTTCATCCCAGTGGGCAGCAATGATCGCCCGACCTTTGACCTGACCGTGGCCCGTCACTGCCGTGAAAAGGAACGCTACGATGACGCTCTGGATGAATACGAGCGGCTTCGCCAGCTTCATCCGAAGCGCCCTGAGCCCTACGACGAGGCGATCGAGCTACTCGAGGAGCATTATGAAGACGCGGAGGAGCTCATCACTGAATGGAGAGAGTTGCGCCGACGCCGGATCCGGTGATTACTGAGCGACCATGTCTGCAGACCCGTCTCCCCGATCAGCTCCAGCCGCACCGCCTCCTCGCCAAGTTAAACCGGGACGCAGACTGGCGGTGATAGCTCCTTCGGGAAAATTTGCCCGCGAGCCGTTCGATGCCGGTATCGCCTGGCTCCGAGAGCGTTACGAGGTCGCCTTCTCTGATACGATCTACGAGGTAGACGCCTACCATGCCGGCACCGCAGCGCGACGCATCAGCGAGCTGCATAACGCTCTCGCAGATGACGCTGTGGATGCGATCATCTGTGCCCGCGGAGGATTCGGCGCAACACAGCTCCTGCCGCGGCTCCCGCTTGCTGACATCCGCAAGGCCAATAAAATGATCATCGGCTTCAGCGATGTCACAGCCCTCCACGCTCGCTGGAACGAAGCAGGCGTGTTATCCCTGCACGCCCCGATGGTCGGTGCACTCGCAAAGGCCAGCCCCGCTGTGCGCGATGCCTGGATCCGCCAGCTCGAACACCCGTTTTCACCGATCGATCATGCTGTTTCGCCACTGAACGAAGCCGCAGATTCGGCAACCGTGTCCGGCGAGCTGGTTGGCGGGAATCTCGCCGTCTTCTCCGCCCTCCTCGGCACCCCTTTTATGCCGAAACTAAACCGAAAACTCCTCTTTCTCGAAGATGTCGGAGAGCGCCCCTACCGCATCGATCGCCTGTTGATCACCTGGCAGCAAAGCGGCCTGCTCGATCATCTCGCCGGGATCGTGCTCGGCACATTCACCGAGTGTCACCCCGGCCAGGACGGCCTCTCGGTGCTTGATGTCTTTCAGCGGCATTTCGGCGAAAGCGAGATACCAGTCTGGGATGGACTACCCTCCGGGCACATTGATGAAAATTACCCGCTTACTCTCGGTGCCCCCTACGAAATCCAAGGTCTCCATTTTCGCAGTGGCACACGATAAGCAATCCGGCAGGCACTTGCGGAAAGGCTGACGCCGTCTACCTTCGCGACCTTCTTCACTCACTATGAATCAGGATTGGAAAATACGCGGCACCCAGGGCAGCTGTGAGCACACGGGCGAACCATTCGCTGATGAGCAGCCTTTCTATACCTGTATCTTCGAGGAGCCAGCCTCGGAGGATTACATCCGTCGGGATTTCTCAGTCGAGGCCTGGAACGAGTTGAAATCCAGCTTCGATCCCCCGCCCTTCTCCTTCTGGAAATCAACCTACAAGGCCCCCGTGCCAGTCGAGGAGACACCGGTGATCGAGGGCGATTTTGCCGAAATGATCCTCCGCCGCTTCGTCGAGGAAGACAAGCCTGAGACGGAGCAGGCACGGTTCATCCTCGCTCTCATGCTGGAGCGAAAAAAGGCCGTCGTCCACACGGACACTCGGGAGACCGACGAGCGGAAAATCCTTTTCTACGAGCACGCAGACAGCGGTGAAGTCTTCATCATCCCCGATCCCAATCTGCGACTGGAGGAGATCGAACCCGTGCAGAAAGAGGTGGCAAGCCTGATCGCCCTTGAGGAAGAAAAGCTCAAACAAGGCTCGGCAGACCAGCCAGGCGAGGAGAGCGAGGAAAGTTCTGAGGAATCTTCAGAAGAAGAGACTGCCTCAGACGAGCCTGCTGACAGCCCCCTTGAGGAAAAAGCCGCTGAGTGATGGAAAAAGCCCTTGCAGAGCGAAGAGTTGCCATTTACTATCGCGCCCCGAAGATGGCCCAATCGTCATTTTCAGTGACGCGCGATTAGCTCAGGGGTAGAGCATCACCTTGACATGGTGGGAGTCACTGGTTCAAATCCAGTATCGCGCACCATCAAAATCTCTCCGGAGTCACCCTAAATGCTGCAGGGGCTAACCTCTTGCTTTATCTTCTCTTGCGGAGCTACAGCGAGGTCGAATGCGTTCTGCAGATTGAGCCAAAAACCAGGAGTTGTTCCAAAAAATGCACTCAGCCGGACAGCTGTATCGGCTGCAATTGATCGCTTCTGCCTGATGATAGCGGTGACGCGGCTGTGCGGCATGTTGGTCTGCTTGGCGAGTTGATACTGCGTTATGCTCATGGGCTCGAGGAATTCCAGTTTGAGGATTTCTCCAGGGTGAACAGGCTGTATTGATTGGGGCATTTCGCTTCCTTTCTTCAATGGTAATCTACTATTTTGACGCCGTAAGCGCCCGCTTCCCATCGGAAAACGATACAAACACATGGATATGACAAGAAAGCTACCCAGCTTTCCCCTCCCGCACCCCCGTCAGACGGCCACAATAGCAATCCATCCGGTGCTCGGTCAGGAACTCTGGTGGTCCGCTGTTTTGATCTCGTGCTTTTGCCAGATGGCGGAGGGACTGACGCACAGAATCTGTCTCGACAGGGAGGATCGTCCTAGCACCCCCATTCTCCCGAAGCGCAATCCCTGACACCTCATGACAGAGGCGTGAGCGCTTACGCGTATGGTCCGGGAAGGGCAGATGAGGCACGAGATCCTGCTCGGTCACGAAACGCCACCACTGAGCACCACCGCCAAAAATCCGCGAGCTAAAGCCGGCGCTGGCAAACTTGGGGGCACCGAAAGTGCAGAGGAGATCGGGAGCGTCGGCAGCAGCCGCGAGACTGGCAAGAGCTCCGCCCAGAGAGTGCCCCGTGAAGATCCAGGGACGGGGCATCTCCTGCAGGACCGGGAAGCACTTCTTCCACATGCGACGGAAGATGACATAAAACCCCGAATGAATGTGTGAAAGCACCTCCTCCCCCGCGCCCGATGAAGGTCGCTCGAAACGACGCCAGCGATGCGGCCGAGTCATCGTATTCATGATCCACTGCCGAACACGGCTGGTGCCGCGAAAGCAGAGGACGGTGCCTGCGCCCTCGGCGATTTCGTAGATGGCCAGATGGTTCCCCAGGGTATCGAGGGACCAGACTTCGCGGAGCGGGGTGCGGGCCTCCAGGATGGCAGTGCGGCAGGGCAAGTCCAAGTGCGCCCCAGGAGTCTGCTCGTTGTGAGCGGCTGTGTAGGAGAGCCGGCAGATTTCACTCATCCACCAAGCAAGTGAGATTTGATCCTGACTCCCCGGCGGGACGAAAGGAGCAGAAGCACAAGGTAAGAGATTCCTATCAAGGGCGCTGTGACTACCGATGTCGCGGAAGAATGCTTCCTCAGGGTCCAAGCCGAAAGAATCGGGCCAGGACCGAAGGTCGCGAACGAGATCACGCAACGCTGCTCCTGACCGGATCCTTCTCCGCTGGTCGATCTCCATTAGATACGGCAACGACTGATGGCGATATTTCCGCCGAAGCAGGCTCTCACATCAGACCCCTCGCTTTGGGGTCTCCTCTGATAGTCCCCCCGGTAGATGAGCACACCGGCATCCGTTTCCTCAAACTCGCAGAGAAGAGCGCCCGACTCCTGATCACAGAATTCGACGCCGGGCTGTGGATCTGAGTCAGGCAGATGGGGAAAGTTGATATTCCAGAACTCTCCATCTGTCAGGGAATCTCCCTGCAGCGCCTGCCAGGCGGGTGACACGTAGGAGGCGGTCACCTCCCAATCAAGAGTCAGCTCACGCTTCATGAATTGAGAGAAGGCGATGGCTGGGATCCCCAGGAAAGCCGCCTCTCGCGCGGCCGCTACAGTCCCTGAGATGACGAAATCATGACGCCCGAGGTTGCCGCCTCGATTGATGCCCGAGAACACCCAGTCAGGCTTCGTCGGCAGGAGGTGACATACGCCGACCCGGGTGCAGTCAGCCGGCGTGCCATAGACGGCGAAGCGCTGGACGCCGCGCTCCTCATATCGGAGAGGCTCTGTCGTCGTCACCCGATGACCGATCTGCGAGGCTTCCGCAGCCGGAGCCACGGTCCAGACATTTGCTCCGGACTTGGTGAGGACCTGATGAAGGGAGGCAATGCCCCCGGCATCGATACCGTCGTCATTCGTGAGTAGAATCGTCTTTCCGGAAAGCTGCATATGCGCGTTTTAGTTGCTGAAACAGAGGCTCTAGCGTAAGCCCTGATAGATGAAAAGGGAGCCTATCGTATACTACGATCGCTACGCCGGCGAGATGAAAACAGAGGCCGTCTTCGGAGAGGCTTTCCTCCGCTGGGCCTACGAAACACCGGTGGGGCGACTAGCCGTGTCAGCAGCCATCAAGCGGGCCTGGTTCTCCTCCCTCTACGGCAAATGGGCTGACTGCCCCTGCTCGGTCAAACAGGTGGCTTCCTTCATCGAACAGTTCGAAGTTGATGAATCCGAGTTCCTCAAGCCCACTGAAAGTTTCCGCACCTTTAACGAATTTTTCTACCGCCAGCTGAAGCCTTCAGCCCGCCCGATTGCGATGCGAGAGCACTCCGCCTGCTTCCCAGCTGATGGACGTCATCTTTATGTGGCAGATTTATCTTCTGAGCAATCTCTCTGGGCGAAGGGGCAGAAACTACAGCTGCCTGAGCTTCTCGGAGACAAAGGGCTCGCCCGCTCATTGGAAGGCGGATCAGCAGTCATCTCACGACTCTGCCCAACAGATTACCATCGCTATCACTACCCCATCAGTGCCTTGCAGCATAGCTGCACCGACATTGAGGGAAAACTCTACACCGTAAATCCGATCGGCCTGGCTCGACAGATTTCCTATCTCTGGCAGAACAAGCGTCGCGTCAATCGACTGACGAACAAGCACATCGGAGACTTTGTCTTTATCGAAATCGGAGCAACGAACGTAGGATCAATCCGCCAGACCGCAACCGCAGGCGAGGTGCATGAAAAAGGCCACGAGAAAGGCTACTTCGCCTTCGGCGGATCCATGGTCATGACGCTCTTCCCTGCCGGGGCCTTTCAGCCAGCCGATGATCTGGCTGAGCAGAGCGCTGCCGGGCACGAGCTGTATGCAAAAATGGGCGACGTCATGGGAGAGCTCATTTATTGATCCAGCAAGCTGTCGAAGATCGGCTGGAGCATGGGAACGAGACGCATGGCGCCAGCTCGGCTCAGATGATCACCGTCCTCGTAGAGGGGGATCCCATCCTCGACGAGCAGTAGTTTCTGTTCATCCGTCAGGAAGACCGAAACGGGATCGAGCAAAGGCACCTTCCTCTCGCGACTGATCCGCTCAAGGACAGGATTGATCTGCGCCTGCCTTTCCAGCATTTGATCAGACGCGACTTCCAGTTCCTGATGCGCGCCATCCTGCGCCAGTTTCATGGCAAAAACGGTTGGCACATCGAAACGGGCGTCGGCAACATCTTTGAGCAGGGTCACCTCACATCCGATAGCCTGAAACTCCTGAATCAACGCATTTAAGGACCGTTCGAGGATATCGAGAACCTGTTTCGTGGACGTGCTTCTCGTGCCATCCTCGGAGAGCAGTTTCCCTCGATCTTCGGTATACTCAGCACTGGCGTAGTTTGCCCAGAACGCGGTAATGACCACATGCTCGATCTCGG
>JAHDFZ010000066.1:14967-15792 GCA_020627905.1 Verrucomicrobiota bacterium
GCGTTCGCGGGCGTAATCGACTAGCGCGCTTCCCCATTCCTTCGTTCCCTCTCCCTGAGTGTGCGAAAATGCATGAAACAGCGGCGGCGTGCTCGGGCGGGCGGCCCCATGAACCCTTACCCAATTGCGACTCCCGAGTTCATCGAAGACCGGAAACAGCGAAATCATATGGCTATCGCCGACCACCATCAACTCCCCCCCTCTGACGGAAGCATCTGCACCGGCACCATAGATTGGGATATCACCAGCCTTTAGCTGCTCCAGCGAATCAACGTAGGAATAGCGATCTTCCCTTTCCAGAGCTCTATGAATATCAGGTGAGAACCTGTTTTTCAGGCCCTCGTCCGTTTGATACCAAATACCAATCACCAGAAGGAAAACGCTAACTGCAGCTCCCACACCAAATACCCTCCACCGAGCCGCAGCACCGTGCCGGAATGGTTGCTCGATCCATCGCCAAGAGGCGTAGGCCAGCAGAAAGCTCAACGCCACACCTGCTAGACGGTGCACGATGGGAAGCGGCTCCATCGTCACCGAGTGGTAATAGTTCAGAAAAACAAACACCGGCCAATGCCATAGGTATAGAGAGTAGGAAATCAAACCAACCTTGACCATCGGCCTGCATGAAAGCAGCCGTGTCAGCAGGTGGCTGCCACCGCCTGTGCCTGCGGCAATCATCAGGGCACTGCCGACGACAGGGAACGCAGCTCGCCAGCTCGGAAAAAGTGTTGATTCATCAAATGCGACGAACCCGTAGACGAGGCAGATTAGTCCGCAGATAGCTAAAAAGGAGCGCATCCTGAGAGATACACCCGCCACCAGCGC
>JAHDFZ010000067.1:0-5837 GCA_020627905.1 Verrucomicrobiota bacterium
CGAGAAAAGTCATCCCCAAGATAATTCCGAAACGCATCGCTACGCGGCTCAAGATAGCGGAATGAATCGACCTCCATCATCTCCTGAGTAGCATCCATCCGACCGGGATGAAATGGTATCACCAAATCAATCCCAGCTTTCCCGGCAGCTGCTTCGATCGCGGCAGTGCCACTTAGCACAATAAGGTCTGCTATCGATATGCGCTCACCGCCCTTGGCCCTCTCATGGAAACGGCTCTGGATAGACTCGAGCACTTCTAACACACGCGCTAACTCTTCCGGGTTATTGCTCTGCCAGTCTTTCTGAGGGGCAAGTCGGATACGAGCACCATTCGTCCCCCCTCTCTCGTCAGAGCCACGGTAGGTGGCGGCCGAAGCCCAGGCTGTCGAGATGAGAGTAGAGGGAAGGATTCCTGACTGCAATATCTCCGCCTTCAGATCAGCAAGCTGCTCCGCACTGGCCAGCTCATGGTCTACCTCCGGCACAGGATCCTGCCAGATAAATGTCTCGCCAGGCACTTCCGGGCCGATGTAGCGATGCGCGGGACCCATATCCCGATGCGTCAGCTTGAACCAGGCGCGCGCAAAGGCCGCCTCGAACTCTTCCGGGTGCTCCAGAAAGCGACGAGATATTTTTTCATAATCAGGGTCCTCCCGTAAGGCCAGATCAGAAGTAAACATCATCGGAGCGTGCCTGCGCTCGGTTAGATGAGCATCCGGGATCGTTCCCTCACCGCCACCGTCCCGTGGTCGCCACTGTTTTGCTCCTGCCGGGCTCTCTGCCAGCTCCCATTCATAAGCGAACAGATTCTGAAAATAGGAATGACTCCACTGAGTGGGTGTGCTGCTCCAGGCTCCCTCAAGACCACTTGTGATCGTGTCCTCGGAGGGCCCTTTGCCAAAGCCGTTTCTCCAACCCGCTCCCAGCTCCTCTAGGGATGCCCCCTCGGGCTCTGCCCCCACATGGGTGTCCGCACAAGCCGCTCCGTGAGCCTTCCCGAACGTGTGTCCACCTGCTATCAACGCCACTGTTTCCTCATCATTCATCGCCATCAGCCCAAAGGTTTCTCTGATGTGCGCGGCCGAAGCCAGAGGATCAGGGACGCCATTCGGCCCCTGCGGATTCACATAAATAAGCCCCATCTCGACAGCCGCGAAAGGGCATTTCAGTTTTCCAGTGTCATTATATCTCTGGTCATTGCCAAGCCACTGGCGTTCATACCCCCAGTTCACATCCACCTGTGGCTCCCAGACATCCTCACGACCTCCTGAAAAGCCAAGCGTCTCGAACCCCATTGTCTCAAGAGCGACATTTCCCGCGAGGATCATAAGATCAGCCCACGAGATCTTCTGCCCATATTTCTGCTTCACCGGCCAGAGGAGGTGGCGAGCTTTGTCGAGATTCGCATTATCAGGCCAGCTGTTGAGCGGCGCAAAGCGGATGGTCCCATCACGGGCACCACCACGGCCATCGGTCACTCGGTAAGTGCCGGCACTGTGCCAGGCCAGCCTGATCATGAGAGGCCCGTAATGACCGTAGTCTGCAGGCCACCAATCCTGTGAATCTGTCATCAGATCAGCAAGATCCTTTTTCAGTGCCTGATAGTCGAGTGAAGCAAACTCGGTCGGGTAGTCGAAGTCTTTCCCGAGGGGATGACTCATCTCAGAGTTCTGATGGAGCATGTCGATCGGCAGGCGATTTGGCCACCAATCCTGGTTCGTCATCGCTGGCGAGGGACTCTCAGCAGTTGGTATGGCAGTTTCCGAAGATGTCGCTCCCATGACGGGGCATTTCTCAAGGTCATTCATGTTTACTAAGGGCTAATTTCTGTTCAGCTATACCGTCGCCGCCCCCTGCAGATAACCTTCATGCATATTTTCTATATTTGCGATGCGCTAAACACATGGCTACAGTTCTCTCATGAGACCTGATATCGACCTCCAACAAGTCGAGCAATTCATCACCGTCGCTCGGCATGGCAACCTGACCAAAGCTGCTGAAACGCTGAATCTCTCACAGCCTGCGCTCAGTCGAGCGATCCAAAAGCTGGAAGATCAGCTCGGTAAACCTCTCTTTGAGCGGAAGCCACGTGGTGTGGTTCTCACCGAGTTTGGAATGCTCTTTCACGAACGAGCAAAAGAAATCCTCCACCTCGTTGCTGACACCTTGACCGAGCTTTCAGAATCGGACAAAACGGGAACGATCCGACTCGGGGCGATCCCTACCATCGCCCCCTACTTTCTTCCTAGTTTTCTGCGGTATTGCGCCAACCGTCACCCTGAGATCACGATCTCGGTGACAGAGGGAACTACAAAGTCGCTGGCGAAGGCAGTCGATGATGGAGACCTCGATCTAGCATTGGTCGCCCTTCCCCTGGATTATCCCTATCTCGATGTGGAAAAACTGTTTGATGAAGAGCTTTTCCTAGTCGTGTCGAGCGCCAACCCACTCGCAAACGCAGAAAGCATCATCGCTAATGACCTCGAAAGCTCGCCGTTCATTCAGCTGTCCGAAGCGCACTGCCTTGCAGGAAATGTCGATAGCTACTGCGAGCAGCGGCACGTGAATCTGCTTTCGGTTGAATACCTAAGCCAGCTTGTAACAGTGCAGGAACTCGTTGCCCTTGATCATGGCGTATCACTCATACCGGAAATGGCCAGACAGCTCGATCATAATCCCAGACGAACGTATCGTTCCCTCACGGACCACCCTCCCCAGCGCACAGTCGCGATGGTGTGGAACCGCTATCGCTACCAGAGCAAATGGGCGAAAGCCCTTCGTCAGACCACACACGAATATGTCGACTGTGAAATGGGAAGGCAATGAATCTCATCCCCTAAGCTCCTCATAAGCCTCCGACTCATGGCTGTAGGAGGGATAAGATATCTCCGCATCCTTCGGCCTGTAACGCCAGTGTTTATACATCCAGATCCAGGGCGCAGGATTCTCACGAATGTGAGGCTCGAAAACATCCCAGCATGCCTGGGCGATAGACTGCTGGGTATCGTCAGGCCCGAACTCGAGCGCTTGAAATCCGCGGAGCACGTAGCTTCCATCCTCCTGCGGAAAGGCCATCCCGGGAATGACTTTTAGGTTCGTGCGCCGCATCAGCTCCGCGTGCAGGGCCGTAACGCAACATTCTCGCCCAAAGGAATGGATGACTGCCGCCATCTTCGATGGTTTCACTGTCAAATCAGGCAGAAAGGCGGCGTGGCCTTTCTTTTTGAGTGCGGAAAGCAAGCCGCGAAGAGCTCCCTGCTGCGGGATCACTTTATGACCCGAGACTTCTCTATTTTTCTGAAAGAATTCCTGAACTCCTTTGTTTCGAAAGTTCTGTGCAACAATGGTAAAACGATAACCTCGAAATCCCATGATGAGAGCGATCCACTCAAAATTCGAGTAGTGAGGCGTCACCCAGATGGCGCCGGTTTCCTTCGCCTCTTCTACGGCATCAGGATCATCGAGTTCTAAGGTAACGAAATCGAGGTAGTTCTCCGCAGTCAGACGGGGACTCCAGAACTGGTCGATGACCGTCTGTGCGAACGACTTATAGGACTCGCGGGCTATCGATTCGATGTCCTCGGCAGACTTCTCACTACCGAAAACGAGCGTAAGATTCTCGAGCGCAGTCTGGCGCCCTCGCTTATCAAAGCGATAGGCGAGATCGCCGAGGACTCGGCTGATACGTCTGGCGCGCAGACGGGAAAGCCGAGGAATCCCGTTCGCAAGTTTTTTCACGCCGAAAGTCTCAAGCTTCCGGCGGTAGGTCTTCCATTTTGACATTGGGTGACCTGACGGTGGATATCGCGAAAATGCAATACCCACCTATTAATCGGCTTCCCTTTACGAGACCATTGAAAAACTATGCTAACGATGGTGAGAAGCGATGAGACTTACGATGTTGGCGCAACCAAGACCGTAGTGACCACTCTCACCCTTCGGGTTGCAACTCTGATTCCGTCTGGCTGCGTTCCTCGTTGCTCAGGTAGCTATGGCTACCATCGCTCCTCGCGCCTTGCCAGCCGAAAACAGAGTTGCAGCCATCGCTCACCTAGTTTCTCAACGGTCTCTCAGTCGAGTTCCTTAATTCTCAAATTTCGCCAGAAAACGTCGAACGGGCCTGTGTTTGGCTTGATGGAATGCACCTGGAGCCCGATATGCCCCTTGGAATGAGTCTTGTAAATCTCCTCATCACTGAGGTCAGCTACCAGCTCTCCGTTTACGAAGGTCCGAATGCGAGGTCCTTCGGCTACGATGCGATAGTGATTCCACGCATCATTTTTGAAGTGATCATGCTCAGCGCCCTCCCCCGGCTCAGGGGATATCCACCCACGGCCTGTCGCTTCGCCATAGATGTATCCAGACTGTCCTGGGCCTGCCTCAATTTCGACCTGCGGACCGAAAAGCCTCCCCAGATGACTGGCTGGAGCAGCCTTACCTTTGTTCCCGGTGGTAGCTAGATCGGACTCAACCTTCGCACGAGATCTGATCTGAACTCCGGAATTCAGCCCCGCATGAACTTTAACCTCAAACTCGAGAATGAAATCCCCATACTCTTTTTCTGAAAGAAGAAAGGTATTCGGACTTTTCGGGGTTGTGATGCCACGAATAGCTCCATCATGGACGACATAGATGGCGCTCCCATACCCATCCAGCTTCCAGCCTTCGAGAGTCTTTCCGTCGAAGATAGGCTTCAGCTCGGCAGCTTCCTCAGCAGAAGCAGCGGATGTGAACAATGCACAGGTGACGATAGCAGTGGTGACGATCAAATCTTTCATGTAGACGACGATGAGAGGTCGCCCCTCACCCAGCAAGGAAAAAAGAAGGCACGAAGACGCCGCAAAAGAGGAATTCGCACAGACAGGATCAGGCAGTGATCTGGAGACCAGGAAGAGGTTTTGTTCCTGTCGTCCAGCTGTCTTTCGGCAGCTCCATTGAGTGAAGCAGGGAGAGGAATACTTCGGCCAGAGCCTGGTTCTGCCCTCGATCAAAAGCCAAATGCTGTCCATGCTCAAACCGCCCGCCGGCGAGGATTACCGGCACGTTGTCATTTCGGTGAGACGAGGCATTACCAAGATTGGAAGTGAACAGCATCGCCGTGGAGTCGAGGAGCGTCCCTGCACCTTCTCCCGACGCTTTCAGACGCCGAACCTGGCGACCGAATTGTGCGATGAGCGCCTCTTCGATAAGAGCCAGCTGCTCAAGCTTTTCTTCGTTACGACCATGGTGACTGAGGAAGTGGTAACCGTTTTCCACACCCTTTATCGATACCTTTCGAGAGCTACCATCCAGAAACATCGTCGCATACCGGGTTGAATCAGTCTCAAATGCCAGATGGACCAGCTTGAGCATCAACTCCTGCTTTTCGAGGATCTGATTGGCATCTTTAATGGCATCAGGCATTGTCATCTCAACTGTCGGCTTCGGCTCTGAGAGCCACTTTTTCCGATTGGCAAGATCAGCATCCAGATCGTTGACTGACGTGAAAAATTCGTCCAGTCGCTCCCGGTCCTCGCGCCCAACGCTCTTCTGGAGCCGGGTAGCATCCGCTCCGATAACATCCATGATCCGCTTTCCTTCTTTGAGTCGACGGGCGGACTCTTTGAGGGTTTCAGGGCTATCCTGAGCAAAGAGCATTTTAAAGAGCTCCTGAGGATCTGACTCCGCGCTGAGCATGGTTCCATTGTCAGTGTAGGAGATACTTAAGTTCCCATCCACGTTGAGTCGCAGGGAGGAGAAGCGAGTTCCCCGACCTTTACGCTGAGCGATATACTGATCGAGAGAGATCTTGTTCTTAAAAGAAGTCCCACCCTCCTTGGGAACACCGGTCAGGATGC
>JAHDFZ010000067.1:5847-15501 GCA_020627905.1 Verrucomicrobiota bacterium
CAGGGCACGGTCGAGTGCCCACCCCGAACGCTGAGATGGGAACAGCCGGAGATGACCGTAAAATCGTCTCGAATGTCTTCGAGAGGCTTCAGATAGCGACTCGCTTGGTATCCCTTTCCTGCATCGGTAGGATTAAGATTACCCTCGATCATTCCGAGTCCGACGGACACAGCTAGAAACCGGTCGGGATTGCGATCCTGTTGAGAAACACTTTTTGAAAATGCCGGCTGCATGGCATCAAGGAACGGTAGCGAACACCCGACTCCTAGCCCCTTTAGCATGGCCCTGCGTGGCAGAGCTTTTCTAGTGCTGACAAAAACTGACTTCATACGATTGGCTCTATCCGTTTTATTTGCTGAGAAATTCACGGCTCAGCACGACTTCTACAAGAATATCCCGCGCCCGAAACTTCTCTCCCTCGCACTTATCGCGAGCACGCGTCACAATACGATTAATAGCGGACTCGTCTGCGAAACCTGTCTCGGCCCCCGTCGCATAGCCCAGAAGCTTTTGAGCGAGGTTCTTCGCAATCTTCTCCTCCTCCTTAACAAGAAAGCTTTTTAAACCGCGGATATCAGCAAATGTCTCTCCTGAAGGTGTCTGGTAGCCGGGATCCACGGGAGGTCCAGGCTTCACGGTCGCGCGCCCCTTGAGAATTTTGTAATGATCGCGCCAGGCCCCGATCGGATCAAATGACTCGAGAGCAAACCCCACGGGGTCGATCTTTGTATGACAGGAGGCACACTCTTCCGAACTACGATGTTTCTGCAGCTCTTCCCGAATCGTCGTCGCTCCGCGGGTATCCGGCTCAACTGCGGGAACAGCTACAGATGGAGGGGGGACATGTTCTCCGAGAATCCGTTCCAGCATCCATACTCCTCGGAGGACCGGCGAAGTATGAGTGCCGTCTGCCGTCACCTTGAGAACCGAACCCTGGGTAATCACGCCACCCCGCGGGCTGTCAGTAGGTAGGGTCACTTTTTGGAATGCTCCTTTTTCAGACTCGAAGGGGACATCATAATGCCTTGCCAACCGTTCATTAAGGAAAGTCCAATCACTGTCGACAAGGTTTTCGACTGGAAGATTTTGCTGAAACAGGTAGCTCACGAACTGGCGTGTCTCTTCCACAAAACTATCCTGCAGGATGGGATCGAAGAGCGCATATTTGTAGATATCAGGTGAAGTTGCATCGATTTCGTTCACATCAAGCCATTCTCCGGTGAAGCGGTTTGTGAAGCGGGAGAAGCGCTCATCCTGCATCATGCGATCGATCTGGCTGGCGAGGCTGTCCCTGTCCACCCTCTCCTCAGCACTCGCCCACTCCAGGAGCTGCTCGTCCGGAGACGTATCCCAAAGGAAATAGCTGAGCCTCGAGGCTAACGCATAGCGATCCAGTGGCCCGCGACTTTCCTGCAGGAATAAAAACTGAGGCGAAACGAGAAGCGCACGGTAGCCCGACCGGAGCGCTGCCAGGAAATCGCCATCGGAATCAACGAGGCTCTCGCGCATGATCAAAAAATACGGCTCAAGCGCCTCTCGCTCTACGGGGCGCCGAAAAAGATTCTGAGCCATTCTGTGGATCAGCTCTTCCGCATATTCCGCCGGGTTCGCGACGACGGGCTTGTAGACAGTCCTCTTCCCTTCTTGTGTCGCTTCAAGAGCATCTCCAAAGAGCAGCGCCCTCAAGTAAGCGGAGTCTTCGGTGTAATCAGGCGTCTCAATGATCATCTCGGATATAGCTAAGCCCGGGGCCTTCTCCTCCTCGATCCCCGACCGTGTTAGACCATACCAGCTGCCCTGTTTTGTCGTCTTGTCGAGCGGTCGAATTTCCAGGCGCTCTGCATAGTCGACAAAAGCATCAAAGGTCACCGCTGACTCCTCCGGAGAAAATTCCAGGGTAGTGACTGGCGTCAGCAGAGGTTGCCCGGTGTAAAGCTGCCCTCTCCTTACCGAAACCCAAAGGGGACGATCATCCAGATTGATAGACTTCCCTTTGATCGTGACAGTCATCTGCGTTGGTTTCCAGACGCGTGTCTGATACAGCCGACCAATGAACTCGCCTTGCGTATGCCAAATGGTAGCTGCTCCTTCATGCATTTTCGGGCTTAGTTTATCCTTCTTCCAATTGACAAGATCCTTCGCAGAGAACACCTCCCGCTTTGCGGGTCGCGGATTGAGCGCTAACTCCCACGCAGCATCCAAGGCGACATCTGCGGTTTCGAGATATTTCTCAAGATCCAGGTGAGAGATGCCCTGCTCGTATGAGTTATTCTCGAATAGACTGCGTCCTACGGACGGCGGGAGGCTTTTCTGTAGAGGGTGGAAGATGCGAAACAGATCATGAAGGGTGTTTTCGTATTCCGAACGCGTCAGCTTGCGCGTCATCGTGCGACCGTTTCGTGCCACGCGCTCATCAGCCTCCTTCCGAATCTTCGGATAGAGTTCCGAAAGAAATGCCACCTTCGCTGCCGTCTCGGGGCGAGCTTTTTTCTTCGGCGGCATCTCATCAGCCTTCACCCGGTGATAGATGAGCTCCCATTTCTCTACCGTATGAGGGTCTGAGAAGTCGTAGCTCAAATCGAAAAGATCCAACTCAGCTTTCTTCACGTCGGTGTCGTGACAGGAGTAACAGTTCGCCTCAAAGAAGGCTTCAACCTGTTCAGGAGCGAACACGAAGTCCGACGCATCTTCGTCAGCGCCCATGAGAGAATATGGGGCCAGCAGGGTGGCAGCTATGGCAGGGAGATAACGCATATCGTAAGATCCGAACCTCATAAGATACCATGTCAGCGCAACGATCCCAATGCCGACAGCATTGCGCCTCTACGCCATTCAGGACTGCGTAAAATAGTAACCACCTAGAAAAACCGTCTGGCTGGCGTCTCCGTCCTCGGTTGACAGATTCGCTGAATACACTGATCAAAGCTCTCTTCGTTACTGAGGATGCCGATCTCTACGCGCAGAAAGTAGATCGGGATATCCATGCGTCCCAGGCGAGGGAACCTCACGGCATCCTTCTCGGTCGTGACGATGAAATCGACATCCGTTTCCGCACAGCAGTTGATGAAGGACAGGATTTCCTGCTCGGTAAAGCGGTGGTGATCCATGAACCGACAGGTCACCTCAATATTTCCTCCCAACGACTTCACACCGTGCTCAAAACTCTCAGGAACAGCGATGGCACTGACTGTGCCAACCTTCGCCCCGCGCAGATCATCGAGCGGACGGGATTCTCTCGTCTCGATATGCTGCAGGTAACGTGGACGGTGTTCACATTCGATGATTTCGGCTGTGCGATTGTAGAGCCTGATCCTCTTTACCAATTCATCATTTGGATCACCGTTGCATTTGGTGATAAAAATGTAGGACGCTCGTCTCAGGTTCCGATGGGGTTCGCGTAGGGTTCCCCGTGGCAGCATGCGCTCCGTGCCGAAGGGGTGCCATTTATCGACGAGCACGATATCCAGTCTATGCCGCAGCCTGAGATATTGCAGACCATCATCGAGGATGAGGGTGTCACAGTTCAGCTGCGATATGGCATGACGCCCACTTTTCACTCGGTCCTTATCGACCACGACAGGCACGTCCCGCAGATTAGCCGCCAGCATATAGGGCTCATCCCCTGCCGTGCGCGAATCAAGAAGCAAACTCTTGCCATCAGATACGACACGAGGCGGGTCGATTTCATCAATGCCCTTGAGCTTGTTCGACAAACGCTTCAAAAAGGGCTGTTTGACTGACTTATAACCCCGGCTCAGGATCGCTACACGGCGGCCCCCGTCCTGAAGCGATCGGGCAAACTTTTCAACCACTGGCGTCTTCCCTGTTCCCCCTACCGTCAGGTTACCAATACTAACCACGAGACAGCCTAGATTCCTCTCGCGCAGGATCCGATTCCGATAGAGCCAGAGCCGCGCCTTCACCGCTGAGGTATAGAGGACGGATAAGGAACTAAGAAAGCCCTTAAAAACGGTCGCCCGGACACCGGAACGCCTGTCGAAAATGACATCGACGGCGAAGGTTTCGAGTCTCTCTAAAGGGTTAGGCATGGCGGGGTGACATGACGACCGGCTCTCTTCTGGCTAATACCCTGGCAGGTAAATTTATCGCACCGAATGGCGCGGGCCACCATGACAGAGAAAAGAACCGTCGCAAGTGGTGAGTTCGCCGCTTGCATTTGCCACGGATCGGCGGCAAATCTCCGCCATGCAGAGAATAGACGGTCGATCTCCCGATGCCATGCGGCAGGTTTCCTTCCACCCTGATGTAGCAGGACATGCCCATGGCAGTGTCCTGGTGAACTTCGGGAATACGCAGGTCATCTGCTGCGCCATGCTAGAGAAAGGCGTTCCGAACTGGATGAAATACCAGGGTGTTTCAGGGGGGTGGCTGACAGCAGAATACAGCATGCTCCCCTACTCCACGCTCGAGCGCAAAGGGCGCGACGTGAACCGCGGAAAGATCGATGGACGCAGCTCTGAGATCCAGAGGCTGATCGGGCGGAGTCTGCGCGCGGTGGTAGATCTCGAGAAAATCGGCCAGCGCACGCTCTGGATCGATTGCGATGTGCTCCGCGCCGATGGAGGCACGCGCACGGCCTCGATCACCGGTGCCTGCGTAGCCGCAGAAATGGCTTTCCAGCGCTTCGTCGCCGCTCGCAAGCTCGACATTTCTCCCATGAGCCGTCTCGCGACAGCTGTCAGCACAGGAGTGTGGAAAGGTGATTGCGTCCTCGACCTCAATTACCACGAGGATAAAGGCGCCGAAGTCGACTTCAATCTGGTCATGACAGAGGACCTCGAAATGATCGAGCTCCAGGGAACCGGTGAGGGTGCGACCTTTTCCGATGCTGAGATGCTGGAAATGCTGCGTCTGGGCAAAAAAGGCGCCGGCGAAATCGCGCTGAAACAACGGCAGGTGCTCGACACCTTTGACCCGAAGAGCGATCTCGAGCTGCTCACCAGACTGCAGTGACCAGCGGTCTGGACCCTCCTTAGCGAGAGACGAGGAAAGCACTCGTAGGATGCTACCAGTTCGTGATGAACTTGTCCTCGCTCTCGATATCTTCTTGCGACTCTGAGGCACCCTGCGACCAAAGGTCGAAGGTCGGGTTGATCGTTTTTCTATCCTCAGGCGAGATATTGGGAGCTTCTGCCAGATAGCGCAGGGGATTGCCAAAGGCGTCTACGACGAGATATTGCCCATTCACGAAAATGGAGCGAGGGGGATTGGCATTCGACCCTTCCACGTGAGCCAGCTCGCTCACGTATATCTCAGTGGTGCTCTCCTCATCCTCTACCTGGTCCGCGATACCATTTGGCGCATCAGAGCCCGCGCCGCTGCTACCGCCCGATGAGCGATCCCCTGAGAGATAAAGGTAAAGAACGCTCGATCCCTCCAGTCCTTTCGTATCCCGATTGCCATCACCCGGGGGATTCAATGGGTAGCTACCATTGTCCAGCTTGAAAGCCTCCAGCCCTCTATCCAGCTCCGCCATGAAGAGCTGAGTCTGATTTTCCGTCGTATTCCGATTTACCGCAGCGATTCCTGCAACGATGGCACCAGCCAGGAAGATCATGATCCCCATCACAATGAGCAGCTCCAGGAGAGTGAAGCCGTTCTGGCGGGTGTTCTGTGGTAAGGAAACGCTTTTCATGATATCGGGAAAGTGAGGGGGGAGTCCTTAAGCATTCTGCATATTACTGATGATTTCCGTCATCGGCAGGAAGAGCGCGATAACAATGGTGCCGACAACCAGCGCCAGCATGACAATCATGAGTGGCTCAATGAGAGCCGTCATACCATCCACGGCGGTGTCGACTTCATCATCGTAAACATCGGCAATCTTCAGCAGCATGTCGGGGAGCTGGCCTGTTTCCTCGCCGACATCAACCATGCTGATTACCATCGGGGGGAAAATCCCGCTCGACTCGAGCGGCGTGACGACAGAATCACCCTCGCGGACTGCCTCGTGCACCTTTTCGATCGCATTTCCGACCACAACATTGCCTGCGGTCTCTTTCGTGATATTGAGCGCCTGCAGAATCGGCACACCGCTCGTCACGAGAGTGCCCAGGGTCCGTGTAAATCGGGAAATCGAGCTCTTTAGCTGCACATCACCAATGATGGGGACTTTCAGGATAAACCGGTCGAGGGCGGCCCGCCCCTTCGGATTGTTCGAGAACACTCGCCATCCGACGAAAAGGATCGTGAAACCACCTAAGAAATAATACCAGTTACTGGCTATTCCCTCACTCAGGCCGATCACGAACTGGGTCAGCTTGGGAAGCTCAGCACCGCCCAGCATATCAGCAAAGATCTGTTCAAATTTCGGGACAATCACAACCAACAGGAACACCAGGATCATGACGGCAATCACGACAACGACGATCGGGTAGATCATAGCCGCCTTGATCTTATTGCGCAGCTTTTCTGCCTTCTCCTGATATTCAGCCAATCGAACGAGGACGAGTTCCAGAACACCGCCGAGCTCACCCGCTTTCACCATGTTCACGTAGAGTCGATCAAAAATCCTTGGATGCTGCCCGAGGCTCTCGGAGAACGTTCCGCCCCCAGCGACCCCATCTGACAAATGATTGATGGTCGACGCCATGACGCGATTCTTTTCCTGGTTCCCTAAAACGGTCAGCCCCTTCATCAATGGTAAGCCGGCATCAACAAGGGTCGCCAGCTGGCGGGTGAAGATCATCAGGACCTTCCCTTTCACCTTCCCGCCGATTCCGCCTTTACTCGAACCCTTCTTCGATTTGGTTTTCAGCTTACCGCCCTTTGCAGAGGCTTTCTTCGCCTTATTGGAGACGCCGCCTTTACCTGCAGCAACCACTTGCGTGGGATAGAGTCCGGACTTCCGAAGCTGCCCGATGGCATCTGCCTCGTTACTAGCGTCGATGCTCCCTGTAGACTGTTCGCCCTTAGCGTTCACTGCTACATATTCGAAAGAGGCCATAAATCAGATCAGAATCGTGGGGTGTATACTCACATGAGCGTGTCAACTAAAGGCACACAGGAGCCAATCACTGACACAGACCCCAAGAATGGGTAAATGGCGTCAGAAAGGCAAGCATTAGTTCGAGAGATTTTCGATCTTTCTGCCTGAGCCAATCCCGTGAGGGTTAGAAAAGTCGGGAGAGCGGTCCGCAACAGACTTAGAAAGATCCGCGCAACGCTTGGCGGCTTTGGCAGAGACAGGAGTCTATGCATGATAAAGCACGAATCACCTGACGCGCAATTTTTGAGCGGAATTCACGCTTCAAACCTCGAGCACAGGACTTTCGGCTCGCGACTGAAGTCGCGATTCCATAGAACACACCTGCCCTGCCATGGAATCGCGAATTCATTCGCGAGCAACATCTGGCGGGGGCTTTTTTTTTGGGGGGGGGGGCGGAGCACGCGACCGAAGTCGCACCCATGTTGCACGCAGGCACCAAAACGAAAAAGCTCAGCGAAGGGCGCTCACCGTTTCCCACCGAAGAGCTTTCTACCCAGCCCCTTCAAACCTCCGGGGGAGTTCTGTTTGGGCCTTTCCGTAGCTCCCTGCAAAACGGGAGCCTGAGCGGCTTGCTTCCGGCCAAAAAGACCCGAACCAGTGCGTTCCTGACTCGTCGGATCCTCACTCTCCCGCGTGATGACCAGTTTCAAGTCTGACGGGACATTCGCAACGTGATCGACGCTCTGGAGAGCCAGCGGGTAACCGGCAGTCGGGTGATACTTCTGCACCTTCGTGCGGATCAGATTCCCTCCTGCATCGAAGAGTTCTTCTCCTACGAAACGGCCCAGACCATCGTAATGGAGCTTTCCCCGGTATTTGAATTGATCCCGACCGTCGAAAATCTGCACCTCCTGCGGCCTTCCCCTCCCGTCCATCTCGACGAGACGGCGCTGCAGTTTGACACCATTCTTGCTTTTGGTGATCTGCTCGAGAGTCTGCGTGGTCGTGTCCTGCTTACTCTCCGTGTAGCGTCCGTCTGTGTGCTGAATGCTGCGCGCCCAGATGAAAATATCCCGGAAGTCGGACTTGCCGACCGTCACCCCCATCTCCCGGTGATGATCACTCATAAAGATCAGGCCGCCCTGATTCATCTTAAATCCGTCACGCCCCGCTGCCTGAGACTGAAACCCCTGAGAAGCAACACCCGCCGTCGTTCTTGATTGCCCGGCAGTCGCCCGTCCCTGACTTCCGCTGACACGATTGCTCTCGGAGAATTGCGACCAGCCATGCTGTATCCCCGAAGAGACGAGCAAAGTGGTGAGGATGAGAGTGAAGCGACTGGGGGAACAACGCATGTGGGAGACTAACGCCGGTTCCCCCTGATGCCAAGCTAACTTTCCGGTTGTCAGCTAGCTGCTTTTGCGCGATTTCTGACTCGTGTTCCAGATAGTTTTCAACGAAATCAGTGCAGCCGAGATCTCGCAGCTACCCACCCTGCAGCAGCTGGCTGTCTTAGACCAGTTTCAAGTCACGCAGGATGATCTGAAGGCAGCCGAGGAGAACCCTAGCGAATCTGCGCCCTTCGGTCAGATCAAGCGGGATGGAAAAGATCTCTACCGCTATCGAGCTGATGATGTGCGCATCTACTTCGAAGTGTCGGGAGACTCAGTCATCGTGCACCGCGTCCTTCACAAGGGAACCATGCAGGATTTTCGCTTTCGCGCCAGCCTGCCGATGGGGGATGAAGAGGCACTGCATCAGTCTCCGCAATTCTGGAAACTGATCGAAGAGGGCGAAAACGCGCGACGCGTGTGACCTTCCCTGAGAAACGGGGCGTAAGCTCGCTTTATGATCACACCTTTTGTCCCGCTGGAAGATGAATTTGAGGACGTCATCGCCAAGACGATGCGCGGACGCCACATCTCGGAGAGCGAGGTCGTAGAGCGTTCAGGCGTGCCGGCAGATATTGTGGCACGCATCTGCCGCGGAGAATTCTGCGACGAAGGAGCGCTCCCGAAGATCGCCAGTGCACTGGAGCTGGATCCTGACGCCCTCAGCCTGCTCGCGGGGAAGGCCTGGGCGCCTAAATCTGTATCGCTGGATGGATTAGCGCAGTTCAACACTCCCTACCGGAGCATGAGGGTGAATGCCTTTCTCGTGTGGGACCCGCAATCGAAGAAAGCAGCAGCCTTTGATACCGGGGCCGACGCCAGCGGCCTGCTATCCGCCGTATCAGAACTGGATCTGAGCCTCGAGGCCCTCTTCCTCACCCATACCCACAACGACCACATAGCCGACCTGGAGGCGATTCGCGACCGTCTGGTAATGCCGGAGGCCGTCTACTCCAACGAGCAGGAGCCATGGCCCGGCACGAAGGAGTTCGCGGAGGGCGACAGTTTCTCCATCGGATCACTGAAAGTCGAGACACGCACGACCTGGGGCCACTCAGTCGGTGGCACAACATACGTAGTGACTGGGCTTGACCATCCGGTCGCCATCGTAGGCGATGCCCTCTTCGCCGGCTCGATGGGTGGAGGGATGGTTTCTTTTAATGATGCCTGGGAAACGAATCGTCAGAAGATCTTCACGCTGCCGGACGAGACGATCGTCTGTCCCGGTCACGGCCCCATGACAACTGTCGGCGAGGAAAAGCGCGCAAATGCCTTTTTCGCTCGTGAGTTCCGATAAAACACAGCGAGATTCGC
>JAHDFZ010000068.1 GCA_020627905.1 Verrucomicrobiota bacterium
AATCAGCGTCCCGGTGTCAGTGTAGGAAACACTTCCCTGCCCTTGTGGATTCAGAACCAGCGAAGGAAAACGTGTCTCGCCTCCAAGATCACGTGCTAGCGCCTGATCCATGGAAACCGTGTTCTTAAAACCCGCCGCTCCGGAAATGGGCGCTGCCGTGAGGATGACCGCCTCGGCACGGTGATCGGCATTCACGCCGGGCAAGGAGCTTCCGGAGACAATGGTAAACTGATCGCGAAGATGCTGAAGAGGTTTTAGATAACGGGTCACCTCATATCCAGCCCCTGCTTTCGTCGGGTTCAGATACTCGCTGTGCAATCCCAACCCGAGCGTGAGCGCAACAAATCGCTTCGGCGGACTTACCTGAGCGCTGGAGGCGAAGGCAGGTGCCATCGCGTCCAGAAACGGAAGAGCGAGCGTCGCACCTGCTCCCTTCAGCAAATGACGACGTCCTATCGCTTTTTTGGATGTGTAGCTCGCGAACTGGTTCATAAAAAAAGATAGCTCTCGCACCACTTCCCCTCCATAGCGTCATTCTGTATTCGAATCACCGTAATCGCCCATCTGTGTCGGATCCCGCACATGTAAGCTCCAGGAGGCTCTCGCAAGTTCATCCAGGAGCGAACCTGAAGCTTGCAAGCACGGGCGTTGTGGCGTAAAAAGGCGCGCCGCCAGCTCTCGCTCTGCGGCAACTTTTTACACTTCTTTACCGCGCGATTTCTTATGTCTGACCAGCCCACCATCATCTACACGAAAACCGACGAGGCACCGGCACTCGCTACTTATTCGTTCCTCCCTGTCGTTCAGGCTTTTACAAAATCATCAGGTATCAACGTGGAGCTGCGCGACATCTCTCTCGCCGGTCGCATCCTTGCCGTCTTTCCCGAATATCTGAACGAAAATCAGCGGGTCCCACACTCCCTTGCTGAACTGGGCGAACTGGCGAAAACACCGGATGCCAATATCATCAAGCTGCCAAACATCAGCGCATCGATCCCTCAGATGAAAGCAGCGATCGCCGAGCTGCAGGCTGCCGGCTACGACCTGCCAGACTACCCGGAGGAGGCATCCACAAAGGAAGAAGCCGATATCAAAGGGCGCTACGACAGCGTTAAGGGTAGTGCCGTGAACCCTGTCCTGCGCGAAGGCAACTCCGACCGTCGCGCTCCTCAGGCGGTGAAAAATTACGCGAAAAACAACCCTCACTCCATGGGCGAGTGGTCGGCAGACAGCAAATCGTCTGTCGCAACGATGGGTGAAAACGATTTCCGCTCGAATGAGAAGTCGGTCACCATCCCCGCCGCCACCTCTGTCAGCATCCAGCACATAGCCGAAGGCGGTGAAAAGACCGTTCTCAAAGAAGGCATCCCCCTGCAGGAGGGTGAAGTCTTTGACGCGACCTTCATGAGCGCTTCTGCTCTGCAGGGTTTTCTAAGCGAACAGGTGGCAAAGGCGAAAGAGACCGATGTCCTCTTCTCCCTCCACATGAAGGCGACCATGATGAAGGTCTCCGACCCGATCATCTTCGGCCATGGCGTGAAAGCCTACCTCGCCCCTGTCCTGGAAAAGCACGGCGCTCTCATCGAGAAGCTGGGCGTCGATTTCAATAACGGCATCGGCGACCTGATCGCCAAGCTTGAGGAGGCTTCAGCGGACGAGAAATCCGCAGTCCTTGAATCCATCGAGGCCGCCTACGCTGCGGGCCCCGACCTCGCCATGGTCAACTCTGATAAAGGAATCACTGGTCTGCACGTGCCGAGCGACATCATCATCGATGCCTCCATGCCAGCCATGATCCGCACCTCCGGCAAGATGTGGAACAAGGAGGGCAACGCCCAGGACGCTCTCGCCGTTATCCCCGACAGCAGCTACGCCGGCGTTTATGATGCGACCATCGAGTTCTGCAAAGAAAACGGCGCCTTCGACCCGACTACCATGGGCACAGTCCCTAACGTTGGCCTGATGGCACAGAAGGCTGAGGAATACGGCTCACACGACAAGACTTTCGAAATCGCATCCGCCGGTAAGGTGCAGGTCGTCGATGACAATAGCGGCGACATTCTTATCGAGCACGAAGTCGAGGCCAATGACATCTGGCGCGCCTGCCAGACGAAAGACGCCCCGATCCGCGACTGGGTGAAACTTGCCGTCAAGCGTGCCCGCGCCACCGATACCCCAGCCGTCTTCTGGCTCGATGAAACTCGCGCCCACGACGCGGAACTGATCAAGAAAATCGAGGCCTACCTGCCCGAGCACGACACCGCCGGACTTGAGCTGCCCATCCTCGCTCCTGTGCAGGCTACTCAATACACCCTCCAGCGCCTTGCTCGTGGAGAAGACACCATCTCCGTCACCGGCAACGTCCTGCGTGACTACCTAACAGATCTCTTCCCCATCCTTGAGCTGGGCACCAGTGCCAAGATGCTCTCCATCGTGCCACTGATGAATGGCGGAGGCTTATTCGAGACTGGTGCCGGCGGCTCTGCGCCCAAGCACGTGCAGCAGTTCGAGCAGGAGAACTACCTGCGCTGGGATTCGCTGGGTGAGTTCCTCGCCCTCGCCGTCTCGCTTGAGCATCTGTCAGAGCGTTATGACAATGGTAAAGCCAAGCTGCTAGCGCAGGCACTCGACGCTGCTACTGAGCAGTTTCTGCTCAACGACAAATCCCCTACCCGTCGTGTCGGCGGCATCGACAACCGAGGCAGCCACTTCTACCTCACCCTTTACTGGGCACAGGCGCTCGCCAACCAGAGTGAGGACAAAGAGTTGGCAGCTGAGTTTCAGCCGATCGCAGAGGCTCTCGAGACGAATGAAAAAGTCATTGTCGAGGAGCTGATCGCTGTGCAGGGATCCAGCGTCAATGTCGGAGGCTACTACCAGCCTGATGATGAGAAGGCCGCCGCAGCTATGCGCCCAAGCGCCACGCTGAATGGGATTATTGGAGCGTAAGCTCCGATGACCCCACAGAGGAAGCCCTCTCCCCTGGGAACGCTGACGTCCCCGTCGGCACAGCTCTAGCCCTGAGCCCTACCAGCGCCCCGTCAGGATTAGTGCCGGCGAAAGCCGTGAGACTGCACCAAGCTGCGTCTCGTTCGCTCGGATCCCGTTGGCAGAATCCAAATCAACGGATACTCAACTCGGCTAAGAATGAAACGCAGCGGAGCGATAGCGCTACTTACAACCGTCCTGCTAGCCATTGTCTATTCGCTCAATTTCTGTTCGACAGCCCCTGGAATTCGGCGAGTTGAAACCTTTTCTCAAATCTACCTGGGGTAAGCAGAAATTGTAAATCGAACAAAGAGAAGCATCGGAAGGGACGTTCAGTATTTTGAGGAGGCTCGACTAGCCGAGCCTTTCGACCGAGCCCCTCTGAAGCCATTCCCTGATACCCGCCGGACAACAGCAACGGAAACCGCTGCCCCTAAGCAAGCCAACTGGCCCCGCTTTTTCGGACCAAATACCGCTAGCGACCGTTTCGGATTGACCCAGCCGAGCACCGGCGTTGATTTCGAGATCTGGGTGATCAAGGCCACAAATCGGGTTTTTGTGAAAATAAACCAGTTTTAGTTTAGCACTGATCGTCAGCGCTACCAACGATCATGAGCTTACGCATGCGTCATCAATACCCTCGTTGAGAACTGTGCATGAGGATACTAATGGGACTTGTCCGTCCCGGATGTCGACTCTCCTAAGCGTGCACCTCTGCCACTCGACTCGATTTGGTTCTAACTGCTCTGCAATCCTACAACCACTCACGGGTCTGTTCCAATTTTCTAATGCTATCTCACTTGACGAGAATTAGAAAATTAAGGAAGCAGCCCAGCTCGTCCTCCATCCTTGGAAGGATGGTTACAACTTTGGCCAACGGTCATACTCGGTCTAAAAAAGCGACTGTAGTAAAAAAAAGTCGCCTTTTCTGATACAGCTAGACCTCAGCGGGGTGCTCTTCGCCGTGAGAACGCTTTGCTCGGATCGTAACCTACCGGCCAGAGCGGGGAGACCAACTGCTCGCTCCATTGTTCAAGCGCGGGCAGTGCGCCCTCCTTCCACTCTCTCTGGTTCACCTTGCCGAACTGAGATTCATCGGCGCTTTCAGAAATATCAAACTGTTCTACGTGTCCTGAGTCAAGGTCGGCGATCCACTTAGTATTCCCCTGACGCATCGCATAGAAACCTTCTGTATACCGCCACATTAACTCCTCGTGTGGCACACCATCCTCCTTGCCAGTAAGAAATGGGAGCAAATCCACTCCGTCGTAGATCCGGTCGTCGGGAAGCTGCGCTCCCGCAGCAGTCACAACAGTCGGAACAATGTCGAGGGAAGTCACCATAGGCTCATATACCACCCCCTCCGGAATGACTCCTTTCCAGCGCATAATGTAGGGGACGCGTATTCCACCTTCATAAAGGTTCCCCTTGTGTCCATATAACGGGTCGTTTCGAGAGGCGTTTGCTCGGGCTCCTCCATTGTCACTCAAGAAGAAAATCAATGTTTCCTCTTCTATATTGCGATCCGATAAAAACTCTAATAAACGGCCTACATTTTCATCAACTGAATAAATCATAGCGACGCATGCACGGCGGCGTTCGTCGGAAATCGACTCGAAAAGTGCCAAATGCTCAGACTTCGCCTGCATTGGAACATGTGGCGCGTTGTAGGCAAGGTAGACGAAAAACGGATCATTGTCATTGATAGAGCTTTCAATGAATGACATCGCCTTATCTGTGAGTAAATCCGTCATGTAGCGCCCTACCTTCTCAGAGTCCTGTGCGTGATTATCGAGCAACCCCTTTCCCATTAAGCCTCCGCCCTTTAGCCTCCCGCTTCCATAGTATCCCCACTCTTTAAAAGCAGCAGAGTTCTCGCCAAAGGGGAAGAACTGAAACGTCCCCTCCAAATAACCAAAAAAGGTATCAAAGCCACGATTATTTGGATGATAGGCATCTGCAGCCTTGCCTCCGAGATGCCACTTACCGAAAGCTCCGGTCCGGTATCCACAGAGCTTCAAGATTTCGGCTATCGTCTTCTCGCTCAGAGGCAAAGCTCCAGCAGCGGGGTTTGTTTTTGTCAATTCAAATTCCTCAGCGACACCCAAATTCATCTCATATCCGAAACGGCTTTGAAATCGCCCTGTCATGAGACCAGCCCGTGACGGACCACAAATTGGGGCCGTCACATAACCATTCGTCATCCGCATGCCCTCTGCTGCGAGGCGGTCAATATTTGGACTCAACACCTCTGAGCTACCGTAACAGCCCAAATCTCCATATCCTTGATCGTCGGTCAGGATAACAATTACATTCGGCTTTGCTGCAGTTGTAACAGCTCCGAGAGGAAACACGCTGATTGCAATCGCTGCGACACTCAACCATCCTGCCCTAAATTTATTGAATTTCATGGTGAAACAAGTTGCGGGGGGTTACCTGAATATCCAGCTCCGCAACTCCGCCACATTTTACCGTAATGTGCGATATCGGCTGGAACAGCTCGACCAGTATATGCTCTTAGCGGAATGCTGAGAAACCATGCAAACGATGTTGAGAGACGATGGGAGCTACACATGGCTGGGAGGCAAAGTGGCTGTTCTCACCCTTCGGGCTGCAAACCAGATTGCGTATGGCTGCGTTCCTAATTGCGCTGGCAGCTATGGCTGCGATCGCTCATCATTAGCTATTTATGTCGCGAAAGGCTTACTGGGACGTCATCACGTATTCAAGAGAACGACCGTAAGATAAGGCAATTCACAGCTATAGGCTCTACCGAAACCACCCAAGTCTCCTGGGCAAATCGATTCTTCTACTTATGAAATCCTCTCGAAAGATATACTTACTCGTTGTAGCGACCTTCGTCGCCCAATGCCTGACAACGGCCGAGGCCAGCAAACACAATATCCTCTGGATCTACCTCGAGGACGTGAACGGCTGGTTCAGCTGCTACGGCGACAAGGTAATTCAGACTCCTAACATTGACGCTCTGGCTGCTGAAGGCACACGATTCGATCGCTTTTACGTGCCCTCTGGGATTTGCTCGACTACGAGATCCGCTATCGTCACCGGCATGATGCAGACGACGATCGGAGCCCACCACCACCGGTCAAGCATCGGGAAATTCTGGGCTGGTGAAGAAATCGGTGACGATTACGACAAAAATTATTTACCTGAGTCTGTAATACCTATTCCGATCCGCATGAGGGATGCTGGCTGGTGGACCTTCAACGAAGGAGGTAAAGATGATTACAACTTCATGTTCGATCTAACCGAATGGTATGATGATCTTTATTTCGATAGGGCATGGGCGCCTGACCGCTTTCTGTCCGGAGAGTCGCTTGCGCAGAAAAGTAAGGATCAACCCTTCTTTGGCCAGCTGCAGCTTGGAGGCGGCAAGCTGCGTATGATCAGATGGAGCAAACACCTCGTGACAGAGACCGTTTCACGAGACACCGTTCCAGTCCCTCCCTACTACCCCGACATACCTGTCGTGAGGGATGAGATAGCGAATCACTATGACTGTCTACTCACAGTCGATCGACAAGTGGGCGAAATAGTCAGGCATCTCAAAGAGCAGAATCTTTACGAGAACACCGTTATTTTCCTAATGAGTGATCATGGATTCGGGATGCATCGTCACAAGCAGTTCCTCTACGAGGGCGGGATCCGCATGCCGCTGATCGTCAGGGGCCCCAATATCCCGGCCGGAAATGTCCGTCAGGATCTGGTAAGCGGAATAGATGTAACTGCATCTACCCTAGCGGCCGCGGGTTTGGATGTTCCTGAAGCGATGGAAGGTCGAGACGTCTTCGCAGAAGACTATGAAATGCGTGAATATGTAATTGCCGCACGAGATCGCGCGGATTACACGATCGACAAGATCCGCGCTGTCGTAACGCCGCGTTTCAAATATCTGCGAAATTACCTCACGGATCGCCCTTACATGCAGCCCCAATATCGCGACCCCCACGAAAAAACCATCCTGGTTAAAGAATATAGAGACGCAGGGAAGATGTCGCCCGAACAGCTAGCCTTTTACGGAAGCGATAGGCCGGCAGAGGAGCTGTATGATTTGGATAATGACCCTCACGAGATTCGGAACCTAGCCGAGGAGCCGAGATACCATGAGATTTTGACGCAACATCGGAGGATATTGGCAAAATGGATCACGGAGACTGGCGATAAAGGGCAGGATCCTGAATCTGAGAAAGGATTGCGAGCTGTGCTTAAACGCTGGGGAGATAAGTGCGTCAATCCTGAATACGATAGAGTGAGGTAGCGGCGGTCACCAACATCTCACCCTCGCCCCCTACGCTGGTCGATTTTTCCATCGCCATCGCGGTCTTCGCCGTAGGGGACTTCATTCTCGAAGAAGACGTCTTTCTTCCGCCCTTCTTCGACATGCTCGGAGTAGACTTTCCGGTCCACTCTCGCAGCGTAAGCGGCATTCGCCTCAGTGAGGCCCTGTTGAAGTGCATCGGGCTCGGTGCTCAGCGGGAATGCAGCTACTACTTTCCCCTCCTGACCAAACTCATCGGCCTCGACGAGATAGTAGCCGGGGCTACCCGTCGACCCGCTTATATCATTCTCCCACACTGTATCGCTCTTGCCCTGTGACTGATCCACGTGGAAGACACCGGCAAGATTGTCGTAGTTGAAGATCCCGCCGATCCGATCTTGTAAAGCGCCTGCGTGCTGCGGCTCAGTCACAACATAAAGTAGAAGACGCTGATCACCGGCGGCGACATTCAGCGCCTGGCGAAAAGAATGGAAATCCTGCAGGACGGGTGCCCCATCGGCATCCTCTGGTCGATAGTCTTCGGCAATCCCCTGCATGTGTGCGATGATTTTTTCGTCCGAGCTATTGCCGCGACCACGAGTTTCCGGATCGCGCCCGAGGATTTGGCTAGGGCTGCGTCCAGTGCGCGTAAGGCGCTCCTTGCCATCCGGGGCGAGGATGCAGAAAGCGGTGTTGGCGAAACGACCATCCATCAGCTCGCGGATGAGTTTTTCGTGCTCTTTGCTCTCAAAGGTTTCGAGACGGACGGCCACAAAATCCTGGATAGCTTCGAGAAAATCTGGAGACGAGAACAAACTGTTCTGCGTGCGCGTGTAGCCTGGTCAGAACACACCAGAGATGCCGCTACAGGTCGCCGCCGCCGACATGAAGAAGATCGGCCGATTCGATCTCTCAGCTTCGGCAAGAGCGGTCTCCCATGTGGTATACCAGGCAACTCCTGCCTCACCAACTGGCTGAGGTGACGCGCCGATATCCGTCGGTCGGACGTGCTGGGAGTAGGCGCCGTTGGCAGCCATCGTCCCGAAAAGAAAAAGGGAAAAAGCGATTCGTCTCATCAGGTGGAGAGAACCAACCTGATTCAGAAAAGTTTCACACTTTCCCTTTTTCCAGGCGACGCTGGACGAGATCCGGGCAGAAACCTTTCTGGCGCAGGACATCGCAACAGGCCTCGATCCGCATCGATTTGGCTGAGGGGCGGAAGCCCAGCCGCCGCGTGATGCAGTCGATGAGCGTAGCGGTATTGGCATCCTCGAACTCAACAACCTTTCCGCAATCGACACAGATGAGGTGGTTGTGGTCGGGAGAATCGACGAAGTTCGGATCATAGACCCGCTCGTCTCGCCCGAGATCCGTCTCACGGAGCAGCCCGCTCTCGACGAGAAGTCCAATGGTGCGGTAAAGGGTCGCGCGCGAAGTTTTCGGATCGATCTTTTTTGCCTTCGTCCAGAGTTCTTCCGCTGTGAAGTGCTCATCCGTCGCGAAAGCGGCTTTGAGGATGACATCACGCTGCCCCGTCCGTCGCAAGCCTCGCTTGCGCACGTAATCGTCAAAACGTTTTTTGATCTCGGGATCCATGACTTTTCTTGATTTTAGCGATGCTTTGCTATTTTCCAAACAGTATTTCATAGCAGTTAGATCTGTCATACCAGAAGGGATGGCAGACCTTCTGCTCACAGAGTGTTAACGAATCATGTCTGAAATCTCCCGCTCCCCTATTCGCTTCCGCCCGGTCTACCAAACTCGAGTCTGGGGCGGACGCACGCTCGCTAACAGCTTCGGGAGGGATCTCCCTGATGCTCAGCCTTATGGTGAATCGTGGGAGCTATCAGCCCGGGAGGATGTCGATACGGTCATTCAAGGCAGCCATTTCCCAGGCAATAGCCTGCGCGGGCTGTGGAAAGACGATACTCAGCGCCCACAGATTTTTGGGCCAGACGCTCCGGATGCTGAGGAATTTCCGCTGCTCTGCAAGATCCTCGATGCGCAGGATAGGCTTTCCATCCAGGTCCATCCCCCGGCAGAGATCGCTCCCGAGCTAGGCGGCGAGCCGAAAACGGAGGTCTGGTTCATCGCCGAGGCCGAGCCGGGCGCGGAGCTGTATGTGGGATTCCGCTCCGGGACGACAAAGGAGCAATTCGCCCAGGCTCTGGAGGACGGAACGGTCGAGGATTTCGTGCATCGCATTCCTGTTTCCAGCGGCGACTACATTTTCATCCCCAGTGGTCGGCTGCATGCCATCGGTGCCGGCCTGCTGATCTATGAGATCCAGCAGAGCTCGGATACGACTTACCGTGTCTTCGATTGGAATCGCATGGGACTGGACGGGCAACCACGCGAGCTGCACATCGAGCAGTCACTCGCCTGCATCGACTTTGATGACTTCGAGCCGACCATGGACGGGGGTGCGGAGACTGAGGACGCCCTCCTCTGCGAATGCCCGCATTTCCGACTGGAGCGCCATCAGCTGCCAGCTGGCGAATCGATCAGCACCGTCACAGGCGGACGCTTCGCCATTATGACGGTGGTGAGCGGCGAATTGGCAATGGAGGGAGCTGCCTTCGGGAAAGGCGACTTTTTCATCCAACCGCACGGTGCGGAGTCGAGCGAATGCCCGACAGCTGCTACTGATGCCACCGTCCTGTTGACGACCTGGGGGAAAGAGTAGCGAAGGTCACTCCTCGCCACCACCGCCAGCGGAGTTCCCCAGCTCCGCCATTTCAGCGGGGAGCATCGCTTTGAAACGTCCTTTATCGATCGCCTTCATGTAGGCCTCGACGGGTGAGATCTGCCCCTCGATGAGCTTCGCCCAGATGGCGTCATCCATGAACTGCATGCCGTGCTCGGAGCCACCAGTGATGATGTCGACCATCTTCTGGGTGGCACCCTCACGAATGACGGAAGCCACCGCTGGTGTTGATACGAGGATCTCGTTCACCGCCACGCGACCCGGCTGGTCGTCCCGCTTGAGCAGGAGCTGCGCGACGACGCCACGAAGCGAACCCGCGAGCATGGTGCGCACCTGCGACTGCTGATCGGAGGGGAATACATCGACCAATCGGTCAACGGTCTTCCGCGCATTGTTCGTGTGGAGCGTTCCGAAAACGAGCATTCCCGTCTCGGCAGCTGTCAGGGCGAGTGAAATCGTCTCCAGGTCACGCATCTCCCCCACGAGGACGATATCGGCATCCTCACGGAGAGTCGCGCGCAGGCCATCGGCGAAGGTGGGGCAATGAATGGGCACCTCACGCTGGGAGATTGTGGATTTTTTATTCTGGTGCACAAACTCGATCGGCTCCTCAATAGTGACAATGTGGCGGGAGTAGGTGCGGTTGATGTAGTCGATGAGAGCCGCCAGCGTGGTGGACTTACCCGAACCGGTCGGCCCGGTGACGAGGACCATGCCGCTGCGCAAATCTCCGAAGCTTTCGACTGTTTTCGGAATGTTCAGTTCATCAAGGGTTTTGATCTTCGTCGGAATGATTCGGAAGACTGCCCCCAGACCATTGGCCTGCTTAAAATAGTTACAACGGAAACGCGACTGCGCGTCCATCTCGTAGGCGAAGTCCAGATCACCTTTCTCCAGGTAGCGCTCGTAAGCTCGTTCATCGGCGATTTCACGCAACATGCTGTCCATGGTGGCGTGGTCGAGGATGCCCTCGGAGATGGCTTCGATCCCACCGTTCAGTCTCATCTTAGGAGGGCTCCCCTCGCTGAGATGAAGATCGGATCCGCCGGAGGAAACGAGGTGCTGGAAGTATGCGTCAATAGCAGCCATGAAATGTCGTTAGGGTAAAAAGTGAAAGGTAGAGAGAGGGAGGGGTCAGCCAAGGGCGGCGCGGACGCTGGCGGGATCGACGGCGCGGCTGATCGCTTCCTGCGGGTCGATCTTACCTTCGCGCGCCAGTTTGATAAGCGAGTCGTCCATGAGGACCATGCCTACATTTTTTCCTGTCTGCATGACGCCGGGCAGCATGAAGGTCTTGCCCTCGCGAATGAGAGATGCGACGGCCGGCGTATTCACCAGGAGTTCAACCGCCAATTCGCGGCCTGTGCCATCGACTTTCGGGACGAGTTGTTGAGAAACGATCCCGCGCAGAGACTCACCCACCATGATGCGGATCTGCTCCCTCTGGTCAGTGGGGAAGACGTCGAGGATACGGTCGAGCGTGCGGGCCGCGGTGTTCGTATGGAGGGTGGCAAGGACCAGGTGACCTGTCTCAGCTGCCGTGATCGCCAGCGAGATCGTCTCAAGATCGCGCATCTCCCCCACCATGATGATATCCGGATCTTCACGCAGCGCAGCGCGGATGGCATTGGAGAAGCTCTCGGTGTGGGTGTGCACCTCACGCTGGTTCACGTGACAGGCGCGCGAATCGATCTTGTATTCGATCGGCTCCTCCAGGGTGATGATGTGGTCACTGCGGTGGCGATTGATGTAGTCCACCATGGCTGCCAGCGTGGTCGACTTACCTGAGCCAACGGCCCCTGTGATCAGCACAAGTCCGTTGTGGTATTCCAGCAGAGGCTTGACGGCGTCCGGCAGGCCAAGAGCCTCCATATCGCGAAGTTCGGTATCGATGACACGAAAAACAATCTCCAGGCCCAGTCGTGTTTTTACGACGGAAGCCCGGAAGCGACCGAAATCAGGAGAATAGGCGAAATCGACATCGCCGCGCTCCTCCAGCATCCGATCTTTATCATTGGGCAGAAAGCCTTTGGCAAGAGCCTCCGTCGCTTCGGGGGAGAGCATCTCCGCATTCTCCCAGATCGGCATCAGATTGCCGAAACGCCGCCATTTCGGCTGGGTATGGGGAGCGAGGTGAACATCAGAGACCTGGTATTGCTGAGCCAGTTTCAGGTATTCATCGACGTGGCCGAGCGGTGGGATAGTTTCAGACATGAAAGGAAAATCAGTGTTTCGGTAAAATCTCCCGAAACTATCTAAACTCCTCCCTCTATCGGCAAGCCAAAAAGAAGCTTTCTGAAGGCACCGAATTCGATACTTACGCCTGCATGGCGAGAAAGTTCGCCAGCATCGTCTTGCCCTCCTGAGTCAGGATAGACTCGGGATGAAACTGCACACCGTGCACGGCCAGTTCGCGATGGCGCAGCCCCATGATTTCCCCTTCTTCTGTCTCAGCGGTGATCTCGAGACTATCGGGTAAGCTCTCGCGCCGAACGATCAGGGAGTGGTAGCGAGTGGCCTCAAAGGGAGATGGCAGGTCAGCAAAAATCCCCTCGCCATTGTGGAGAATGGGGGATGTCTTACCATGCATCAGCCGATCGGCTCGGACCACCTCGCCCCCGAAAACCTCTCCCATGCACTGGTGGCCCAGGCAGACGCCGAAGATCGGCACCTGTCCGGCAAATTCCCGAATGACATCGCAGCTGATGCCTGCCTCCGTAGGCGAGCACGGCCCCGGCGACACGCAGATGTGGGAGGGCGATTTCTGCCGGATTTCATCTATGGTGATCTGGTCGTTCCGATGGATCTCCATCTCCGCCCCCAGCTCGCCGAAATACTGGACGAGGTTGTAGGTGAAGGAGTCGTAGTTATCGATGACCAGAAGCATGGGCAAATCGTAGCGGGGAACTCTGTTGAGTCAATAGAGGCGAAGACGAATGGCAGCGAGGGTAGGGTGAGACATCTTCTGCGCACAGGGCTTCAGTCGCGGCAGCGTTAACTGCCTGCATTCAGCCACTGCGCAACTCACTGAATATTCTGAGCCTGCTCGCGGATTTTCTCGACCTCTACCTTCGCATTCACAACCAGCTGGGCCAGCTCCGCATCATTGGCCTTGCTGGCTACCGTGTTGCATTCACGGGAAAGTTCCTGACATAGAAAATCGAGCTTCCGCCCGGGCGCCCCTCCTTTGTCCAGCAGGGCGCGAAATTGACCCAAATGAGAATGGAGACGAGTCAGCTCTTCGCTGATGTCAGAGCGGTCGGCGAACACCAGCATCTCGCGACGCAGCAGCGCCTCATCCTCGCCGGTCCCCTGAGGCACCTCGGCGGCTATTTCCTCCAGCCGCCTTTTCAGCTGACTGGCATAGTTTTCCACGACGATGGGCGCACGCTCACTCATGGCCCGGACCAATTCTGCCAGAGAGTCGAGCCGCGCCTGCAAGTCAGCGGCTAGTGCCTGTCCCTCGACCTCCTGCATGCGGATGAAGTCGGCCGCTGCCATACGAAACCCCTCCAATACGCTCTCGCGCAAGTCATCGACATCACGCCGCCTTTCCGTTTCCACAAACACCCCCGGTGCTGCGATGAAGTCATTCATGGACACCTCTGCGAGCTTGATCCCGACGTTTTCCGCGAAGTCCCTCAGATGCTCAAGATAAGCAGCCGCTCGCCCGGCATCAAAAACCAACTCAGATGCCGAAGCGCCCACAGCTGATTCGATGGTCAACCGCGCCTGCACTCGGCCGCGCTCAAAATGAACTGACAAACTCTTCCTGATCTCCGGCTCCAACTCCAGAAGATCCGAGGGAAGGAAAATCGCCAGATCAAGCTGCTTGCGGTTCACGCCCGAGAACTCTACGAGCAGGGAAAAATCCCCCTGTGACCAGGCATGGCGGCCAAAGCCGGTCATGCTGCGCAATGCGGTGCTCATGATTCAGAATAGAGGATACTAAAAACGCTCCGCCCCCAGATGTCATTCACCGAGGAGAGAGCGCTTGTGCAAAAGAGCGGCGATGGCGGCCTACAAATCAGAAGCCTTGCGGATATTCTGCAGCGCTTCCAGCACCTCGTCGAGGTTTTCGATGGGGATCATCACCGTGTCGCGACGGCCACGCACGTCCTCCGTGAATTTGATGAACTGCCCGCGGTCGTTCTCCTTCAGATCGAGGAAAAAGGTTTTGCGATCCGTCTTGATCTTCTCTGAATGAAGAGGCGGAGCCGAGCGGCGGCGATTATCAGGGCGGTTGTCGTCGTATCCAATCATGAGTAAAGTTTTCGTCACAGAAAGTCTCTTCCTCTCGGCAGATTGCGCTGAGGAAGGGCGGTTTCTAGCACAGAAAAGACCAGTTTCAAGCAAGCGTTAGCAAAGGGCACATCCGCTCAGGCGAAGATCGGCTCCTTCCAGATCGGGACGCTCTTTTTGATTTCCGCCAGATAGGCCTGCGAGATTTCAAAACCAGCACGGCTGTGCTTCGTCTGGACGCGGATGATGATGGAAGCCTCCCCCGCCGGGACATAGCCGATTCGGTGGTGGATCTGCGCAAAATGGTCGGGATGCTCGGCCGCCAGTTTCTCCCCAAGGGCCTCAAAACAATTTTCGACCATGGCTGGGTAGTAGCTGTAGTCTATACCCTGCAAGGGCTTGCCGTCCTCCTCGTCCCTGACCACCCCGTGAAAGCGGATGTCTGCACCATGCTTTGTGCTGGGTGAAAAAGCTGCCTCTACCTCAGGTATGAATGCCTTCGATACAGACCATTGAAAATGAGAGCTTGCCATTGATTAAATCCGGCTAACCTAGACGGACACAGACATATACAACACAAACTTTATACGTAATGAGCAAAAGCGATTTTGGATTGATTGGCCTCGCCGTAATGGGGCAGAACCTCGTATTGAACGTCGAGAGTCGCGGCT
>JAHDFZ010000069.1 GCA_020627905.1 Verrucomicrobiota bacterium
GCAGTTCTGCCCATGTGCTGTTGTCAGGCTCAGTCTGTTCCTCTCTGTAGTCTGCGAGCTGCGCCCAGTAGAAGGGGAAATCACCCTGCCCCCATTCTTTCCGCCAGTGGGTGATCATTTTTGGAAAGAGGTGGCGATACTGATGCGCCCTGCCGGAGTTCGACTCGCCCTGATACCAGATGGCTCCTTTTATTCGGAAGGGCATGAGCGGGTAGAGCTTGCCGGCATAGAGATTGCCGGGACGATGCTGGCCATTGATGAGGTCGATGGGGCGGCGAGGGATGGGTTTGCCTTCTTTGCGGGCCTTTGCGACGTCTTTTTTCCACTTCTCCATGTGCTCCTCAAGCTTGAAGTTCTTTTCGATCCCACGCCATTTGGTCATCTCATCGGTAAAGACCGGATCATTCTCGAAGACATCTCGACGAATCCAGGCATCTGCTGATGAGCCTCCCCACGCGTTGTTGATCAGGCCGATCGGGACCCCCGTGATCTCATTGATCTGCTTACCGAAGTGATAGGCGACGGCGGAGAAATAAGGAACGGTCTCCGGGGTTACCATGGCCCACTGTCCCTCGAAGTCCTCCTGCAGCTCCTGGGTCCCGACATTGGGGACGGTAATGAGTCGCACGTTCGGATTATTGGCGCTCATAGTGACAAGGTCCGCGTCATAGGTCTGCCTGATGGTCCAGCCCATGTTTGACTGTCCCGAGCATAGCCAGACGTCTCCCATAACGACATTCGATAGATTCATCGTTTCACCGCTGGAAGTGCTCACTGACATCGTCAGGGAAGTCTGCTGGAGCGATACTGGCTGGAGCTTGAGCTGCCATTTTCCTGCAGTGTCGGCGGTGGCACCGGCGCTCTGTCCCGCAAATTTGATGACGACTTTGTCGCCTGGTTTTGCCCAGCCCCAGACCGGTAGCGGGGCATCCCGCTGGAGGACCATATGATCACCAAAGATAGAGGGGAGTCTCAAACCGCTTCCTTCCTCGCCAAAGCAGAGGCTCGAACAAAAGGCGGTCAGGACGAGGATAATCTGTTTCAACTTCATAGTTGACCGGAAACGAGATGCGCGGCCTCTTCAAGTGGCTTCAACGCGGCTTTTTACCCCGTAAAGAGAGCGCAGTCATCCAGCGAGAGCCGGGTCAGTGTATTGGCCCTGCCAGCGACCTACCGCCATTTTTTAGATCGTCCGTTCTCCTCGATACCTCATCCGACTCTATCATGGAAAGATCTCGTGTTCTTCTTGTTGATGGTAACAATATCATCTTCGCCTGGCCAGAGCTGGCATTGATCCAAAGGCGGGAGAAGGCGCAGGCTCGTGAGAAGTTGATCCAGTTGCTGGAGGCCTACCAGGATCAGACGGGAGTGCGGGTGGTCGTCGTTTTTGATGGTCAGGGAGCAGGGACGACGAGCTACCGTGAAGCTGACAGCATCCAAATCTTTTACACCAGTAGCCATCGGACGGCGGATGACTGGATAGAGCGTCTGGCGATCAAATATGCGGATCAATATGATCTTCTGGTAGCCACCGATGATCAGGCCGAGCAGAACATGGTGGTGGCTGCAGGGGCGCAGGCCTTTTCATCTACCTGGCTCAAGGAGGAACTGGATCGGGCCGAAGAAGGGGTGCGTGACTGGATTCGTCGTCGCCGGCGTGAGCTGTGAAATCTGTTCTGGCACGGCGAAACTTTAGTGCTAGGCTCGGCAGCGATGGCTTATTCCGACAGCGAGATCTCAGCGTTTGATGGTTCCTGGGAGCCCAACATGGTGGCGAATCTCGTTTTCCTCACGCGGGATGACCGGGAGGTGCTGCTCATTCACAAAAAAACCGGTCTCGGGAAAGGGAAACTGAACGGCCCCGGGGGAAAACTGGAGGCAGGGGAGACACCGCTCCAGGCTGCCGTGCGTGAATCTCAGGAGGAGCTGCACATCACTCCTACTGATCTGGAGCGTCGTGGGGAACTGCATTTCCACTTCGCGGATGGATTGAAACTGTTCTGCACTGTTTTTACAGGCCAGCATTTCACGGGCACTCCTACAGAAACCCGTGAGGCCAAGCCGGAGTGGTTTGCCTACGACGAAGTGCCCTACGATCGGATGTGGGAGGATGATCAATACTGGCTTCCACAGATGCTTTCCGGCGAGTCTTTTCGCGCCTGGTTCTGTTTCGATGGAGAGGCTATGACGGAGCGCGAAGTGCGGTTTGGTGATCTTTAGCCTTGATTCAGATGGTGCGGCCGAGCTTCAGTGCCTTTATTCGCGATGGCAATCACTGCCACTGGGAGGCGGAGGCTTACTCCGTAGCTGTGCTGGCGCACTGGGCTTGAGAAGCAGCGGTAAGAAAACCGCTGTTCCGAGAAGGCATCTGCTGCGCTGCCTACTTACGCTTTTTTCTGCATACGGTTCGGAGGCGGTGCGTCTTATTGAGTAACCGGCGGGTATGACCCTTCACTCGCCAATCCGATCACCTCAACAAAGGAGTCCTCATGAAAATCAAGTCAACCCTCACAGCAATCGCGGCAGTCGCTACGTTCGGCCTCATCGGGGCCAATCAGTCGGCGGAAGCAGGGCCGCGGTTTCACTTCTCCATTGGCGGAGGCCCGAGCCATTTTGGCCACTCCGGGTTTTCCAACCGTTACGGTTACGGGAACCATGGCTGGCATAACTCCGGCGGACACTGCAATTCCGGTCGCAGCTATCACCGGGCACCAAGAGTCGTGCGGACCTATGAGATCGGGCGATGCCAGAGACGTCAGGTATTCCGTGCTCGATGCGGCACTCCGTATCACCGCTACGTGACAGTTGTGACCTTCCAGTCGCTCTACTCTGACGGCTCTCGACGCAACTTCACGCGGACCTACTAACCCGAGCGGTCCGCCAAAGATTTGTCTCATGATGGCCCCTGCGCAGCGCGCGGGGGCCTTTTTTTATCACCGCAAATAGGACACTGTTCTTTCATTGCACAGCCTCCAGCGCACGCTAGCTTGATCAGCGAATGGCACCGGTCTCAGAGCTTTCCTCCTTACCTTTATTGATCAAAGCGCTCGAAAAGCTTCGGGAGGCCGCGCTCCACAGTATCGACCACGTAGATTTGCGCGACAGCCTGCTCAGGGAGACGGAGAAATCACTCGATCTGCTGGCTAACGACGCTCCTTTATCTGCCAGGGATCTGCATGCTTTAGGGAATTGCGTGAATCGTATCCTCGGCGCAGTCGATGTCGCTGCACTGGACGGATTCCAGGCTGGGCCCTATGCGAGTCACGTTCGGGTCTGCCTGGAAACATTCGAGAGCTTGCGGTCAGAGATTCATGGCACGGAAGCTGGCACACCTGACAGCGCGGTCATTCCTGCTGGACCGGTAGGGGGAGCTGCCTTACCGAGCCGCATTCTGGTCGTCGATGACGAGCCGGAGAACCGCGAGTTGTTAGCTCGTTTGCTCGAAGGCCCTGCTTTTGACCTGACCTTCGCACCTGACGGGCGGGACGCCCTGGAGAAACTGGAGCATGAGGACTACGATGCCATGCTGCTCGATATCGAGATGCCCGGTCTGGATGGGTTTGAGGTGCTGGCTCAACTGGAGGGGAAAGGGGGCTGGCACCACATGCCGATCATTGTTGTCACCGGTCGCTCTGGCGATGAAGATGCCGTGCGGGCGATCAGAGGCGGCGCAGAGGACTTTCTCTCTCGCCCGATTCGTCCCGCACTGCTCCTGGCCAGGCTCAACTCCTGCCTCGAGAAAAAGAGGCTTCGTGAAAAGGCGTTTCAGCAGCATTTCTCGCCACAGTTGGCCCGCGAGATGGCGCGCACACCGGACCTCATAAATATGGAGCCGCGCGAGGCCGAGGTCACCGTTTTGTTCTGTGATATACGCAGATTCTCAACGATCTCTGAGCGTTTAGGTCCAGCGGACACGATCGATTGGTTGAGCGATGTCCTGGGCACGCTCTCTGATTGTATCGTCGATTGCGGCGGGGTATTGGTCGACTACACGGGAGACGAGGTATTAGCTCTCTGGGGAGCACCGAAGGAGCAGCCAGACCATGCTGAGCGTGCCCTGCAGGCCTCCGTCGCCATCCTCATGGCATTGCCTCAGATCAATCAACGCTGGCATGACAAAATCGGAGCGAGCACAGAAGTGGGCATCGGAATCAACACGGGGATGGCTCTTGTAGGGAATGTGGGAACTCATCGGAAGTTCAAATATGGTGCCCTCGGGACAACCGTGAATCTCGGTTCTCGCATTCAGGAGGCTACGAAAAAGCTCCACTGCATGATCATCATGTCACAGGCGACTCGTGATAAATTGCCCGGCAATCCATCTGTCCGTAGGTTGTCGAAGGTGCGCCTGCGCAATATAGAGGCGGTGCAGGAATTGTTTCAGCTGATGAGCTCGGAACCTGAGTCAAACTGCTTCCAGCTGCGCACTGGCTATGAGACAGCTCTCAAGCACTTCGAGGCAGGGCGCTACCCCGAAGCCCTGGCTGTTATTGGCCAGCTGATGCTCGATAACCCCAATGATGGCCCCTGTCTGCACCTGTCCAAGCGAATTGTCCAGGCCATGACCGCTGCCCAGCAGGGAGAAGCCCAGAGCTCGCCCGAGATCTGGGACCTGGATAATCCAAATTTGTGATCCCGATTCTCAAATGGTCATGCGCCGCACCGCGCATGCCAGGTTTTCACGATCTGTGATACAGCCTCGTCCTCGCTTTTGAGCAGAGTAAGATTGATCGGGGTGAAGCAGGTCTCGCGGCGGAACCAGGTGCGCTGGCGTTTGGCATACTGGCGCGTGGCGATCTGGATGCGCTCGATGCACTCGGCTCGCGTCAGCTCACCGGCCAGATGAGCTCGGATCTCGCGCAGGCCGATGGCTTTCGCAGCGGTCTCAGAGAGTTGTTCCGGGAGTTTGGTTACTTCCTCGACCGCACCCATGGCGAACATCTCGAGCACTCGCTGATCAATCCGTGGCACAAGCTCTTCCCTCTCTCGTAAGAGGACAAAGCCGAGGATGTCTGGATCGTCGTTTTTCCAGCCCCCGCTTAGCGCCGACGCCGATTGACCTGTGAGCAGGCAGATTTCCAGCTTCCGGCTGACGTAGCGCCTATTCTTGAGGTCTGTTTGCTCTGCCCCCCGTGGATCAAGCTGTCTTAATTCTGCCACGAGACTCTCCAGATCGCGCTGAGCCAGTTGAGCACGCAGCGCTGGATCACTAGGCGGGACGTCTCCGATGCCGTGGGTGATCGCTTTCACGTAGAGGCCGCTACCACCGATCACGATGGGGAGGGCACCTCTCGCCTGCACGGCTGAGATGGCGAGGTGAGTCTGCTCAGCGAAGTGATTGGCATCGCAGCTAGCGGTGGGCTGGGTGACTGAAAATCGGTGATGCGGATAGCGGGCCTTTTCATCGGCGCTGGGAGCGGCAGAGATGATCTCCATGCCGCAGTAGTGCTGATAGGCGTCAGCATTGATGAACTCTACCTCTACCGGTAGGGCATCCGCCAGCCGCAGACCCACTGCAGTCTTACCTGCCGCCGTAAGGCCCGAGAGATACAATGGCTCCATCGCTCGCATGACGCGGACGCTAAACCGAGGCGCGGCATTTATTCAAGGCTGTCATGATGCTCGATTGAAAAACCCCTTGATTAACCAAACTAAATCTTTATTATTTTTTAAATTTAAAATTTCATAAAATTTGTGATGTCTTTTACCTTTCGAGATCTTTTGGGGCAGGATTCGGTCGCTGAGGAGGACTGGAGTGATGAAGTTGCTGCTGCCGAAGGGGCGGGAAATTCAGTTGTGGGTCGCTCAGCGAACGGGGGTGCACCTCGTCGAGTTGACCGGATTCACGAAGCTTTCACCCAGGACGAAGGCGGATTGATTGATCGCCTGCAGGTGTCTCCGGGGAGTTTCTTCTCACAAAATTTTATGGCGGAAGACAGCCTGTTCTCGCGTCTTCCCGGAGCAGTTGCTGAAACGGCAGCTGGTAACGATCGTGGACTTGCCGAAAGCGTCGTGAGCGAGTTGCGGGAACAGGATCTTGAGCAATCGATCGAAGAGTGCCCCGAAAAGAATATCCCGGCGACCGAGATACCTTCAGGGAATGCTACTTCTACAGGTGCCTCGTCAGGGAACCATCACTCGCTGCCGACTGACACGGTTGAATCGGCCTTAGATCAGAAACAGATGCGTGAAGTGGAAGCGGTGCCGGCAGCGGCTATCGAGGTCCCGATTACATCAGAACATGATGTGATGAAGGTGGAGAGCATCGCGGAAAAGCCGAACGCCGTCTCACCTGTTTCGGGGGAAGTTGCCTCACCGAATTTCCCCACTAGAAAAGCCCGACGTCTGGAAGCGGCTGCGCGACGTCAGGTCGGGCGATCAGGGGGCTGTGATATAGAGCAGCAGCTCGAACTGAGAGCTCACCTCGGTTTGTCTGAAACCATCAATATCGAGCAGATCGTTTGCCGCCTCGCCGATCTCCCGGGCATCGATCGCGCTCGCATTGCAGCTGGTGAGAAAGAACTTATCGCTACTACCAGCACAAGTCATCTGGTCAAACGCCTTGACATTCCGGCTTCAAAGCTCATATCTTCGGCCTCTCAGCTATACCAATTTGCTGGTTGCGAGCTGAGTAAAGGGATAACCTTGTTGAGAGGGAGAAGCGGCTTTCGGACGCTCCTGGCAGCAGGAAAGGTGCTGATCGCTGTGGATCACCAGGAGAGGGACCTAACCCAGGACGTTAAGAAGAAGCTGGAGCTGGTGGCACAGCAGCTCAACCAACTGAAACTTTCATGAGCGAGGAAACCAAGGATACAGAACAGGCGGGTTCGCTACATGTGTCGGAGATTGTAAGCGCCGAGACTGCAGAACAGCTTGAGGATAAGCTGAAAGCCTTTGCTGCTGATCTAGGCCTGGATACCGCCCTCATCGTCGATCCTGACGGAGCTTTCGTGGCGGGGATCTCCGTGCACCAGGGCTTTATGCCGGATGTGATTTCTGCCCTGGTCGCCAGCGTGGAGGCCGCCGTGCGTGCGCTGGTGGCGGAAGTGGATGATTCAGGCGAGTTTGAGAGTATTCACCACGGAGACTCGCGGTTTTTATACATCCGCGAGCTGCGCAAGAAGTTTCTCTTAGTAGCGATTTCAAAAAATAACGTGCCCGCTGGTCTCGTGCGGGAGCGAGCCTTGCAGGTGAATCAGGAACTTGTCCATGTGCTCTTTTCGGAGGATGCCGGCTTTCAGGCAGAGGCAGTGGTCGTCGATGATCTTTTCGCTGAAGATACCGGCGCGGTGGTGAAAACGCGGCCGTCCTCTGCAGTTGCTGGTTTGGCCAATGCTGCCGACACACTGAATCCGATCCCTACCCGCGCGCCGGGGACTCGCCCAGCGGGGGCGGTGGAGCAGCCTGTCGAGTCTGATGAGGCAGCGGTAACTAACCATGAGGTGAAGGACCAAGGCGTGGTAACGAATCAGTCGGAACCGGTGGTGGAGAATGATGAGGCGGAACGTGCAGAGGAGCCCTCTGCTGAGCTGCAACCCCATGATCAGAATGATGCTAATGGCGCTGATCCTGAAGCTGCATCTGAGACTGTCGCAGAAGAGCCAGCTGTTGATGTCGCTGAGCACATCGATCCTGACGCGACTTCTCATTCCGAAGAGAGCGCCGCCGGGGAATTCGATGACGAAACCGAAGCGCATGAGCCAATAGATGAGCAGCCATTTGACGAGCAGTCCATCGACCGCGAGTTGGAAGAGCGAGTTGAGTCAACCTCCTCAGGAAAAGAGATCATCGAAACCATTAATTTCGATGAGCCGGAGGTGGTGTTTGATGGGGCTGAGGAGAGGGCTGAGCAGTTGCGCTCTGAGACCGATATCATCGTCTCTGAAACACAGAGTGAATCTGTCTCCGAAACGGTAGTCTCGTCCGAAACGGCAGCGCCGGTCATGGACTCGATCTTTGAGATCGACGACGAAGATGACGACGACGATGATGATCTGCTGGATGATGACATTGACGAAGGCACAGAAGCTGTCGTCTCAGAGCCAGTTGAGGATCAAAAAGAGGAACCGACCCTCAACTTCACGCCCGCACCCGAACCGGAGAAGCCACAAGTCAAAAAGAAGGTCGTCATCTCGGCCAAGCCCGCTAAGAAACGCCGCCGTGTCACCGTGACGCCTACTCGCAAAGTGGTAAAAGCCTCGCCACCCGCGAAGGAAACGGTAGAGAAAGGCAACCCGCAGAAGGATGCTGCGGAAGCGGTGCCGGAGAAACAGAACGCTCCGCAGGGGCCGGTTTTCTTTTAGGAGACCGTTGAGAAACTATGCAAGCTATGGTGAGAGAGACGATATGACTTACGATTTCGGCACAACTGAGAGCGTGGTGACTGCTCTCACCCTTCGGGCGGCAACCCTGGTTCCGTCTGGCCGCGTTCCTCGTCACTTAGGTAGCTATGGCTGCCATCACTTCTCGCGCCTTGCCAGCCGAAACCAGGATTTCCGCCATCACTCACCTACTTACTCAACGGTCTCCTAAGAGTTATCCAGCGTCCGCTCTCGTCGCTCATCACAGAGAAACGAGCGCTTGAATCTATTCATCCCTACGCAAGTATTCCGTCATGGATCTCATTACAAAAGGTGGCCCGCTTATGTGGTTGCTGTTGGGGTGTTCGGTGATTGCGATCGCTATTTTTATGGAGAGGCTGTTTTACCTCCATCGCTCCCGCATAGATGTGCCTGATCTGCTGTTCGGATTGCGCAACCTGATCCGGAATCGTGCCTACTCAGAGGCTCTAGCTGAGTGCGCTGCTACACCAGGGCCTGCGGCTCGGGTGATCCATGCGGCGATCCGGCGTTACTCGGCAGATCGGGAGGAACTCCGTCAGATCGTGCAGGAAACGGGGCAGCTCGAGGTGCCAAAGCTGGAGAAAAACCTGCCCATTCTCTCCGCGTTAGCCTACATAGCACCTCTTATCGGTCTCCTGGGATCGGTGCTCGGACTGATTGATACTTTCGTGCGCATCAGTGCTCAGGGGGGATTTGTCAATGTGGGAGAGACCTCCCAGGGAGTTTATGAAGCGCTCATCACCTCTGCTGCCGGTCTCATGGTCGCCATTCCATCCTTCGTTTTCTTTTCCTACCTGAAAGGCTACACCAAGTCGCTGATGCATGACATGGAGCTGGCGGGGATTGAGATCGTTACAGCTATCTGTGATCTGCGAAAAGAGCAGGGGGACGTCATCTCGATGAGGACTGAGTTCGAGACGGCCGGTAGCAGTGATGGGAAGAGCAAGGGAGCAGCTGAGCGTGAGGGGTGAGGCCTCGACAGATCCAGCATGAAACTCGAAAGCACACTTAAAAACCATCACGGTTTTCTCTACAACGCGCCATTGCTGGATGTCGTGATGCTGCTGCTGATCTTCTTCCTACTCGCTTCGAATCTGGTTCTAAAAACTGGCGTGGAAGTGTCTCTCCCGGTGTTGCAGACAAACATCGCCATCGAGGATGATGCCAACCTGCTTGTGTTGTCCGGGACAGGGATCCCGAGGGTGCATTTGAACGATAACCTCATCTCCATGGATGATCTTGCTGAGAATCTGGCGACCATTCGCAACGAGAGGCCAGACTCGCGGCAACTGGTCATCCTGGCAGATGAAACGGTTTCCTACCGATCCATCGCCAGGACCACGCAGCTTGGTCTGGAAGCGGGGCTGCAGGTGTCTCTGGCAGGACGTGGAGGGTGAGTGACAGGAGCATGAAACGCAAGCATCCTTATCCTCGGCTTGCTGATAAGGCCGAGCCTGATATCGGCGAAGGCACGGTCTTTGACTGGCGCCATCATCGCAAGCGCACCCTGCGGTTCGGGCTTTCGACTTTTTTGCTGTGCTCCATCATGGCACACGCGATCGGCTTCTACCTGTTTCAGGTCGTCTATCCGGAGCCCAGCCGTGTCGTCGTGCAGACTCCGAAAGTGATGTTTCTTGACCCGAAAAACCCGGAAATCAGGTCGCTTCTACGGAGGTATGGGGATCGTGCCGCGTTTATGCAGCGCCCCAGTGACGAAGCGGCGCTGCTTCCAGAGATTTCGGATCTGGAGCTCACTTATATCTCACAAGTCGCCAAGCCGGAGCAGTCGTTTTTCGACCTGTCTGATTTACTGATTCCACCGGCGCTCGAAGTCCCGCAGGTAGTGAGTAAACCGACGGCGAAGACCAGCGATAGCGAGCGTGTTTCGCGGCTATCCCTTGTGAAGGAGGGGGAGGAGCCTGCAGTCGCTCCCTGGTCGAGACTGGACCGTTTCCCACTGCCCGGTGGGATAGCTGAAATTTCTGCTTATCTGGAGGTAGATGCTGACGGGCGCTGCCAAGTCTCAGAGATCGTCAGCCCATCTGACGTGAGCGATGTTGAGCGTCAGGAGGTCGTTGAGCTGGTCAAGACCTTCCTCAGGCTCACGGCAGGCGAGGGGAGAGTGCTGATGACGTGGAGGGCTGAAGACGGTGAGTAAAAGAGGGGCGAAGCCTTGTTCGCTTGAGGCAGCGGCCCGAAATAATTGCGGTCCGCGAATGAATTCGCTACTCCCCAACGCGACCGATGGGACCTGGGAATTCATTCCCAGTCGAAAGCCCTGAGAGCTGATTTGCCGAGCCAGGTGGGCCCGAAATAGATGCGGTCCGCGAATGAATTCGCAACTCCCCAACGTGACCGATGGGAGCTGGGAATTTACTCCCAGACCGAAAGCCCTGTGAGCTGACTGACTGCCTGCCTGCCTGCCTGCACTACGCGCTCCCGTCACCCGTAGAACGGGAACCGAGCGCCTTCTCAACGGGAGCGAGGATGCGCTCCAGCTGGCCGAGGGACTCCTCTGCATTTTCGATGACCTCCAGCTGGGGCTCATACTTTGCCCTATGATCCTGACAGACCTCACGCAGAGGATCGAACAGGGACACGAAATCCTGAAAAAAGGCGGATGTTCCCTCTGCAAAGGTCAAACGCTGGGAATCAAGGAGCTGTTGACGATGCTGCTGAATACTGGCGTGGAATCGCTTCTGGATCTTTTTGACAGACAAGTTAGCGGTAACGGCTGCAACCCCGAAAAAGACGGCGGAAGCAGCAAAACAGACGACATTCCATGGGGACAGGCCAACGGCTGATAAGGATAGGCCAGCAAGCACTAGCAGGACGCCCGTAATAGTCCAGTTCCAGAGAGCACGGCTGCGTTTCGAGAGGTCCTGAGACAGCTGCTCCTTAAGCGGCAGTCGACTGAGACTCTCCGCCGTCGCATTCTCAATCGATTCGCAGAGATGCTGTCGGGAGCGTGTCCAGTCCGGGGTGCCGTCTTCTCCCACGGAGAGTTCCAGATTGAAATGCTTCTGCATCTCCTCCTCCACCCGATTCCAGAGATGCTCGACATCTCCCTGCACCGTGTCGGCCCCGGCATCGATGTTCCGACGCACCGCCTTCATCGTGGTGGCAAAGATGGTGTCCTCGATGTCTTTGGCGCTCTTTTTCTGGGGGGAGAAAGCAGAGAGGAAGGTGAGTTCTGACTTCAGGAGTGGCTCCGCCATGTTGGCAGCAGCCACGAAACTCTGGTCGAAGACTTCAAAGAGCGGTTCACATTTTTTGAGACTCCGCTCCTGCTGGATGCGGCTGGCTGGCTCCAGCTCCGTCAGCAGCTCGCTGTCAGCCCGGATGATCTCAGAGGCAGCTCCCAGCTTCTCTTTAATCTCGTTCAGCACGTAACAGGAAGCGCGCCAGGCGTGAATCAGTTTGACGAGTCTCGGCTCAGACGACTCGACGACGCCGGCCACATACTGCTCCAGAGCCTGAATGTTGCTCTGCTCCAGATACTCGGGACCCAGATTTTCCGCCTTCGCCAGATAAGCCTTCTTAGCTGAGACAGCGAAGGTGGGGATGTAAGTGCCGAAACGGTGTTTTGCCGTGGCCTGCAGGTGTTCCAGGATGGCGGAGACCTCTTCTTCCGTCCGCAGATCGCACTGCTGCAGGACGAAGACGATCTTTTTCTTCCACTGATTGTGAATGCGGTCGAGAAACTCCCAGGCCGATGCTCCCCAGGGGTTCGTCACAGAGAAGACGAAAAGCACGAGATCGGCCATCGGGAGGAACTGCTCCGTGATCTGCTGGTGGCCCTCAGCGATCGAGTTGGTGCCGGGGGTGTCGACGATGTTGAAGTCTCTGAGGAACTCGTTCGGTCGGAAGACCTCTACGATCTCCTCCGAGAAATCGAATTCATGAGCTTCTGCACCGTGTTTGAAAAAAGCGATGCGATCCGTGGTGGGGATGACATCCGTCGAGCAGAAGTCTTCTCCGAAAAGAGCGTTGAGCAGGGTCGATTTACCGGCGTTGACCTCGCCCACGACAACGAAGAGGAATGGATCTTCTAGATTAGCTAAAAGGTTGCGGAGGAGCGCGATCCGAGCCGGATTGATCCCGCAACCAGCGCCCAACTCGCTCAGGGCATCGATAGCCTGGCTCAGCTTTTCCCGCGTGCGGAAATAGTTCTGCCCAATCAGCTCTGTAGAAAAATCGTTCACGTAGACAGCAATGCTCTTAACCCCTAGGAAATCGTGACATTTTGGAATGCTTAAGCACTTTTGGCAAAGGGAAAATGCGATTTGATGGGGTGGTGGGGATTCACTCGCCGTTGGCGAAAGCCCGGTGCGCAACCTCAGGCCCCGGGAAGGGGGGCTTTCCAGTCCCTCAAGCGAAAGCCCTGCTGCCACGCTGCGCTACAGCAGGAGGTGGAGATTCATCTACGCGGAAGTCTTGCGCACGGACCTGTCGCACCAGCTAGATGACGCCCGGGAATAAATTTGCTACTCCCCATCCGTCAGTCATGTAAGCTGGGGAGGTGTGAATTCATTCCCACAGGCAGAAGCCCCGCTGGTCCCCAAAAGCAAAAAGACCCACCGGGCGAACCCGGCAGGTCTTTCCTCAAGGATAACTCCGTAAAGGAGTGAAAAAGCAGTCTTAGAAGCTGCTGCGGATCGAGAAAGCCGCATTGATCGGTGCTCCAACAGTCGCCTGGTGCGTGCTGTGGGAGGTAGGATAGTAGTCCTTGTCGAAGAGGTTCTCGATGTTCACCTGCAGGCGCGTGTTGTCGTTCAGCTGATACCAGGCAGCAGCATCGAAGCGGACGTAGCTTGGAAGTGTCGCGCTGTTGCTGTTGTTGATGAAGCTCTCATCCTGGTAAATCATACCAAGACCTAGGCCGAACTGCTCGTTCACCTGGTAGGCATTCCAGATAGAGAAGCTGTTCTCTGGAAGCTCGCGAGGGCGAAGTCCTTTGGGTCCGTTCTCGTCTACCTGCTCACCGTCGAGATATGTGTAGCCAGCGATGATTGACCACTGATCAGTCAAGTTTCCGCGTGCTTCGAGTTCGAATCCTGTTGTCTCTGTCTCCACCTCTGCAAGCGTGAGTGGGTCATTATCCTCTGGTTGAGGGGATTTTTCCTCAAGCTTGAAAACAGCAGCACTGAACAGGAAGTCATCATTCAGTTCATATTTGATACCTGCTTCCAGGTTTGAGTATTCATTCGGGTCAAGCCCCAAGTTCGAAGACGAAAGGTTGGCAAACTGGTTTCCGCTCTTAGGAAGGAACGTCTTGCTGTAACTAGCATAGAGGGAAACCTCTTCCGTTGGCTTGTAGATGAGACCCACGCGAGGTGAGACCGTGTTGTCTGTCTGCGATCGGCTAACATTGTTTTTCGCGTCGAAAACATCGTAATCGAAGCTGTCGAAACGAGCGCCGATGTGCAGATCAAAGTTGTCTGCCAGAGCCATCTCATCCTGGATGAAGAAGGAGTAAGTGTTGATGTCGACTCGCGTGTCGTCATTGAGCGGGCCGAATGTATTTGTCGTGACAGCGCCGGTGTCGTCGATCCCGCTGCCATTCCGGAGGCGGAAAGTCGAGGCAATGAAGTCATCTTTGTCAGAACCTGAACCAGACCAGAGAGTGTTCAATCGAAACTGATCCGAAGCAGTCTGAGTAAACTCAGCACCGACGAGCAGCTTGTGATCAACGCTGCCGATCTGAAATTCGCCATAGGCATCAGCTGTCAGCACGAAATTGCTGCGAACAGTCTGGTCGCGGTAGCCGTCGATCGTAACTACGTCAGTCGCTTCATCGTAACCGGAAGCATAGTAGTTCTGATAAAGCTTGTCGTAATCGCCGTAAGACGCTGTAACGCTACCTTTCCAGCCATTCGCGAAATCCTGGGTTACACGAGCAGTGATCACGTTGCTTGTGAAGTCGCTGATATTCTGATCAGGATCGCCGAAAACGACGTCATTGAGACGTGCAACAGGGCGACCGTTCGCTCCAGTAGGAATACCCCGATCAATGAAGCGATCGTGGTTGTTGTGCTCATACGAGACATCTACGCGTGTGTTAGGAGTCACCTGAAACGCGAAGGTCGGATTCACTCCGAAACGCTCTCCATCGAAGAAGTCGCGGTGGTTATCGAGGGTTTCGTAAAAGGTGTTAAGTCGGACAGCTGCATCAGCACCCAGGGTCTGGTTGATATCCAGCTCAGTCAGCGTGCCGCCGAAAGTATTGACGGTCACACCGTAGTCGCGAAACTCATCATCGAGGACAGGCTTCTTCAGCACACGATTCACAACTCCACCCGTTCCGCCGCGGCCGAACTGCAGGGCGCTGGGGCCACGGAGAATCTCGACGCGCTCGACGTTGTAGAGGGCGCGGAAATACTGAACATCATCACGAACGCCGTCGACGAAGAAGTCAGCCGTCGAGCGCTGGCCGCGGAAGACGATCGCATCACGGT
>JAHDFZ010000070.1:0-6035 GCA_020627905.1 Verrucomicrobiota bacterium
CGCCCCCTGGGGAGGTCCTGTCCTGCAAGGCTCGTGGCGACAAGGACCAATGGTCGATTCGATGCAGCGCTCATTTCTTTAGCCTGCACGAAGGCTTGCCCCAAAAGGTCGAGATATAGGAGGATCTGATTCAGGTAAGCTGCATAGTCATCACGGGTGAGGTTACTTTCCGGTAGATGCGCGGGCCAATCGACTGCCGGTGATTGAAGCACGGACCGATCAACCGGGCCTGAGCCAGTTTTCAAATCTCCGGGCGGGATAAAGAGTCGTAAAGCAGGAAGAATACGGCTTTGATGGGAGGCCGCGAACAGCTTCTCCCATTCCAGGAAGGGCACGTGGAGGGCGGCAGTATTGGCCCCTGAGGCGTCGACTGCCTCCCGCTCAGCTTCGCCCGAAGCCTCTACCAGCGCTGGAAGATGAAAAGGGGAATCCTCGCCCTCCGGATAGGTGAAAGGCAGTGTCCCAGCTACGAGTGTGCGATAACCGGCGCCGGCAAGCGTCTGCGCGAGTCCCTCTGATGAGCGATCCAGTGCAAAGGTCTCTTTTGCATCACCCACTCCGTGACTTGCCTCCGTTTCATGAGGAAATAATCCCGAAAAAAGGGCTGTCGCATTTCCTTGAGGGAAGGAGGTGACCCCATAGAACAACTCGAGGTAAAGCGCCTTCTCATCCAGGGAGCGCACGCCCTCGGGAAGAAGTTTCAGGTCTCTAAGAATCTCAATGTCCTGGTGAGTGCCTTTCGGGAGGAGAAAGAGCAACACGTCAGGCTGCTGTTTGGTGTCGGCTGGTGGGGACTTCGATTGTTCTGCTGCGGCGGAACTGGCCGGCACGCCCTCATTGCCCCCGTCGGCAGCAAGCGCTGAGACAGGTGTCACAGGAGGCAATGTCGCGGCTTCATCAGTAGCCTGCCCGTAAATCGCCGGAAGGAAAGCAAACCAGAGGAAGAGGAACGGAGGAATAAGCCAAGTTCGTGACATGAGAGCAATACCTACCCGTTTCTCCTAAGATTGCAAAATGCTCTCTACCGAAAAACGTCCCGAACCCGCGCGCCTTTGACTTCTTCCCAATCGCTCTGTAGCCGACGCCGTAAGGCGGTGGAACGACGAAAGCCTACTTCTCTGCCGCATCCCATCCCCAGCGGGCGTTCGGAAAGCTCGCCTGGGCTTCTGCCAGCAACTCAGCCTGCTCTTCCGCATCATACCGGCGAGATACATGATGCAATGTCAAACGTCGCGCCTTCGACTGTGCTGCCAGCTTCCCGACATTCTCCGCAGTCATGTGCCCATGCTGCTTTGCATTGCCTGACTCGGCATGACGATACTGACATTCGCAGATGAGGTGATCCGGCTCTGCAAGCCATTGCACGATACGATCCCATTCGCTATCATCTGGCTCGATACCGAAATCGGTAAGATAGACGAGGCTTTCTCCTTCATTTTCCGTCAGGATTGCAGATCTCAATTCTGAGCGATCGCGTTCGCCATTCGGCGTCTGGATAACGTTCTCTGTCGAGTCACTCTTCAGATCCTGAAGCCACGGCCCGGGTGGAATCCCCAGGGAATCGACCACATGGCGATTAACAGACACGGTTGCAGGCGTTGTGACGCGATATCCCATAGAAGAGATATTCCCGTGAGGGAGTGCTACAGCATCAACTCTCAAATGCTCCGTCTCATACACCACCGTAATCTTCTGCCCTCTGTAACTCTGCCTGTCCAGCTCGCTACGGGAAACCGGGGAAGGGGATGCAAAGGCCTCGCGCGCCAGAAATACCCGCTGATCCGCGCGTCCCTGCGAGAAATCCAGCTCAGTCACGTTCCAGACGCCGGGCTGGTCGTGATGAAGATTCCATGTGAATCCCTGAAATCGATGCGCCATAAGATCCATCGTCCCTGCAGGACCCAGGACGTGCACAGCAGTGTCGTCTCGATTGTAGTTATGGCGAAAGAACGAGTCAAACCCCGCCACATGATCCATGTGGTAATGGGAGAAAAAAAGAGCCTCGATCGACTGGATGTCGCCTGGTCGTTCTTCTGACAGAACGCCCTCGCCGCAATCAAAAAGCAGAAGGCTCACATGACTGCCCGTGTCAACACGGACGAGGGCTGCATTATCCTCTGCGGGTCCGCCAAGTATCCGTGCATCAATCGGCATGCCGCGCGGGAAGGCGAGAGGCCCGGAATCCTTTTGTAAAAATTAAACAGTCGCACTACCTCAGGAGGAAGGTCCAGCTGCGTCTGGTTTTTTTTCGCTCTCTGGGCTGGCTGCTGGCTCAAAAAGAGCCGTATACTCGCCCAGGCCCTCTTTCTCGAAGTCTTCCACCGGGACGAAACGGAGGGCAGCAGAGTTGATGCAGTAACGCAGACCCGTGGGTTTAGGACCATCATCAAAAACGTGGCCTAGGTGAGCATCACCAGTTTTTGAACGAACTTCCGTGCGGACCATGAAGAATTTACGGTCCTCTTTTTCGACGATCTCGCCCTTATCGAAGGGTTGATAGAAACTCGGCCAGCCAGTCCCGGACTTAAATTTGTGTTTCGAGGAAAACAAAGGCTCTCCAGAGATGATGTCGAGGTAGAGCCCGTCGCGTTTATTGTCCCAATACTTATTCTCGAAAGCGGGTTCGGTTCCGTCCTTTATGGTAACTTTATACTGCAAGGGCGTCAGCCGCTCTTTCAGTTCAGCCAGCTCTTCTTTCGTTCTCTTTTTCTCACCTGCATTCGCCTTCTCGTAAAGAAAGATGCTGAACGAAATTAGCAGACAAAGAGGACAAATATAGAGATTGGGCATTTTCATAGAGGTTCTTGAGGACAAAGGTTAGTAACTAAAAAAGCGCTGAGCAGCAAGCGTCTTGTTTCCTGAAATACGAGCTGGAGTGAGATCAGGGGGCATGAGGGGTGTTTTCCAGACCTGTAGCCGACGCAGTGAGGCGGTGGAACGACGGAAGCCCGGCGCTCCGGAAAGACAATGCAAGTGCCGTGCTGGATGAGAAGTTTCACGCAGAGCCGCAGAGGGGAATGTAGCCGACGCCGTAAGGCGGTGGAACGACGGAAGCCCGGTGCCCCGGAAAGACAATGCAAGTGCCGTGCTGGATGAAACGTCTCACGCAGAGCTGCAGAGGGGGATCTAGCCGACACCGAAAGGTAGTGGAACATCGTGTCAGATATTTTGCGCGCAGTATTAGTGTCCCCGCATGATGCTGCAAAAGAGTTTTTAAGGGGATATCATGGAAGCGCTACAAGTTTAATGCGAGTGACCAAAAACTATCCAAAAAACTAGAGTTCTATTATTTATGGAGCGTGTCGGGCCCGCTCCGTTCGCAAGCTTTGCTGCAGACTCCTCATTCTCGTTCTAGAGCGTCTTCGAACTGCATCATCGAGAGCCACGGGCCCATATTCTGGTCTAGCTTCATGCAGAAGCAGCGATCGAGGCGGAGGCATACCTAGTTAATATCACTGCAATGCAGAAGAGGTTGGCGTCGTTGAAATATTCAGCAGTGAGGGAACTTTTGTCGGCACAACGCCTTGTATCGTCGGCTGCAGGAAAAGCCAAACGTAGGCGGGACCGTGAGGGACCGATTCGCGAGCCAAGGGCGCTTCCGAACACAGCTTTCGTCGGTCCACAGCCTCACGGCGTCGGCTACGGGGAGAGCGAAACGTAGGCGGGACCGTGAGGGGCCGATTCACAAGCCCGGGGGCGCTTTCGCACAGGGCTTTCGTCGGTCCACCGCCTTACGGCGTCGGCTACGGGGAGAGCGAAACGTAGGCGGGACCGTGAGGGACCGATTCACAAGCCCGTTGTCGGTTTCGGCACAGGGCTTTCGTCAGTCCACCGCCTTACGGCGTCGGCTACAGGGAGAGCCAAACGTAGGCGGGACCGTGAGGGACCGATTCGCAAGCCGGGCGCTCATTCGCACAGGGCTTCCGTCGTTCCACCGCCTTACGGCGTCGGCTACAGGGAAACAACCACCTCTCTGCGGTCTCAGCGGCTCTGCGTGAGCCTTTTTCATCTGGCTTGGCGCTACTTTCCTCAACTTCAGGCCGCTAGCCCCAGCGGTGGATCAATGCAGGAAGTGGCGGTGCTCCGTAAAGATCATGGCCGCGTTGTGCTCATCGGCGGCCTGAATGACCTCCTCATCACGAATCGAGCCTCCTGGCTGCACGGCTGCCGTCGCTCCCGCCTCAAGAGCACTGACCAGGCCATCTGCAAAGGGGAACATGGCATCACTGGCAACCACGGAGTTCTTCAGGCTCAGACCAGCATGCTCGGCCTTCCAGACAGCCAGGCGACAACTGTCGACCCGCGACATCTGGCCAGCGCCGATCCCGATGGTGCGATCACTCTGAGCGAAGACGATCGCGTTGGACTTCACATGTTTGGCGACCCGCCAGCCGAAGCGCATAGCCTCGATTTCTTCAGATGTGGGGGGGCGCTTGGTAACAACGCGGTTCTCGATGTTGTCGAGCCCGAGGGCATGCGAGTCGTGATCCATGACCAGCAGCCCGCCTGGAGCCGAATGAATAATCGGATCGTTCAGTGACTTCTTCACGCCTTCCTCATTCATCTGGATGAGGCGCAGGTTTTTCTTTTTCTGCAGTAGCGCGCGTGCATCGGCAGAAAAATCGGGAGCAATGATGACATCTGTAAAAATCTCAGCGATCACGCGGGCCAGATCGATATCCAGAGTGCGATTACAGACAATGACCCCGCCAAAAGGGGCCTGCTTGTCGGTCTCGAAGGCTTTGTCCCAGGCGGCGCGGAGGCTCTCGGAATCAGCGCCTACACCGCAAGGATTGGTGTGTTTGAGGATGGCGACGGCAGGACGGCGAAACTCAAGGATGAGCTCTGAGGCGGCCGTGATGTCGATAACATTCGTGTAGCTCAGGCCCTTGCCTTGAAGCTGGCGGAAATAGTCGCCGAAATTTCCGTAAAGAGCGGCTTTCTGGTGCGGGTTTTCGCCATAGCGCAGCTCTTCGTGCAGCGGTAGGGAGATGGAGTAAGAGGCGGCTTTTCCCTGATCCTTCTTCAGATAGGTAGAAATAGCCAAATCATAACTGGCTGTTCGCTCGAAGACTTTCGTCGCTAGGTGCTGACGAGTCTCCAGGAGCGTCGCACCTTCGTTGCCATCCATCTCGTCGAGAATAGTCTCGTAGTCGGAGGGATCCACAACGACCGTTACAGCATCGTGATTTTTAGCCGCTGACCTGAGCATGCTCGGCCCACCGATATCGATCTGCTCGACAGCCTCTTCGCGCGTCACGCCCTCACGTGCCACGGTCTCTTCAAAAGGGTATAGGTTTACCACGACCAGGTCGATCGGCTCGATGTCATTCTCGGCAGCCTGCTGCGTGTGCTCGGTGAGATCCCGGCGATGCAGCAAGCCTCCATGGATCTTCGGGTGGAGAGTCTTCACACGACCATCGAATAATTCTGGAAATCCTGTGAAATCGGAAACTTCCAGAACCGGAATGTCGAGAGCGGCGATGAATTTGGCCGTTCCGCCGGTGGACAGCAGCTGCACGCCGTGCCTGTGAAGGCCGCGGGCAAGTGGCTCAAGACCAGTTTTGTCTGAAACGGAAAGAAGGGCGCGCTTTATACTCATAGGATAGTGGTCGGAGGCTGCCTAAATCGAAACCCGAAGGCTCGCAACTGACAATTCCTCAGAAAAGCTTTGCTTAATTTTAAAATTAAGCTTGCTTCACCATTAAGATTTATTAAATTCCTTCCGAACTGGACCGCATTCACCACTCCCATTATGAAATCGTTTCTCCTCCTTCCGATCGCAGGCCTCTCTCTGATGCTCGGTGCCTGTCAGACACCCGGCGGCACGAATAATCCTTTCCAGTCCAATCCCTACTACGGGCCATCTTCGTCTGGCAGCGGGTCTTCGAAACCTAGTTCGTCTTATCCAAGTTATAGCGGCACTAGCTCTTACACTCCGCCAGCAGCACCATCCACGCCTTCCTATCCTAGCTACTCCGCGCCCAGCTCAAGCAGCAGCTCGACGGCGGTGCGGACTTCAGCGACTTGGCGCG
>JAHDFZ010000070.1:6045-14780 GCA_020627905.1 Verrucomicrobiota bacterium
AATCTCTTTCGCATCAGCAAGCGCTACAACACCTCTGTATCTGCTATCAAGCAGGCCAACGGGCTCAGTGGTGACACCATCAAGCCCGGGCAAACTCTGATCATCCCGTAACTTTCTTTCATACTTGGTTTGAGAGAGGGCGGGGGAGACTCCGCCCTTTTTCGTAGCCTTTTCGATTTCGTTCGGCCTTCGCTGAACTGAGATCCGTATTGGCTACCAATGAATAAATCTTACAAACGATCCATTCACTGGTTCAGACGAGATCTCCGCCTCAGCGACAACACTGCGCTTTCGCATGCGGTAGGGCAGTCAGAAGAGATCGTCGCCGTTTACATCTTATCGAGCTGGAAACAGAGCCATAACTGGACCGGACCGGGACGTCAGGCCTTTCTCTGCGGGTGTCTCGAGTCCCTGCAAAAGAACGTCGAGCATGCGGGCGGAGAGCTGATTCTACGCACAGGAGATCAGGTTAAGCAGCTGGAAAAGCTCATCAAAGAGACGGAAGCAGAAGCTGTCTTCCTCAATCGCGATCCTGATCCTTTCGGTCAGGAGATAGAGAAGCGAGTGAAATCTCTTTGCCGGGAGATAGGGATTGATTACGTCGATTACCAGGACGCGGTCCTCCACGAAAAAGATGAGGTTCTGACTGGTGGCGGAGATGCTTACAAAGTCTACACTCCTTATTCAAAAAACTGGTTTAAGCAGGAGAAGCCAGAGGGGCGCCATACCGTGCGGACCATTCACAGCGTGAAAGGGGTTGAGTCAGATACTTTGCCGTCTGTCAGCCATTGGGGATACGAAAAAGCGCCCGACCTATGGATCGAGCCAGGTGAGAAAGCAGCGAGACAGCGACTGAAGCATGCTCTTGAAAGCGTTGTTTTCGGGTATCAGGAAGACCGTAACGACCTCTCAGCCATGGCTACCTCTCATCTGGGCGCCGACCTGCGGTGGGGGACCCTGAGCGTGCGCGAAGTCTATCACCGGAGTGCTGAGGTGCTCAATGATGCGCCTGATAAGGCGGCTAGAGACGGGGTGCAGGCCTTTCAGAAGCAACTTGCGTGGCGTGAATTCTACATGGCCATCCTTGGTCACTTCCCGCAAGTGCTGGATACGGACTTCAATGAGCAGTGGGAGGGTCTGCATTGGGATGATCCGAGGAAGGATGACCGGCTGCAGCGTTGGAAAGACGGCAGAACCGGATTCCCGATCGTCGATGCCGGGATGCGTCAGCTACGGGAACTGGGCTACATGCACAACCGTGCCCGTATGATCACGGCTATGTTTCTGACGAAAGATCTGCATATCCACTGGCGGGAGGGTGAAGCTCACTTCATGCAGCATCTGCTGGATGGCGAAATCGCCAATAACAATGGCGGGTGGCAGTGGTCAGCGGGCACAGGAGCAGACGCAGCACCTTATTTCCGCATCCAGAATCCATGGACCCAGACGGAGCGATTCGATCCACAGGGCGAATACATCAAAAAATGGGTGCCTGAGCTGGAGAAGGTCGACCCTAAGCGCTTCCGCAAACCGCCGGAAGGAAGCGAGAAACTATGTGGGGCTTACGTGGAGCCGATGGTGGACCACAGCGCCGAGCGCGATGAAACGCTGCGACGCTTCAAGCAGCACAAAGAGGGGTGAGGGGAGGCGCAGCTAAGGTGAACGCCACAAGGTTAAGCACGTTTCGCGACGAAAGGTGAGGCCAAGGAGAGGAGCAATCGACCTTCTCAGAATGCCGAGACAGGTGCCCCAGGGCTTTCGCGTGGGGCTGAAGCCCCACTTCCATAGCTCGCATCGTTCCTGCTATGGAACAGTGAATTCATTCGCGGACGGCATCTGCCTCGGGCGCTGGGACTAGAGGGAGGATGGAGAGTCGACTCGAAACCGCCAATCACCTCGCTTAAGAGACCGTTGAGAAACTATGCAAACGATGATGAGAGGAGTTATGAGTTATGACTCTTGCATAGCTGAAGATGAAATGGCTGCTCTCACCCTTCGGGCCGCAACCCTGATTCCGTCTGGCGGCGTTCCTCATTGCTCAGGTAGCTATGGCTACCATCGCTCCTTGCCAGCCGAAAACAGGGTTACGGTCATCGCTCACCTAGTTTTTCAACGGCCTCTAAACCCTAGGACGTTCCTGCTAAAAGTCGTTTTTGAACATCATCGACTCAACGGGAAGGGGGGACTTTCCATTGTATTTGGCACTCCCTTTCTTGTCGTAGCTGGTCAGGACATCACCCTCCACGAGGAAGTAGATAAGCTGACCGATGGGCATCCCTTCATAGACGCGGACCGGCTGCTTTACGGAAATTTCGAGAGTCCAGTAGTTACAGAACCCCACGTCACCTTTCCCTGCGGTAGCATGGATGTCGATGCCAAGACGACCGACGCTGGATTTTCCTTCTAGAAAGGGGACGGTCGCATGGGTTTCCGTATATTCGATCGTCGAACCTAGATAGTTGATCTGTGGCTCGAGCACGAAACCCTCAGGAGGGATCTCAAAGTGCTCGATGGGGTTGTGTTTTCTGGCATCCAACACCCGCTCGCAATAGGTAGCCAGATGTTTACTCAGGTGGACGTCATAACTGTTTGTGCCTAAACAATCGCGATCGTAGGGATCAACAACGATTTCGCCACGATCCATGGCAGCGAGGATTTCAGCATCAGTCAGAATCATGCTCGGAGTATGGCGAGAATCTCGCGGATGGCAACGGGCAAACATGACTTGGTGCTCGCTCTGATCCGAATGCCCAAACGAACACAGGAAGAACTTGAGCACTTTGAGAAGATGACAAGTTTCTGACAAATCGAGCCTTGCGGTGTCGCCCAAACTGGATACATACTCTTCATACTTTAGTATGAAAACCATCACTGCGTGTTCCACAGCCCTCCTCATTTCTGCGTTCATCACTTCATGCAGCGAAGACGTAGAGCCTGTAGCACCTCCTAAGGTGGAAAAGGAAGCACCGAAGGAAGAGAAAAAGGAAACGAAGCCGGATTATTCCGCCATCCTGGAGGAGCTGCGCGACAAAGAGTCGGACCTGCAGAAAGATATCAAGAAAATGCAGAGTAAATCGCGATCAGCCATGCGCATCTCTGAAGAATCTGCATCGGAGTTAGCCAAGCTGAACGAAGCTCGCGACTACATGGAAAGACTGAAGACACTCAACAGTCAACTGCAAGCTCAGATCGATATCTGGGGGCCCGCAACACGCGGTTCTTTCGCCGGAATTAAGCTTGATCAGGTCGCCACTGCCGACGGGCAATCCTTCAACGGTGTCGAGATTGTTGGCGTCACAGCTGAAGATTTCACTTTTACACATCGTGGTGGAAGCGAACCCGTCACTGTAAAGGTTGCAAACCTGCCTCTAGGCTTGAGGAAAAACCTGCTGCATCCCGAGACGGCGCTTCAAGATTACCGCCTGCAGTCAGCAGAATAAGCAACTCTCATCGCAACCCAAACACCTTCATTTATGAAACCATCTTTCTATTTGAGCCGTGCCCTTATCGTTTCCGGCACCCTTGTTGGTTTTTCAGCGCTCGTTCACGCACAACCGAGTGAAGACGGCGACGCATCAGCACCAGTAATCCCTGAAGCCTCCGATCTCTCCCCGGAGGAGCAGGAAATTGCCGAGCTCGAGGAGCGGATCGACCAATTGCAGGAGAACTATCAGACACTTGAGGAGGCCATCGGGAAAGCTGAACAGGAAAAGGTTAATATCACGAGCTATCAGCTGGAGCTGAGCGAGGCGATGACCGCAGCGCCGCTGCTGGAGGAAAAAGTGGCAGAGCAGGAATACCTCCTGAACCTGCTTCAGAATAACTTTCGTGTGCGCTCCGAAATCGAGGAAGGAACAACCTTGCCGACATTGACGGTCAACGGCCGAACAATAGAGGGGGGCGAGTTCAAGGGCGTTCAAGGGTCTCAGGCACGCATAGGCACCTCTACAGGTGCGGTGGCAGTGGACATCCGCGACCTTCCGGCCGAGCTCCAGGAGCAGTTTGTCTTTCCTCCAAATCGGGTCGAGCTAGCTCAATCCTCAGCAATTCTCGCTAGTAAGCCCAAGGTGCTGAAAACGAAAGATGAGATCAAGAAAGAGGCACTGGCAGCAAGGCAGGCAGCTAGCGAGGATTTCTATGCAAAGCGTGCAGACAAACGTGAGCAGGCACTAAAGGCTTACGAGGAAGCCCGTCAGAAAAAGGCGGCAGCGAATGACAAGATTGCTGGTCTACAGTCCAAGCTCACAGCGCTTTCTAATAATCGCTCCCAGTGGACGAAGAAACTGGAGCGAGTCTCAACCGCAATATCACGCGGGTCGAGCGGCGGCGTCAAAAAAGATCTCTCGGGTCTGCAACAGGAATACTCGCGCATTCAGGCAACAATCAACGGAATCGACCGCGAATCTTCAGCGCTCAACGACGAGATTCAGCAAATCATCCGCGAAAGCAGGCAGTAGCGCTCGGTTGGAGTCAGGCCGAGAATCCATGGTAATCTGAAACGCGTGCAGCCACCGCCGCTTTCCAATAGCCATGAACTTCGTTTTGAGGGCGGGTTTAACAACGACCGGCTCTTGGGCTAAAGAGCGGCCAGTATCCAGCAATTCTCAGGGAGGCGCAGCTTCTTCTCACACGGTCTTTCTTGGTCGCTGAGAACTCCGCTCGGTAGTTGCATACTTTATTCGAGTCTTCCCAATCGAACTCTTCAACTTTGCATTACATGTATTGTGTGAAGTTATCAAGAGGCTGAGATAACTCCCTCCTTTGGGTCAATGATGAGAAGACAAGCCAAGTGCCTCCTCTTATCCCTCCGCAAAAACTTCACGCATCAGCAGCGAGCCTGCTACAGCGGCATTCAGACTCTCCATTTCATCGGCGATCGCGATGTGCCGGATTTCTGAGCAGAGCGAGCTGAGATTCTGTCTTAACCCAGTCGCTTCACTTCCTACCGCCAATGCAATTTTGGAGCCGGGCGTCCTCAAAGCCGCAGACTGCGTCTGCTCCTCCGGATCGCAGGATGTGCCGACCAGCCAGACGTCACTCTTCTGCAGCTGCCGGAGAGATTCTTCCAGACATGGGACTTCAATAATTGCAGTGCGAAACACGGCTGTAGCTGAGGACCTGATGCTTTTCCGACAAAATGGGTCTGCACCCTTGCCAGACTCCAGAACGACGGCATCTGCCCCGAATGCTGCAGCGGAGCGAATCAGAGTGCCCAGATTCCCCGGATCGGCAAGATGGTCGAGGATCAGGAATTTACGAAAGCAATCCTCCTGAAGCAGCGGCTCAAGATGAAGCTGCTGCGGTCGCCGGGCACTGGCGAGTATACCACGGTGAAAGTCGTAGCCACTGATTTGCTGCATTCCAGCCCTTGTCTCTCGGCGAACAGTGATTTTCTCTTTTCGACACTGCTCAGCCAAGTCCAAATGACGATCACGCTCTACGATTACCTCCGTCACACTGAAATCCTCGGCTTCGATGAGAGCTTTTACAGCATGCGCTCCCTCTACCACAATCTCAGAAGGGCTTCGCTGGTCGGCTAGGGCTACATTCATTTTAAATGTTAAATAATGTTAAATACAGTTCAGCCTCCTTGAGATCAACACTTTACAGATCCAGCTGTTCTTGGAAAAATGCTTTCAATGCTTGATCTGAAATCCCTTTTCCGATCATTTGCCCCTGGGGATTCACGATGAGCGTGGTCGGGAGTTCTTCGATACCGAAAAGCGAAATTGCAGAATTTTCGGCACTGGGCTTTTCCCAATGCAAGGTCCACGGAAGCCCCGTCTGTTCGACCAGTTTTCGATATTCAGCCTCTTGCTCTTCTATTGCCACGCAAACGAAAGCCAGCGGTTTCCCCTGAGTAGCCACAAAGAGTTCAGCTAAATTCTGGAGAGAGTTGATCCAGGCCTCGGCTGCCCAGGAGGCTCCGAACTGGATGACCACCCACCTGCCCCGCAGCTCAGAAAGTCGGACTTCGGTGCCATCACTGCCGACAAAGGTAATGTCTCGCTCGATCTTCTGAGGGATCAGGCTCAATTTAGCAAAAGCCCGGTCGACCAGGCGCTGTAAGACATCTTCATCATCACGCCCCTCTACATCAGAAGCGATTTTCGTGAAGAACAACTCTGCCTCTCCCCTAGCCTCATTTGGAGTCGATTCCAGGTAATTTACCAGCAGCTCAGCCAGGATACCGGCATCTAAGCCATTCTCCAGCTTTACGAGTTCTTCGTATTGGCCTTCGATCCCTGCGCGCACAAGACCCGCATCGCCCAGAAACTGGGCAGCGGACCAGATGATCGCGAAAGCTTCCTCACGATCATCAGCATCAGGATTTGCCTCGAGGTAATCCTGAATGTCTCGGATTTTGTTCCATTCAGCGCTCTCTTCGACCTTCGCTGCCGATGAGGCAGCGACTTTGACAGCCTCAGGTTCGGCACCAGAGCAAAGAATTTGGGTGCAAAGCAGTATTACAGCAAGGATCTGATGTAATGTCGGGTGGTTCTGGTTATTTGAAAGACTCACCATCTTATCGTTGCGATTTGCGTTGAACAAACATGAGACATGATGCATTAACATGAAACATAATCTGGCGCCTCGGCAATCGAAAACTACCAAGCTTGATCCAGCTTTAATGCGATCCAGTGCCCATTCAGTGACGTGTTGCTGCATTAGGAATTGTAATTTTGACCACAAAGCCAGCATCACCAGCTTCTCACCTCGACAAAAACACGTCAAAAAAGAGAAAATTGCCATTATCTGGCCATTTTGCTCTTTACAATGCAAATACTCTGTCTAGCGTCTCTACGGACAAGTCGGGCAGCGTCTAAGCGCGTGCGCCTTTTGTTTCACAACACCATATTATCTAACCAAGAAAATGAAAAAATCAGTATTATTCTGCGCTCTGGCTATGTTCGGCGCTACTGCGCTCGCAGGTGAGTATATGCCTCGCCAGCAAGCATATTCGCCGTCAACGGGTTACAACACTCCAAGCTCTGGATCGGCCTATGAGTTCCGTGTGAAGACAGGTTTTGACTTCCCTGTGACCGGAAACTTCCACGGTGGTTTTTCGGCTGGTCCTATCCAGATCGGTGCGCGCGACTACTCCGATATCTATGACCAAATTTGGAGCACTGATCTCGAGCTCCTTGTCCCTCTCAATGACCGCCTAGACTTCGTTCTTGGGTATGGATTCTCTGAAGGTGAGGCAGACCTCGTGCAGGTAGGAACCGTTGCCACCGGTCCTTTGCTAGCACAGTTTGACGACTACAGCGCGCACTCATTGACCGCAGGATTCAACTACTCTCTTCGTCCAAAGAACAGCCGCTTCACTCCTTATGTTGGTGTTCGTGCAGGTGTGCGCTTCGTAGACGACATGCAAGCTGATTTCACAAATCCAGGTGGCGTTTTACCAGATCTGCCTGATACTCCATTCTATCGTTCATCAGCCGTTTTCACAATCAGTGCGGTTCTCGGAGCACGGTATGAAGTTAGTTCCAATTTCGCTGTGGGTATCGAAGCCGGTTATCGCTACGTTGGTGGACTTGATGCTAACGATGCCGGCCTCGCATCGTTGGGAGTTCCTGGCTTGGAGGACATCAACAACACAGACGGTCTTTCAACGATCCCTGTGCAGGTCTACGGCTCATTCCTTTTCTAAGATTCTGTCTTAGCATTCTGAGTTAGAAGGGGGCACTTTGGTGCCCCCTTTTTTGTGTCCCGGCGCATCACCGGGAGCGTAAGTTTAGAACACCGGACCCTGCTCTTCGCCATAGGCTGAGCTTACTACCACGCCCAAGCATCCGGGGGTCGGTCTATGAAACCAGAACCCAAATCCTAAGGTTGTGAGTCAGTGCCGGTGGGGTTTGAAGCCACGACCAACCCCGACGAGTCGGGGCTGTTATAACCTTGCAGGTAAGCCATGGATTCACTAGGACTTTTCCAGCGCTTGAACTTCCATTCGAATCCAAGGGCTTCAGACATGGATGAAAACTCCTTGCTGGCGACGAGCGTTAGAAGGAAGTCCCAGCCGCTTCGTAGAATGCATCACAGTGTTGAGCCGCTCTAAACGAGCTGGTAGATTCTCGGTAGCACCGATGTTGTAGCGACCTTTAGTGCCCGTAGCAAATAGACCCAAGCAATGAGAAGGGAATAGGTCGGGTGCCAACCCCCGACGAGTCGTGGCTGCTCTAATCAGTAGACCCGAGTTGTAAAGTTTCAAAACGATAGGGCCGGTGGGGTTCGAACCCACGACCAAGGGATTATGAGTCCGTTGTTTTTGGCCCCATGGCTCTTGTTGCAACAGGGTTTTCACCGCTTCCTACCAATCTTTGGGGCCATCTCGCCTCAACGCGGCGGGCTGAAGGGGCTGATCTGCCAGGGATCCGGCCCGAGTTGTGGTGAATTGAGGCTTACGCCCGCGCTGACAGCAGATCAAGCGCGCGAAGGAAGTTGCCGCCAACCCGTCTTTCCTCCCTTACCTTCCCTTTATTGGTTAATAATTGGCTAAATTGGCCCGCTTTGCGCGCCGCTTGCACGTTGGGTTGCCCATATGGTCAATGCTTATGGATTCTCCGGCCTCATGGGAATCATAGGTTCGAGTTGCCGAACCGATGTATCGATGAGCTGGATTCAATGCAATGCCCAGTTGCGAGGTTATCCAGTTGCTGATCTGACTAGGGCGCAAGGCGACTTTTACAATACCGGAAGCTTTCCCGGTTGCCCTTTGCCCGTCCGTC
>JAHDFZ010000071.1 GCA_020627905.1 Verrucomicrobiota bacterium
GATAAAAAGCCACTGCAGCCCCCATCCCGGATCCACATCAAGCGCAGCTGAGATCCTTTCGGTTAATACTTCAGTTTGCAGCGATACATCAGAGTGAAATGATAACAGGTCGCTAAGCAATAGATCAGCCTCCTCAGCGGTATTGAGCAAAGGTTCGTAGGCGAGCCAATAGTTTTCGGCCCAATTACCAGCCTCTGCGTCCTTGCGCACACACTCGATAAGACAAGCGACAAACCCTCTGCCAGAAATTCTGCGGAGTTGCAGGTCAATGAGTTTTCGGGGCGTCATGTCTTTAGCGGCACCACCGGCGTAGTAAGCGAAGGTCCTAATTTCTAATCATCGAACCGATCAGTCGGCACATTCTCTGTTCCTTCCGAAAGTGTAGAATGGTGCACGAACCAGTAGACTAGGACGCCAAAGACGGAAGTTACCAGCACGGCACAGGACCACGACATCGGGGAAACGAATTTCGTAGAATTTCCACCTGCGAGGATCTTCTGCCCATCGCGAAGTATTCCGAAAGCCATCGCGAGATGAACAAAGACAGCGACGATGATGAAGATGACCCAGGCGATAGCCAAAACTTGTGAGAAGATGGAGACGGTTCCGTATGACATAATCGATTTTGAACCTAATCGTGAGCGGAAACATCTTGCAAGCCGAATGATGTTTCTCGGCGTGCCTGGTTTGGGCGATAGATGTTGGACTCTGGTCCCACCCGAAAGGCCTGTTTGCCGACTTTTCGCTTGAATTGCGGGATCTAGACCAAGTGCAATCGTCCCTTCCAGATGTCGTCCGCGAATAAATTCGCTGCTCCCCATACAGACCGGGGAGTTTGGAATTTATTCGCAGTGCGAAAGCCCTGTTCGCACCCCCTTGTGTTCAACTCATCACGGCTGAGCGCTACAAGCGCGAACTTCTAACGCAGTTCGAATTCGTCTTGACTCACTGGATGAAACACGTCATACAAACCGCCTATGAAATTATTAGCGTCTCTCTCGATTCTCCTGACCGGATTGTTCCTGTCCAGCTGCACCACCACGAAAGTCGAGGTGCCGGCTCAAAAGCCCGGTGGCTATATGCACACGCCTGAGTTCAGCATCAGGGTGCCGAAGGGGCAGGTTTTCCTCAAGAAGGGGGATGAATATCGCTCTTTTGGTAAAACGCGTTATGCCATCCAGGCCTTACCGGGAGTCAAAGGAGCCAATCGTGCAGTCCGGGAAGCTGCTATTGAGGCGGCGGTTGCCCGTGGCCGCCTGCTGCTTGTCGGTGCCGGAGCAAAGCCTGCGCGTCAATCGCGCATCACCCACGGGAACCCCACTCGTGTCTCAGAGTTCTACCGTGCTCCGAATGGACAGCGTTTCTTCGTCGAGCGCGCGTTCTACTTCGGTCCCGCGCAGTCTTATGTGGTCAGCGCCATCGTTGGACCGCAGGGGAGCCAGCGGGAAGCGCAGCGCATTACTCGCTCATTGCGAGTGAAGTAAGCAAGCTCCGCAGGCTTCTTTTGGCACGAGAGGGCCTGCGCGATGAGCGTGCAGGCCGATAAACTGTCAGCAGGCGGGCTTAACTCACCTCAAACGAAATCTCCTCGCGCTCCAGAAACTCCCGAGCTAGCCGCTCGTGCTCGGCATTCTGGAACGCAAACCAGTCTTCTCGAACTTTCGGTTCACTAGTCAGTGTATCCTTGAAACACCGGAACGGCCGTCGCATAGTGAGCGCGTGTTCCAGCTTCGTGCGGATCGAGCTCGCTTCTAACGAAGTCGCAAATTGTTCCATCAGCGAGAAGCCCTGCGAAGAAGAAATCGGCTCAATCTCGAGGAAGCGATCAGGATCTGACTCAATCAGCTCACGGGGATCTTCCTCCTCATCGAAGATGTCAAAATCCTCAAAGATCGGCACGACATCACCCGTCTGAAGATCCAGAAACCACTGCTGCGAGCCATCGCTGTCCATTGCCTGACAAAGTTCCGATAGATCAATCGTTATGCGTTTCATAAAATCTAGTGCGAGTCAGAAGCCCGCGACGAGCCTGCTTTTCAACTTGCAGAAACATCCGTGTAATCCGTGGATACCTTCACCCACCCACGGCCATCTCACCCACCGGAGTGTAAGCCGGCTCAGGATACTCGAAGGTCCGTCCCTCAAAATTCCGAATGATAACCCGCTCGGCATTCCGCTGCACGATGTAGTCAGGATTGATGGGCACTTTGCCGCCGCCACCAGGCGCATCGATGACATACTGCGGAATCGCATAGCCGGTAGTGTGACCACGCAGTTGCTCCATAATCTCCAGTCCTTTTGCCACCGGCACCTGCAGGTGCGAGGATCCCTGGATCAGGTCGAGCTGATACAGATAGTAAGGGCGCACCCGGCACATGAGCAGCTTCTGGATGAGTTCCTTCATGACAGCGGCATCATCATTGACTCCGCGTAGCAGGACGCTCTGATTCCCAAGAGGCACACCGTGGTTGGCGAGCTTTTCAAGAGCCGCTCGCACCTCGCTGGTGAGTTCTCTTGGATGGTTTACGTGCACGCTCATGAAGAGCGGGTGATACTTCTGCAGCATCCTGCACAGATCATCGGTGATGCGCTGCGGGAGGAAGATAGGGATACGTGAGCCGATGCGGATAAACTCGATGTGAGGGATGCGGTGCAGCCGCTCAAGGATGCGCTCCAGCTTGGCATCGGAGAACAGCAGGGGGTCTCCGCCGGAGAGCAGCACGTCGCGCACCTCGGGGTGGTTCTCCAGATATTGGAACGCTGCTTCATAGTCCGTTTCCAGATCTTGTTCGCCTGCCCCACTCACCACACGACTGCGGGTGCAGTAGCGGCAGTAGGATGCGCAGCGGTCAGTCACCAGAAAGAGCACGCGATCCGGGTAGCGATGCACGAGCCCGGGGACGGGCATGTGGGAGTCCTCACCGCAGGGATCAGCCATTTCATGCGGAGCGACGAGCGTTTCCTCGATCCGGGGGATGATCTGCCGACGGATCGGGCAGTCAGGGTTGTCTTTCTCGACAAGATTGAAGTAGTGGGGGGTAACCGACATGGCCAGTTTCGTCCCGGATAGCAGGACGCCGCTGCGCTCTTCTTCGCTCAGCTCCAGATGTTCCTCCAGCTGGCGGAGGCTGGTGATGCGGTTTTTCAGCTGCCATTTCGCAGAGTCCCAGTCCTCCTCGCTGACGTCGGCATCCCGCCAGTAGCCAGGGGCTGCGGAGACAAAATCTTTCGAAGAAACGGACGAAGGAGATGCTTGCATAATAGACGAGGAAGAAGGTGACAGATTCTAGCCGTAATTGTTCAAACGAAGCTGAACCATGCCTTAGACGCACGAATCGGGAATTTAGGCGCAAGGTCGATCTCAGCGCAAGGCAGGACCGATAACAATCCGCTGATTTCCCGCTGGCAATCCGGCAGAAGCTCGCGTCTGGTAACTTGTGAATCGCACCGAACTACTCAGTCTTTTACAGAAGTGGGACCTGCAGCCGAGCCGCAAGCTCGGGCAGAGCTTCCTGGTCGATGAAAACGTGTCGAAATGGATCGTCAATCAGCTGAATCCACAGCCGGATGATGTGGTGATCGAGGTGGGACCGGGTTTCGGGGCATTGACGAAACACCTAGTAGGAAAGGTGAAGCGTCTAGTGCTCGTGGAGAAGGATGGTCGGCTCGCCCGCTATCTCGACGAGACCTACGGGCCGGCGGGAGTCGAGGTCATTCATGGCGATGCCACAGAGTTTGATATCCGACCATTTTTTCTGGAGGGGAAGGTCAAATTCATCGGTAATCTGCCCTACTCAGTCGGAAATGAAATTCTCCGGCGCTTTCTGGATGCGCCGACTCCCATCGCCCAGGCGGTGGTGATGGTGCAGAAAGAGGTGGCAGAGCGGTTCTATGCCCGGCCTCGCACGAAAGCCTATGGCGTTTTGAGTCTGATGCTGCAAGAGCGCTGGGAAGTGGCGCACCTGAAAACGGTCGGACCTGGGCCATTCCAGCCCCAGCCAGAGGTGGATTCTACGATTGTGCGCTTCGATCCACGGAAGGCTGATGCCCTGCCGCTGCACTGCACGGAGAGTTTCCGGAAACTGGTGAAGCAGGGTTTCAGCCAGCGGCGGAAGCAGCTGCACAACAATCTCGCTGCGTCATCCGAGGATTGGAAGGCGGCCTGTGAAAAGCTGGAGCTCGCCCACTCTGTCCGTGCCGAGGAGCTGACGCTTGGGCAGTGGGTGCGCCTCTCGAACGAGCTGGAGCCACATCCGTGCGCTGATCTGCCGCCGTCTGTGACCGAGAGCCTGGAGGTCGTATCTGCGGAGGATGAGGTGATCGAGCTTCGGCCGCGCCAGGAGATTCATCAGGAGAAACTGCTCCATCGTGCGGTGCACATCTTCCTGCTCAATCGGGGAGGGGAGCTCTACCTGCAGTATTGATCGGCCTTGAAAGACGCTCACCCGCTTACCTGGGACAGCAGTGCCTCTGGACATGTCGACCCGGGGGAAACCTATGCCGATTCAGCTGATCGGGAAGTGTGGGAAGAGCTATGGATCAAGACGCGGGGACCTTTGCAGGAGGTCGTCCAGCTGGCGGCGTCCGAAAAGACGGATCAGGAGTTCATCCGCGTTTTTGAGGGGCAGATCAAAGGCACGCCGAAGGTCCACGGACAGGAAGTCGATGCCGGGCGGTTTTTTCCGCTGGAGTTGATTGATCGGTGGATCGACGAACGGCCAGAGGATTTCGCGACAGGATTTGTGACCTGTTATCGGGCTTGGCGGGAAAGAGATGCCTGAATACTGATGTGGGTAGGCAAGCCAGGTGTCGTCCGCGAATAAATTCGCTACCCCCCGGCGTGACGGATGCTAGCTATGGATTTGGGACTTCAGTCCCACGCGGAAGCCCTGCCGTCCGAGCCAGATACATCCGCAACTGAAGTCGCTAATCCATAGTGGGAACGATGCGAGCTATGGACGTGCGAATTCATTCACACAGGCGAAAGCCCTGCGCTCCGAAACAGATGTCGTCCGCGAATGAATTCGCTACTCCCAGACAGGAACGATGACTTCACTCGCACCATCAAAAACTCAGCCACGCCTCACCCCATCACTTCTGCCGAATGCAGAAGCCCTTCTTCGTCTTTCCTCGGAAGAAGTCATAAAACTTAACCGCTTCCGGCTCCAGCCCTGACAGATCGACGGCGTCCAGCACCTGAGCCAGCGTCTCGTCAGACCGGAAAATCCGCCGAAAAGCCTCTTTGATTTCTTTTCGCGCCTTCGCAGAAACTCCCGCTCTTCGCAGGCCGACGGAGTTGATGCCTGCGATTTCATTCACTTTGTGAAGGATCAAGTAGTGCCCGACGTCCAGCGAGCAGCCGCTGAGCCCCTGCGCCATCACATAATCACCAAATTTCACAAACTGATGAATGGCCATACCGCCGCCGAGGAAGCAGTGGTTCCCCAGCTCGACATGCCCGCCCAGACAGGTATTATTGGCAAGCGTGTTTTCGTTTCCGACGATGGAATCATGGCCCACGTGGGCGTTCGCCATGAGATAGTTTCCGTCTCCCAGAATGGTATGGACTCCCTCTTCGATGGACCGGTGAACGGTGGAGTTTTCGCGGAAGACATTATGCGAGCCTGCTACGACACCCGATCGGATGCTGCGATCAAAGCCGCGAAACTGCGGGTCCCCGCCGATGATCGCACTCGATCCGACAAAGCAGGAGGCCCCGATCGTCACATCCGCACGGACCTGAGCCGCCGGCTCTAGCTCCGAATCATCGCCGATTTTCACTCGGTCTCCGATGATGCTGTAGGGTCCCACCGTTACTCCCGTTCCCAATTCAGCAGTATCTGAGATGATGGCAGTAGGGTGGATGTTCGTCATGGGGCAAACCTTGGACGAGGGTCGTGGATGGTGCACGAAAAAAAGCCTTCACATCAGGCCGCAGTTGCGAAAGCTGAAGAAAGGGCTGGTGCCATCATCTGATTCGCTACCGACGATAACGTGGTCCGCGAACTCGATACTCAGAGCCTTTGCGGCTACCTGGACCCGTTTCGTCAGGTCGGTATCCGGCTTACTCGGCGTGCAGTCGCCGGAAGGATGATTGTGAACGAGCACGAAACTATCTGCGTGCTGGATGATGGCGGGGCGGAGAATGTCGGAGGGATCTGCTACGGACAGCTTACGGGATCCCTTGGATACAATGTTCATCGAGATGAAATTCTTGCGAACATCCAGCAGAATCACGCGGACCTCTTCATGGGGGAGATGCTGCATGTGGGGAGCTGTGAAGTGATAGACATCTTCGGCGCTCCGAAAAATCTTTTTCTCGAAAGTCTCATTGGCCAGGCGCTGACTGAATTCACAGAGAGCGGCTAGTTGAGCTGCCTTCGCCGGGCCGATGCCGTTGCATTGGGTGAATTCTTCGAGCGCCGCCCGCGATAACTTGCGAAGACTTCCAAACTGTTGCAGCAGCTCCCGCCCGAGGTCGACGGCACTCATTCCCTGGCGACCGGTGCCGAAAAACAGCGCCAGAAGTTCTGCATTGCTGAGAGAGGAGGCTCCCCGACTTAAGAGCTTCTCCCGAGGCCGGTCGTCCTCGTCCATTTCACAGATCAAACAGCTGTTCATGCATTACGATTTCAAAAGAACAGTATAAGGCAAGTGTTTTATCTGACTTTCGTAGACAGCCCAATGTGTGCGTCATATCGACAGAGCCTCATATGCAGGGCATTTCAGGGTTTTTTCTCTGGTTATCCACAGAGTTATTCACAAGGTTATTAACCGGTGGCTTGATCTTAGACAAAAGTTGCGCATTTCCTTTTCGATGACTAGGGGGGAATCGGCTTCGTGATGTGCAGAATCGTGCGGAATACAGTTTTTCAGGGTGCCTAAAGCGTTGAGGAAGAGGGTGCAAGGATTCAGAGGATACTATCGGGATAAGGATTGCCTGATAACTAAGTTCTCCGAAACACTTCTAACAAGTGTGTCAGATATGACACCCCTAAACAGCGAGAGATCAGGGCTCCCAGCGTTCGTGCTCTGCTTATTCACAGAGTTATTCACATGTTCTCCACTTTTAGACAAGGTGACTTCTTTTCGGCGAGGAGCTCTTTTATGGCGTAACCCTTTGGCGGCGCCTTGTCTGCGGAACGGCAGCAAACTGAGAAGGATTTTATAGCCCATTTGGTCAAACGATTACGGCCAATCTAGGTGTGATCGTGGACGTTGAAGATCTATTGAGCAAAGCGCTAGTTAATCGCATGTTGCGATACGCGATAATTCTTGCATGTGGTTGTAATTTAGCATGGGCCGAGTCCGGGGGGAATCTGATGTTGCTTACGCTGCGAAGATCGATCGGTTGATTGAGTTAGTCCTCTCGGAGCAGGATATTGAGAAATCAGATCCAGCCTCTCCGTCAGAATTGGCGCGCCGCGTTCATCTCGACACCATCGGGCGCATACCAACACAAAAGGAGCTATCCGATTTTCGGGATGCTTTCAGTGCAGGGCAGTATGACGAGATTCTGGACGATATTTTGAACAGTCCGGGGGCGGTCAGCCACGCCTTCAATTTCTGGTCTGATATACTGCGAGTCAAAAATGGACTAGGCCGGGGCTCAGCTCCTGCAGAGGCAGCTTATCGCTTCTGGTTGAGAGATGCCCTGAAAGAGAATCTACCCTACGATGAATTTGTATCGCAGTTAGTCACTGCGACTGGTCAGGTATGGAACAACGGAGCTGCGGGTTATTACATACGAGATCAGGGCATGCCGTTAGACAACGCGGCAAACACGGCGAGGATCTTCCTTGGGCTTCGTCTGGAGTGTGCGCAATGCCATGACCACCCGTTCGCTGAGTGGACTCAGGTGGATTTTTACAAGATGGCTGCTTTTACCTACGGAATGGAGGCAAAGCGTTATGACTCCCCGCACCGGGTATCTCTGCGCAAGCGTCTGAGGAAAAGCCATGAAGAAACGATTGGTATTCCGGGCTTTCCTTTATTGGTGTCCCAGGCTGCGGCTGACGATTGGCTGAAGATATCCAACGCCGGCCTTGCTCTTGACCGTTGGGGGCTCTCACAAAGCGATTATCAGCAGGTCGCTCAGCGGTCGATCGAGCATTACCGAGAATATACTGAGTCGAAATCAGCTTTGACGTTAGCGGTTATCCAGATGTTTGCCCCGATCAAGCATATCCAGTCTATCGATACAGGATCGACTTTAAAACTACCGCATGATTATCAGTATGATGACGCATCACCCTTCGATCCCATATCTCCTGAAACAATCATTGGCAATGTAGCTGTTGGTGATGGGGTTCGACCGAGCGCTGACGTTTATGCCGAGTGGCTGACGGCCGCGGAGAATCCCCGGTTCAAAAAAATCATTGTTAACAGACTTTGGAATCGTGTTTTCGGGAGAGGTATTTTTGAGCCCATTGATGATTACACAGAGTATACTCATGTCTCGAATCCGGCACTTCTACTCGCCTTGGAAGACCTTTTCGTTGAAATCGGATACGATATGCGTCGTTTCCAAAAGATTCTGTTTTTAACGGAGGCCTACAGGTCCCGCGTCTTTGATGGAGAGCTAGCCCCAGGGGAGCCTTTCTATTTCCAAGCGCCTTTGCTCCGTCGCAAATCGGCTGAGCAGATGTGGGATTCTCTTGTGTATCTGGCCGTTGGTGATGTGGATGAGTTCTTTCCGAGGGACGCTGCAGCACTAAGTGACTTAGCGGAGGCCGAGAGGATCTTCGATGTATTTGAGTCATACACAGAAGCTGAGTTTTTCTCGGTGGTTGATGAGATGGATGAGATACTACAAACGAGTCTACCGAAGGAAGCCGTGGCTCGCCGGAACATCCAGGAAGCGCAGGATCGAGGCGACGAGGCAGCCATCGGACAACTGACCAAGAAGTATCGTGATATGACGAGAGCGAAGGAAGAGGCGCTGCGTAAGGTAGCGTATCAGGCTGACGAGAAAAATGCGATGAAGGCTGGCCAACCTTCGCCTTCCATGACTATGGGAAGCACCGCGAAGCAGAGCGTGTTTCGTCCCCCTCTACCTGATGCGTTCCCGGCTCCGGATGGTTACGATAGCGACCAACGCGCAGCCTGGGACGAGTCTCAGCGGCGGCAGCTCATGGTCTTTGCTCATTTGACTCGTTTCATGGCCAGGGCATCAGAGCTAGAGAGTCCGGCTCGACCCGGGCATTTTCTGAACGTATTTGGGCAGTCTGATCGCAGGGCGATAGAGAACGCCTCAAAACAGGCTTCAGTGCCCCAGGCTCTTATGATGAAAAATGGACCCGTCGTCAAAGCCGTAACAAGTCCGTATTCGCACCTTGCCCGAACGATTGATTTCTCAGCAACTCCTGAGGAGATTGCTACGCTGACATTTGAGTCGATTCTCTCGCGGACTCCGACAGACAATGAATTACCTATCATGATGACCCTATTCACACGTGATACTCGACGATCATGGCGGAATCTTGTCCATACCCTACTGAACTCGCGGCAGTTCCTTTTCATCCAATAGCAACGACGCCCTAGTGACCTATGATCAAATCCGAACTTCAGCGACGCAGGTTCATCGAATTTTCTGCGCAAACCTTTCTTGGTGTTAGTCTGCTACGCAGTTTTGGGCAAAATGCCCTGGCGAATGAGCGTTCACCGTCGGCTAAGCATGTAATCTATCTTTACATGGCTGGTGGGATGTCTCACATGGACACATTCGACCCCAAGCCGGGACACCACTTTCAGGGACCTACAGGTGTTGTGGATACGCAGACAGATGGCGTGCAGGTTTCCTCGCATCTGCCGTTACTCGCGCAGCACACCAACAAGATGGCGATTGTGCGATCCATGACATCCACTGCGGGCGATCATAATCAGGGGAACTACCTCATGCACACCAGCTATCAGGAGCGCGGCACCATCAGGCATCCAGGCTTGGGACCATGGGCACAGCGGCTTCAGGGGAAACGCAATCCTACTCTCCCGGCATCTGTCTACATCGGCTCTGACAGCAGGATGTTCGGAGGGCGTGGTTTCTTTACGCCGGAGTATCAGCCTCTAGCCATCGGGAATCCTCGTCTTGGGTTGCGTGATTCGAAGGTGTTTGGTCGGACGGAGAGAGAACTGAAACAGAATCTGGAAACAGCTTCCTTGCTCGATCGGGAGTTCATGGGGCGTTTTGATGTGAGCAAAACGAATGCCTACACCGACATGTATGCAGAAGCAGCAAAGCTCTTAGAGAGCGAGGATCTGGAAGCCTTCGATATCAAAAAAGAGACGGACGCAACTCAGCAGCGATATGGGAATCATTCGTTTGGACAGGGCTGTCTGCTGGCGCGACGCCTCGTCGAGCATGACGTCCGCTACATAGAGGTCAATCTGGGAGGGTGGGACATGCATTCAGGTTTATTCGTAGATATTTTCGACAAGTGTCGGGTGCTTGATCAGGCAATGAGTGCACTTTTAGCTGATTTGGAGGCAATCGGAAAGCTGGATGAAACCCTAGTTGTTCTGGCTACCGAGTTTGGCCGGACACCCGTAATCAACAAGAACGAGGGTCGAGACCATTATCCTCGGGCGTTCAGCACGGTATTGGCAGGAGGCGGAACCAAAGGCGGGGTAACGTATGGCGAAACGGATGCTGGTGCCGAGAGAGTCATCGATAAGCCCGTCTCCATAGCTGACTTTAATGCTACCATTGCTCATTCGATAGGGTTGCCGCTCGAGCAGATTGTATACAGCCCAACGAAGCGACCCTTCACCGTTGCGAACAAAGGAAAACCCATCACTGAGTTGCTCAGATCATAATAGCTGTGAGCTTGGTGGATCACTTGCCTGATGAAAGCATTTCGATGAAACGTTGGATTCTATTGATCCTAGCAGCGTGTTGCCTGCCTGCGGTAAAAGGCGCGGACAGGCCTAATATCATTTATATTCTGGCTGATGATCTCGGCTGGGGGGATTTGGGTTGTTACGGGCAGGCAGTGCTGAAGACGCCTCACATCGATGCTCTTGCCAGGGGTGGGATGAAGTTTACCCGGCACTACTCAGGCTCGACCGTCTGCGCTCCCTCCCGCTGTGTCCTGCTCACAGGAAAGCACACCGGCGTGGCGTCTATACGCGGAAATAGTCAAGCAAAGCTGAAGAAGGGCGAAATGACTGTCGCCGGCTCCTTGCAAGATGCTGGCTATGATACGGCTTGCTTTGGTAAATGGGGCCTGGGTAAACCTTTAGCCTGGTCGAATCCCAATGAGAAAGGGTTCGGGACATTTTATGGCTATGTCAATACGATCCATGCTCACAACTTTTACCCGTCTTTCCTGATCCGAAACGGAGATAAAGTCTCGTTGAGAAACGTGCAGTTTGAGAAATGGATGACATCTGAGTTTTTGCCAGGAGGAGCCCGCGAGGGGGCTGGTGTAGCCGAGGTGCGGATTGATTACGCGCCTTCTCTCATTGAGTCAGAGATGTTGAAGTTTCTGGAAAGAAAGAGGGAGAAGCCCTTTTTCGTTTATTACGCCACGAACACTCCACATACGAATAACCAGGCTGGCGGCCCTCCTTTCTTCACCGGCCTGGAGGTCCTGAGTTTGCCGATCGAGACTGTCCTGAGCCAGAAAATGGTGTCGCCAGGATGATGCAGATGTTGGATGAGGGGGTAGGCAGAATTGTTGAGACCTTGAAAAAAACCGGGCAGTGGGAAAACACGCTGATCATCTTTTCGAGTGATAATGGGCCTCATCAGGAGGGGCGGCATGACGCTGAGTTCTTTGACTCGAATGGTCCACTACGCGGCATCAAGCGCGACCTCTATGAGGGTGGAGTGAGGGTTCCCATGATCGCTTCGTGGCCGTGGGCAATTAAAGCAGGATCTACCTCTGATCATCTAAGTTCCTTTGAAGATGTATTCCCCACGCTTGCAGAGCTTGGGGAAGGGGAAACACCATCGGACCTTACTGGCCTTTCCTTCGCGGGTAGTCTGCTTGGGACTACTCAGGCGAAACGGGAGTTTGTTTATTGGGAGTTTGAAGAGCAGGGCGGGAAACAGGGCATCGTGACCGAGCGCTGGAAGGGGATTCGCCTTGACACTCTCGACCCAGACAAAACACGGTTCGCTCTCTACGATCTCTCGACCGATCTTGCAGAGAGCAATGATGTCTCTCTCCAGTATCCGACGATAGCAGAAGAGCTTCTCACCAAGATGTTGCTCGCTGGTGGCTCTAGCGGGGACGCTCCAGTCACCAAGTGAAGGGTGATTTGAGCGTGCAGTCTGACTGCACGATGCCGAACCACCACTTGGCAGCGGTCATTTCGCGGTTACAGCCTCGCGAAACCATGGCTTGCAAACGGACCCAGTTTTTGTAATGGAGGAGGAGGCTGCATTGGCCGAAAACAGGCGAGTGTATGAAAGACGTGGAGATTCCAAACGAAGGGCCAAATGATCGGAAGCGGGCGGGCTTGCACCGCTATCTGCGCCCGAATGCGTTTCAATATCGCACCTTCTGGATGGCATTGACCGCCCTGGCGATCGTGCTGATCGGTGCTATCGCCGTCGGTGGCATCCTTCTGATGGGCTGGGTGCTCGGCAGTTTGCAGCCGGTGCTGGTGCCTTTGGCCGTCGCGGGGATTGTCGCCTATCTCCTGGAGCCGATCGCCGAGCGCTTGCGGCGGCGGGGGATGAAGAACTCCCGCGCCATGCTGATTGTGTTTATCGGGGGTCGGGGTGGCGCTTCTGATTGTGGCCGGTGTCGTGCCGACCGTCGGTCAGGCCCAGGATGTTTACGAGAAGCGGGAAATCTATCAGCAGCAGGTGGCCAGTCTGGCCAAGCGCACCGTCGGCGAGCTGCAGGATCGTTTTAATGCTGGTGGAGTGGCTCAGGAATATTACGAGAGAGGGGTGGACTGGATTTCCAATGAAGGGCCGGCCCTCGCTCAGAACGTCGGGCAGAAGCTGTGGACCTACCTGCGAGGCGCCTTCGGTTTCTTCGGTTATATTCTGGGGCTGTTCCTTGTTCCTATTTACCTATTTTATTTTCTAAAGGAAGGTCACCATATCCGCGATCGCTGGTCGGATTATTTGCCAATCAAAGCCTCTCGGTTCAAAGATGAGGTGGTGGGCACCTTGACGGAGATCAACCGCTACCTGATCGCTTTTTTCCGTGGACAGATGGTTGTCAGTCTTATCGATGGTGCGCTAGTGGCGGTGGCTTTATGGGCCATCGGCGTGCCTTACGCGCTCCTGATCGGTGTGTTCCTTGCTCTGCTCGGTCTCATTCCGTTCATCGGAAGTCTCATCGTCATGATTCCGGCGATTCTCATCGCCTTCGCCCACTTCGGTATCAGCGAGTGGGGGACGGTCATGCCAGATGAGGTCGCGCAAGTAGGCGAGGTGGTGCAGGTGAAGCTGGAATCCTCTGGCAAAATTGTCGAAAAGGTCGCTACAGAGGTGGCAGCTGACGGAGCGAGGGCTGAGGTGCTGGTGAATGCCTGGAACTGGCTGCCTGTCACCTGGGCGTATCCGCTGATCGTCCTCGGGATTTTTGTCGTTCTTCAGCAGGTTAATGGCCTGGTGACGGCGCCGAAGATCGTTGGTGATTCTGTAGGACTCCATCCGCTGACGGTCATTTTCTCCGTTCTCTTCTGGTCGTTACTGCTTGGCGGACTGCTGGGGGCTCTGCTGGCTGTCCCGCTGACGGCGGCGATCAAGGTGCTCTTCAAGCGCTACATCTGGGAAAAACGGATCGAGCCTGCCGTCGGAAAACGGCTACAAAACCAGGAAGCTGGTGTTTAAGAGGGGATGCAGCGGTCACTCTTGCCAGTTTTCCTTTCCGTGCTCGCTCTCGTGCAGAGTGCCTGCGTCCTGACACCCGTCGAAGTCCCGGAAGCGGGCGCAATGGTTGGCGCTGAGATTCCGGCCGCCTGGACAGCTAGTCATGACGCAAGCTCTGGAGGATCGCCAAGAGCTGGCTGGGTGGCTGACTTCGGATCTGACCAGTTGGTCGATCTGGTTGGTGCGCTGGAGACGACCAGTCCGAATCTGCGCGGTGCTCTCGCCCGGGCCCGCCAGGCAGAGGAGCGGGCCCGTATCCAGGGGGCATCACTGTGGCCACAGATCGACTGGTCCCTGCGGACCACGCGTTCGCAAAATCTGCGAGGGGCTGCCTTTCGATCCGTGCGGGCGAACAACTTCAACTCCAGCGTCGGAGTGGATTGGGAAGTAGACCTCTGGGGCCAGCTGCGTGATTTAAAAGCGGCTGACTGGGCTAGTGCTGAGTCTCAGGGCTTTCTCCTGGACGCTGCGGAGCTCTCGCTGGCAGCAAGAGTCGTCGAGCAGGCCCTGCGAGCGGCGGAGCTAGAGGAGCAGATCAGTCTGGTGAAACGGCGTATCAACTTGCTGGGAAAAAATGTGCGCTTTACAGAACGTCAATTCTCCAGTGGGGCAGGTGGCGAGCGCGCGGGTAGCGATGTGGCGCTCGCTCGATCAGATGAGGCTCGGTTGCGTGCCACTTTACTAGCTGAGCAGCAGCGCCTGGATGCGGCGACCCGTCTGCTGGAGGAATTGATCGGGCGCTACCCAGCGGGGCAGTTTCGCCCGTTAAAGTCTCTGCCGAATACCCTGCGGGACATACCGGCTGGTCTCCCGACAGACCTGCTCTCGCGCCGTCCTGATCT
>JAHDFZ010000072.1:0-1844 GCA_020627905.1 Verrucomicrobiota bacterium
TAGCCATGGGAAACATTCCCGCACGATAGGCAGCAATGAGCACCGCCGGACGGATCGAGCCATCCATTGCGAAAAGCGATTCACTCATGGGCAACACTGTTCCACACAAAAAGCCCTTCGCACGGGAAAGAATGCGCTAAATTCGACACTCTAGGGCTTTCTTTTCAGCCTGTCTCAAACCAGATAGCCAAAAACGGCCAGCCATTTACAAATCCAAGGTGTCCTGCAGCCAGAGTCGGGCTTTAGCCACTTCTGCAGCCCAGCCCCCCATCGACTCCTGTCGACAGAGCGTGAGTGATTCGTAGAGGAACGTCCTATCTGAACGAACGCCCCAGCGCCAGTCGGAGAATCGAGGCAGAAATACAAAGCAGGGGGTCCCCACTGCTCCTGCAATATGGGCCGTCGTGTTGTCAATTGTCACGACAGCGTCCATCGCAGCGATCTGAGCCGCGAGGCGATGGAGATCGTTCGTAGCATCTCCTTCCGCATCGCATAGAAGCTGCCGTTGAAATTCGGGAGCAAGCATCTTCAGAGTGGATGCATCAGCGTCATATTGCAGGGAATGGAAGCAGATGTCTTCGCATGCTGTGAGGATCTGGAAGATCTCTGGCTTGATGGACTTCAAGTGTCCAATCTTTTTCGCCTTACTATGCCACGACAGACCGACATTGTGGCGCCAAGCTCTTTTTTCCCATGCATTGCGGAATCCATCTCGCAGTTGAGCCGGATATTTCCAATATGGTTTCTGGCGAGATGCGTGCTCAGCATCCTCGGGAGCATGTCCAGACCATGCCCAGGCAGACATCAGTGACTGCTGATAATCGAACTGCCTTTTTTTAAGCTCATCACGCAAAGGCACCGTCTGGATGGCGGTTTCAATAGAGGGGAAGGTCTGCTGAAGACCGGGGAAGATGCGAGGATCGGCCTCTACGACAACTCTGTCCGGCTTTTGCTGAAGGATGAAATGGAGGCAGCGCGCCTGCATGATCTGGTCCCCCACTCCCTGCTCTGCCCAGAGGAGAATTTTTTTACCTGCCAGCTCTTCGCCTCTCCACTCACGAAAGGGATAGGCGCGCAGATAGCGCTGCTTGGACTCGATGCTTTTCCGTGCTTCATCATAAAGCATGAGCCCTTTGCGGAAAGAACCCATTCGGCAGTAGGATCGTGAGACAAGGTCCTGATAGGTAGGATTGTCAGGGTCTGAGCGGTAGAGCCGCTCGGCGGCGTAGTGCGAAACATCGAAGTAACCCTCGGTCCGGAGTGTATTGACAGCTTGAACCTGGGCGCGGGGATCGCCGCTGGCAAAAACCTGCATAGCAGCTTTCTGCAGGGGGTCTTCTGTATTGGCAATCTGGACTCTCATGATGCGCCCCTTTCAGCGATGATTCGCTCCCAGTCGAGATCGCTCAAGTAGGGATCGAGTTCCCTTAGACAGGGCTGATAAGCCTTCCAATCATTGAGTCCTGATGCACTGATCGGTTTGCGGGCCTGTGTATTGCTGGCGGTCTGAATGACACCTCCAGCTCGCTCCGGGTGAAGACAATCCTCGGAAAACTCTACATCCAGAAAGTCGCTGACCTTTCCCATCTCGCCCTTCGGATCAGCGACGAGATCCTCGTAGGAAAGATGATGGAGGTCAAGACAGTCTATCGACAACCAGTGCCGCATCATCTGCACGTAGTCCTGATAGTAACGGCCCACTTGCTCGAGACTCTTTGTCCAGGCTGGCTCACGCGCGAAGTTCTGGACGAAACAGGAGAGGCAGACTGGATATGGGTTTCTGTGTATGTGGATGATTTTTGCGGAGGGAAAGATCGCGCGGATGAGCCCAACATGCATGAAAT
>JAHDFZ010000072.1:1854-14460 GCA_020627905.1 Verrucomicrobiota bacterium
TTGTCATCATTTTGTCCACCGGTCGTTGATCAGGTGCGTGATAACGGGCAACCTGATCCTGATACAGATCACCTATCGGTGCGAAAGCGGATGAACGGGCCGAGCGAAATGATTCGGGGTAGCCTGTGATTCTTTCCGACAGCTGTCCTAGTTCAGGCCGCTCCCCGATCCCGGTGAGCTCTGGATGCATGCCTAGCATTCTCTCCAGCAGACTTGTGCCAGAACGCAGCATACCAATGATGAAAACAGGGCGATAGTCATCTTTCTGCCTGGCCTGATCGGAGACTAATCGATTGAAAAAATCCTGGTCGAATACCGACTTCACCCGCTGCAGGTAGGTTTCGTAGGCCTCCCAGGGGAATTGGTTTGGGATGGCACCATTGGCTCTCCTCAACCATTTCATCGCATCCTCAGGGATCTGCCACTGCTGGTAAATGCGGGCGATGGCGTAATGGAGATGTCTTTTCCCCTGCTCCCCGCTCACCGGCGAGTTTTCATCGATTGTCAGCAAACGCTCCAGCAAGGCCTGATCATCCGGGTCATCTTTTTTGAACGATCGGCTGTTCGCATAGTTCGACCAAGCGTTGAAGTGATTGGGATCTTTGTCCGTTGCAGATAAATAAGCGGCTGAAGACTCCGTGCGGCGTCCCAGGTCAGACAGGGAATTCCCCTTCACATTCCACAACACAGTATCGTCGGGAAATTTCGCTAACCCTTCCTCCGCCACCTTGATTGCTTCCTCCTGACGCCGGGCTTCGCGAAGACTGCTGGAGAGGCTGACGTAGGCAGCTGACGAACTGCTATCCAGCTCCAGCGCCTTGGCGAAGTGAGTGACCGCCGCCGCGTAGTCATCCAGATCGCGAGCGATGAGACCCGCATGCTGGCGGAATGTCAGTTGCTCCGGCTGCGCGGAGACGGCCCGCTGGATCCAGGGTGCGGCCTCGCGTGCGCGCCCCAGCTGCCAGAGAGCGACGGCGCGCAGGTTCCAGGCATCAGCTGATGCAAATCCGTGCTCATCGATCAGCTGTTCGTAGATAGCTAGGGCCTCCTGCGAAGCACCGGCCTGATGTCGCGAAACCGCCGCAAGGAAACGTTCCTGCAAACTCTGCGCCGGGGCCTGCGATTCGATACTCATAAAGCGGTTCTCAAGAGAGAGAGACTGCTTGATACACCATCCTCCCGACGACTACCAGCCAAAGGGTAAAAGAAAGCAGGGCCAAAGCCGACAGAAACCACTGCAGGGGGCCGCGAATCTCAGTAGCTCGGGCCAGCAGACAGCTAAGAATAAACCCAAAGACGAAACCGCCAGCGTGAGCACCGTTGTCGATGTAACCGCTCGCGACAACTCCGAATATCGTCATCACAAAAGTCATCTGCAGCACAGCGCGCCAGATGTAGGCGGGCACTGCATCTCGGGATACGAATCCCGCACCTACCAGAGCGCCTAGCACAGCCATGACACCACCTGAGGCACCAACGGATCTCGCTAGGAAAGAAGCATCTCGGCTGAGCCAAGCCGAAAAGACACCACCCGCCACGATTCCGACAATGAAGACGATCCAAAGCGAGGCCCAATCACGAACCAGCATCCACGCTTTCCCGAGCTGGTAAAGTGCCAGCATATTGAAACCGATATGGATGAATCCAGCATAAGGCATCCCATTCCCATGAAGGGCTCCGTATGAGAGGAGCCGGGGCAGGTCGGAGGTCCACTGGGATTCTCTACCACGTATCAACTCACCAAAACGAAACAGCTCCTCGCGGAATCCGGCCAGCTGGAGAATAAAGACAGCAACCGGCGCAACAATTAGAAACAGAACACCTCGACTTGATTGGTTCCTCAGGGCCTGAGCGAAAAAGATGGCGCGGGCTTTCCTTCGATTTAACTCTACCAACGACAGGCGATCAACGCGGCGAAGGAGGCGACTCGCTGCATCGAGAAAAGGGTAAACGCCAAGCATGATCGCAACGATACCGAGGAGAAGGCCCAACTGCATGAGGGAAAACCCGAAACGCGGCAGCAAGACAACAGCTGCCGCACAGGCAACGATGATCAATCCACTCTTCGCCAGACGGGGAAGCCAGTTGCGAAGCTCCTCTGCTCTTGATGGCACTTGAACCTCGGGGAGAACGAGCGCGCCAGGTATCACGCGATCAAAGTGGGGAACGATGACCTGCGTGACTGGTGCGCCCTGCTCAAGAAGACGCTGAAATGCCTCCTGTCCTGCCAGTGTCACCCATTCATTACTCCGATGAAACACGCCATCGATCTCAACGCCCTGAGAAAGCTGGATCGAGAGCGTGCCAACCAGAGATTCTGGAACAGGATCGAGTGAGCTCCGCTGTGCCCACGGGATCGACAGGTCAAAAAACTGCTCAAACCAGAGTTGGCGCGGGGCGGCAATACCGCAGTGATCTGCATCGGTGTCTTCAGATTCCGGGGGCGATTCCATGTTCGGACTTTACGACTCTGCGCCCGTCTCAGAGGCGTGATTGTCATGGTCTCCTGTGGCACTTTCCGCAGAGAAACGCCAGCGCAGATTTCCCGTTGTTTCCCGCTTCTTCACTGCTAATTTATGTGATGCTTCCCCGGTTTTCCAGCCTTCTGAATCACTCTGTTATCGTTTTTCCCATATTGTGTTTGCCGCTGGCGTCTGTCAGCTGTCGCAACCTCCGTGAAAATAATGAGTTTGCTCAGGGTGAGGGGCTGCAGCCCCCTCCAGCCGCCTATCCGGAGGCGAGTTATGATGGTTACAATCAACAGCAGTCGTCCAGCGCTCCTGCTTATGGTAGCCCAGGCAACGCCCCTGCTCCGCCCAGCAACTATGCGAGTGCTCCGAGCAGCGCAATTTCATCACCTACGACCCCATTTTCACAGCGCCAGACACCGGCCTCCTCGTTCCAGCCTCGAGCAGGTGAGCAGCTCGTGAACCACACCGTCCAGCGCGGGGATACCCTGAGCTCCCTCGCGGCACGATATGGCACCACAGTGAGCCGGATCCAGGCCGCCAACGGCATGTCCGATGATCGGATTTACGCTGATCGGGCTATCAAAATCCCGACCAGCCAGGCGGTGGCCGGAGCCTCCTCTCCGCGACCTCCGCAGAATCCTTCCTACAGCAGCGCCATGACCGGCCAACAGCGGAGTGCAGGGAATGCCGCCATCACCGCGCCGACGCCTTCCTTCTCTACCTCGACGGCGCTGCCGAGCAGCACAGGGGCCTATCAGACTCCCTCGGCTACTTCCTATCAGCGAGACCCGAATGCCAGCTACACGACACCTTCGCGGTCTGTGGACTATCAGCAATATCCCCCGACGGCTCCGGGATCGACACGGACATCGCCATATGGGAACCCATCACGCCTGACCTTCCCCACGCCCGACCTGAGTCGCTGACGAGTCCGAGCAAAGCCGCGGCCCGCATTCCCCTCCTCCATGAGCATCCAGGTAGGTATCATTACCGTCTCCGATCGAGCGTCTGCCGGCGAATATGAAGATCATGGAGGTCCCGCCGTTCGCGAGGCCTCTCTGGCCGAGGGTTGGGAAGTGCTGGCAGAGGCAGTCGTGCCGGATGACGAGGAGCGCATCCAGACGGCGATTCGATCTTTCTCAGCACAGGGCTGCAGCCTCATCCTGACGACCGGTGGGACCGGGATCGCTGAGCGCGATGTGACACCGGAGGCCATCCGCGGGATCATGCGCGTCGAGATCCCAGGATATGGAGAGCTCATGCGAATGAAGTCATTGGAAATCACACCAAACGCGATTCTGTCCCGCTGCCTCGGTGCCATCGTCGATCACTCGTTAGTGATCGCCCTTCCCGGGAAACCATCGGGAGCCGTGGAGTGCCTGGGATTCGTCCGCGGTGCGATTCCTCACTCCGTCAAATTAGCGCGCAAGGAACCTACCTCCTGCTAGCGGAGTGATAGACACATCATGGCGCAGTCTGTCCTCACCGTTTCTGATCTTACAGCAGACATCTCGGAGCTACTGGAGGGAAACTTCCAGAGCATCTGGGTCGAGGGAGAAGTCAGCAACCTTCGTCGGCCGAACTCCGGCCATCAGTATTTCACCCTGAAGGATGAGTTCGCCCAGCTGCCTGCGGTATTCTTTCGAGGCGCAGCCTCCAAAAGCCCTGTAGAGCTTCGGGATGGGTTGAAGGTGCAACTCTTCGGCAATCTTTCGGTTTACGAAGCACGCGGGCAGTATCAGCTGGTCGTTCAGAAGGCCCTCGCCCACGGCACAGGAGATCTGCAGCAGCAGTTTGAGGAATTGAAGCGACGGCTGCAGGCAGAGGGGCTCTTTGATTCCGATCGGAAGAGGCAGCTGCCCGCTTTCCCCCGGTCGATTGGTGTCGTTACATCCGAGACCGGTGCGGCGCTGCAGGACATGCTCAAGGTATTTGCACGCCGTGCTCCCTGGCTCCGATTGTCCCTCATCCCTGTGAGAGTGCAGGGCGAGACAGCAGCACGAGAGATTGCCGATGGTATCGCACAGTTCAATGAACTGTCATCACGGCCGGATCTCATCATTGTCGGCCGAGGTGGTGGCAGCATCGAGGATCTGTGGGCCTTCAACGAGGAGCCTGTCGCTCGCGCCGTTGCCGCATCCGAAATCCCCATCATCTCCGGGGTCGGACATGAGATTGATTTCACCATTTGTGACTTCGTTGCAGACTATCGAGCGCCCACACCATCAGCTGCAGCAGAGACTGCCGCCCCAGACGGCGCAGCGCTTCGGCAGTCGCTCCATCGCCTGCGGCAGCAGCTGGCCGGGGCCGTTGGGCAATCGCTCCAGCAGCGGCAGAGCGAGAATGTCAGCCTCAGGCGCACCCTGGTCGCACACGCCCCCGAGAGGCTGATCGAGTCACAGATTCAGTCGAATGACTTCCATGGCGAACGGCTGCAGTCAGCGCTAAGCGATCAGCTCAAGCGGGCCGCTGAGAGACTGACATCTGCCCGCGAACGGCTGACGCGAGCGCCGATTGATGAGCGGCTCGCAAGGTGGCGAGAGAAGTTGCATTCTCTGGAGGAGACTCTCCAGCGAGAGGTGACCGAGCAGCCTCGCGAACTGCGGGATCAGGTGGAGCAGGCGCACCACCTGCTGCAGACATTGGGGCCGCAGGCGACGACGGCCCGCGGCTTCGCGATGATCACGTCAGCGTCGGGAGAGCTGATCACGTCGACGAAGCAGCTGCCGGAGGGGACTGTTTTTGATACCCATTTGAGCGATGGCAAGGTGCGAGCCGTGGCGCAGGATTGAATGTGGTTGCGGGGCTGGGCGCTGGGCTTTTGCTTCGCGACTGAAGTCGCGATTCCATGGCGTAGTTTCTGGATGCAGGTTTTCCAGATTCGGGGGCCTGAGCGGCTGGGCTTGTGACAGAGGGACAGGAAAGTCCCTCCTCCCGGGTGTCTGATCAGTCGGCTTTTGTTTTGGGGATGGATTTCCACCTGCATCGTCCCAGCTATGGACAAGCGACTTCAGTCGCGGACGACATCTGGCATGAGCAGCAGAGCCCGGGCGATAGCAGGGTCTGGAGACCCAGCCTCCGGAATCATGCCAGCGCCTTTGACTTTTGCTGTGGGAATGAATTCCCACCTCCCCGACTGTTACGATGCTCCTTTTACTCGGACAGGAGCCCTACGACGGGACCGTTTTTCTCGAGGAACGCCTCCAGAGATGGATCAGGATCGACTCCGAGTTCGAGGGCGCGGCTGTAGTGACGGCGCACAGAGTTCGGGTCCACTGACTCCTTCATCGCGTAGAGGATCGCCAGATTGAAATGGGCGTCTCCGTAGTCAGGGTCGAGGCTTACGGCCTGCTGGAACGCTTCCTCTGCTCGATCTACCCAACCTTTCTGAGACGAAACCACCCCGAGTGAGTTGTGAGCGTGAGCATTATCAGGATCCAGAGAAAGGCAGGCCTCCAGTTTCACCAGTGCTTCATCGAGATCACCCTTCATATACAGCACCCGCCCGAGTAGAAAGTGGGCACGAGAGCTTTCATCCGAGACGGCAATCGCCTTCTCCAGATAATACGCAGCATCATCGAGCTGACTGGTCGCTGTCTTCAGCACACCAAGATTGCAGAGGCTATCAAGATCCTCGGGGCGGTGCTTCAAGTATTCCAGGAAGCCGATTTCCGCTTCCTCGAGGCGTCCCTGGCTGAAATCAGCCCGCGCCTTTTCGTCGATCTGCGCCAACTGTTGCTCGAGTGAGACCGTGGCCGTTGCATTTGGCTGAGTGGCCGGAACATTGCCGCGCGGTGCCGCGTAGACAAGCGTTCCACTCAGATCAGCCCCGGCTACCTGCCCGCTGCCTGCGAGAGAAACGCTGCCGCTCTGTGAGACTTCGCTGCCGGCAGCGGCATCGAGGATTTCCTGAAACTGCGGTGAACGGAAAAGGGCCTTTTCCTCAGCAGTGATTTGTGAGCCACGAGCCATATCATCTACCAGGCTGAGCAGAGTTTCTGACCGCTCACCCAGCTGATCCAATTGTCCGAGGAGCAGCTCCTTAGCCTGCTTCACCTGCGCCTGGCGACGCAGCTGCTTCAGCACCATGGCCCGCAGCAACTCATTTTCCTGTCGCTCAAGAGGTGATGCCGCCTGCAAGGAGGCCCGCTCCTCAGCCGTTAGGCCGTTGGAAAGCATTTCCAGCTTGCGAGCCAGTTCATCAATATTCTGCTGGTGGCGCAGATTCTGATCCATCAGACGATCACGCTCCTGACCAACGGCAGCGATTTCACGGCGCAGAAACTGGATGTCGGCATCCTTTTCCTGATTGAGCTCCGAGAGGCTGGCGGCCAGCTGCTCTGCGCGGTCCAGCTGGTCCATAAGCTCGCGATTGCGATCCATCAGCTCCTTCAGCGCTTTTCCGCCAGAGCCAGAACCCTCGACGATGTCGACAAGATTATCCCGCTCCCGCTCCACTTCGTCCATGCGGGTTTTCAGTTTGGCGATCTCAGCCTGACTTTCATCGAGTGCCATCACGAGAGCTTCATTGCGACGCGTGGCTTCCTCCAACTGCTCCATCGCGGTGCGCAGAAGGTTTTTGAGATCCTCCACCCGCTGATCCGCATCAGCGCTGCCCTGTGTCTGCACCTGCTCAATCTCACGACGCAGTGCCAATTCCTTCTGGCGAGCCTGCGAAACTTCGAACTGCATGACCTGCAGCTGCTTTTCACGGTCCATCACCCGCTGCTGGAGATCGTAGTTCTGCTGCTGCAACCACTGGATCAGCTGCTCTTTTTCCTGCAGACGCGTGCGTTCGGCGCTAAAAGATGTGATTGGTCGGCGCCCAGCTTGGGAGTTCGATGCCACCACTCATCTGCGGAGCGTAGCCCTGAGTTTGCGAGCCGCCACCCTGAAACGACGGAGTAAACGTTCCGGCAGCAGGCTGCTGAAAGTTCGGACTGGGGATAGATGTTGCTGCTGGTGGAGCGGCATTTGGATTCGGCAATCCGCTCGGCTGATAGCTTTGCGGTGCCTGCGGTGTCATCGCCGCTTTCAGCTCGCCACGCTTCTGATCGATGAGCGATCGACGTTCGCGGACGAGGTCCGGCTCGAACTGAGGAAACTGCTGAGCGAGGAAATCATAGATCGGCTCGGCCTCGCTGTATTTATTGAGCGCCTCGAGCAGCTTCCCGTTTTCCTCCAGCTCCTCCCCTGCTTTCACGAGGAGGAAAGCCTTATACCAGTGCTGCGAAGGCGTCTTGACTTCCTGGGCCACGATAGGAGAAATGAACAGCAGGACAGCCACGAGCAGGAACCTCCAGCTCTTGACGAGCGAGGAGAAATTCTGGTCTTGGCGGTTCATTTCCATGTGAAAGGGCACATCTCTCCTGTCGAAAGGATGAAGTTGCTTAGTTTTCCCTAAGTTTTTGAAAAAAAAAGCAGTTTTTTGCAACCACTAAAACGGATTTGCGGGGAAATTTGGGATACACTGTGGCTGTCAAAAACTCACTTGCCGTCAACGCCGACCGGGCAGTTCAGCTTTTCTGTTCCCGAAAGGGCTGCAAGGAAGCGCTCGGACTCTCCAAGCAGAAGCGATATCCTTCGCTTTTCGCTACCTAGAGAGAACTCAATTTTCACCGTCTTTCCCTTCGCGTTGACGCTAGCCAGCCGTTCCAGTGGAATGAGATGTTCCAAATCGAAAACCCCGGCAAACGCCGTAAATGGGAAAAAGGTGGTCAAAACCAAATGTGAATCCGTGACGATGAGCGTTAGGCAGTTGGAGGCCCCGGCAATTCGAGTTAGCCAATTTTTATGCGAATTCCCTGATGCAGTCCGTTCGTAGAAAATGACTTCTGGATCGGTGACCTTCGGCAGAACAAGCCCGCGATTCTTTCGCCTCCACAGGAGGAATCCTATGCCCAGCACATTCCAAATCAGAGCAAAAATCACAAATTCAACGAAGTAGTCATCGAGAAATCCGGTGATATTCATAGGAAGAAAGCCGCGTTTGATGCGCTTTGCTGGCTCGACTGATCAAGACAAACCTTTCGGTGCAATGAGCCGCCCGATGGGTCGAGAAAAAACAAGAAAAAGAATACCGAAGCCGAAAAAAGCGCCAGATGCAATAGGGCTAACAACCGTGCTCACTGAAAAGTAGGCATCGTGGAGATGCAAAGCATCCGGGGACTCCGGCAGAATCCCTATCTGATTTCTGTAGTTCGACCATCCCGCATCTTCAGCTGCTTTCTCCAGCAAAACGGATTGAACCGTGACATCTGCAAATGTTATCGAGCCGATTAACGTCATGACGATGCCAATGGTTCTTGAAGCGATCACGCCTTGATCGATAGCGTTCATAAAATGCTTTGGAGAATTTTTGGGAGCATCAAGCCTAGATTTAATGATCTCCACAACCTCACTCGGCGAAGAGGGACGCGAGCTGAAGACCAGACTCGAAGTCTTTAATGGAATCAGCAATCTTCTCAATGACTTCACCGTGAAGATCTGTGAGAAAGATCGCTGCGTCCGATTCGCAAAGAAGAACGGGATACTCATCCGCGAACTCAGGAAACAAAAGGCACTGAGCAAAGGGAGTGAGCTTATGCTCAAGTAATGATTGATATTTCGCGAGGTTCCAATCGAGATTATTTGAACGATCCGTATCGCTGACCACCTCAAAAACACTAGTCATCGTAGCAACCCATCCCCCGCAGGAATGCACTACGACTTCATAGTATTCTGCATCGAGCAAACCTCCATTATACATGCCAAGGTCATGATAAAGAGGGACCAATTCACGCGATAGAAGGAATTGGTAGCGGTTTTCAAGCTCAGAAAGATGGCTCAAAAACTCAGCCTCAGATTGAAGAAAAACCCCAGAGATATATCGTATCGATTCGAAACCCTCCGCAGGGGATAGGCTCTTCTGCAAATTCTGAAAATAAGAATTCATCTGTGTTCAGCTTGCCTCTGATGGAAATCACTGGTCACTATTTTCTCCAAGAGGCCGAAACAGGAAAGAAGCACCGAAAAAGAGCACTGCCAGAAGAAAGCATACGCAAGCACCGATCGCTGGCACCATGGCAACGAGCCCTGTGAATTCATTGTAATTTGCCTCGGAAAAAAGGGACAACAGCTTCACACCAAAAATGAGGGCTGCTACCGCGGACAGAGCGCCGAAGATCTGGAGGATGAGCCTAGCCATTTCTACGTTTTTGAAAAACAACAGTTTTTTGCAAGCACGAAAACGGATTTGCGGGGGAATTCAGTATTCGTTGTCGGCGATCGAACTAGCTTTGCGCGTTGATTGCGCATCCGATTTCTCCGCTGTCAGCGAGGGCCTTGAGTAATTGGCCCCGCTTCCAAGACCAAACGTCGATTGTTCGAGTTCCGGTTGGAACGCGAAATTCAATGGTCAACCGCCACCACTTCTGCGAAACAGCGTTGATATTTTTTGAGGGAATCAAATGCTCCAGATCAGAGAACCCAAAGAACGCACTAAACGGAAAATAGCTGGCAATCGCTAAGTGGGTCCGGGTCACCATGAGGATCATGCAGTTCGAAGCACCGCCGAAACGAGTAAAGATGTTCTTGTAAGACGTGACTGACGCGGATTTTTCCGAGTAAAGCACATCGGGATCGTCCGGATTGGGCAAAACCAGCCCACGTTTCTTGCGCCGCCACAGAAGGAATGAGATCGCGATGATGTTCCACCTGGCAATGGCGACGAAAACCTCAAGCGAGCGTTCATTGTGAAAGGAAAACAATGGATCGAGAAAAACCCAGAAACGCTCAAAAACAGACATCCGACCGAGATCGTTTATTTCCTTGGTATCTTTTGAACCCGAGGGGAAGAACCTCCCAGACCAGCTAGCTCCCTCGCGCTGGCGCGTTCTACAAAAGATTTCAGGCTGTGATTGATGAGAAGTTCCACATCCTCATGCCTGCTTAGCGTCTTCGCTCTGTTGAGCAATTTTTCGTCTACTCCGACGGTGATTTTCATGATAGCTCAAAACGCGGGGCCCTACGTCATATCCTATGCCTCAATGCGACTTTTATTCCAAGCCCCTCGTCAACAAGTGCGAGAGAGGTTTCGTCAAGAACAGGCAAGTCAGCCCTGACACGAGGCAGGTTACTGCAGACTCAACCATCCCGTAACTGGAAGCTGAGTAGAAGGAGAAAACCTCGCCGTCATACTCTTCCAGGTCGTCACTCCGGTCACTACTGGCATTAAGCAAGTCAGCTGCAGCGTATTGAACGTTATGCATGTGAATTCTCACCGCAGAGACAGTTGTCGGGATCGATGAGATAACGAGAAACGCGCCCATGACGCGCAAGATGACCGCTGCTAATAGTTGTTTAGTCATGGCTATGCGAGAATTGAGCGGATGTTTCCCTGGTTGTCATTGAGAGATGTTTCCATTTTGGCCACCATCCGGGGACTGTCTATGGCGGGCCGACAGCGACTGAAAGAGCCGAAGCGCTCCATAGACCATCAACGGCGCACCGACCATCCAGCCCTGGGGATGAAAGAAGCACCAGAGTCCCCCTAAAACAATCATTGAGAGCAACAACCATTTGGGCCGAAACTCAGCACCGTCGATCACCAGAGCAAGGACGATCGCTCCCGTAAAACCCATTGTAAGCCCTGCTGAGACACTGGCAAAAACCTGGATCCCCTCCAGAGCAGTTTCGGCTTCGAGGAGTCTCTCCTCGAACGATTTGAAAGAACGAATCGGAAATACCAGGAGGACAAGCGCAACGGCGGTCCCTGCTTTCCTAACGAATTTGATGATGTTCTCTACCATGTCTTTCATTCCATAGCATCTGCCCAGAGGCTTGTGTCACGACATTTTTTGACCCTTTCCCAGACTTCGTCTCGCATCTGGCTTTTCCAAACTCCACCGAGGGCGTGAGCAAACCGGGGATCCTCTTGAGCGCGCTTCTCGATTTCCTCAATCACCACGAGATCCTGCCAGTAGATCAAATCCTCCAACGGACCCGCTGCGAAAACCTGCACCTCAGCATTGGTTTCGACAAGAGCGTGCAGCTCATCAATGATTTCGAGTGCGTAGTCCGCATCGTTCCGCACCGCTGCCCACACCGCATCCTCAGCCCAACCCGCAAACTCCTGTTCCAGCTCGTCCAGCTCTCCGAAGTAATGGTCCATCCATCCTTTGGCGATCAGTTTCGGGTCAAGCCTCATCGTTTTTCGGTGTGGCGTTTCTAGCGGCACAATTCAGAAGCATACCCATAGCGGACACAACGCCATGCGAGCAAGGACAACCGTCACCGGTCGCCAGTCTGCCGAAAGCGTTCTGCTTCGAAATCCAAAGCACCCTCCAATCCTTTTTTGCCCCTCATACCACTCACTTTCACCCAGAAACTCAAATTCTTATCTTTTTTTGTCTCATTACGCTGCAGAATAGCCGATTTGAGGGATTGCAATCCTCTGATTTATTTGGAAGTCTGGCGGTGCTATGACAACGGAATTCTTCCCATCGGTTTCTAAGATTCAGTTCGAGGGCACATCCTCGAAAAATCCCCTCGCCTTCAAACACTACAACGCGGACGAAATGGTCGGCGGGAAAAGCATGAAGGATCACCTGCGCTTCGCCTGTGCTTACTGGCACACCATGCGTAATGACCTGAGCGACCCCTTTGGTGGCGGCACAGCCATCCGCCCCTGGGACGATGGCAGCAACTCAGTCGAAAATGCGCAGAAGCGCGTCTGGGCGATGTTTGAGTTCATGCAGAAGGTCGGCATCGATTTCTATTGCTTCCACGATCGCGATGTAGCCCCTGAGCTGGGTGATCTCGCAAAATCAAACGCTGCTTTCGATGCGGTAGCTGACGAGCTGGAGAAGGCGCAGAAAGAAACTGGCATCAAGCTGCTCTGGGGCACGGCCTGCCTGTTCGCCCACGAGCGTTACAACCAGGGTGCTGGGACATCCCCTTATGCCGATGTGTTTGCCTACGGGGCGGCGCAGGTCAAGAAGGCCATGGATGTTACCAACCGCCTCGGCGGAGAAGGTTACGTCTTCTGGGGTGGTCGCGAGGGCTACGCCACTCTCTACAACACGGACATGAAGCGCGAGCTGGACCACCTGGCACAGCTGCTGCACATGGCGGTCGACTACAAGCAGAAGATCGG
>JAHDFZ010000073.1 GCA_020627905.1 Verrucomicrobiota bacterium
ATGGCTGAGGTTTGCTATTTCCTGTTTATCGCTCAGGTTTTCGTGGCCTCTGCCTGCTGCCTCCTCCGCCTTTGGCGAGGCCCTACCATGGGCGACCGAGTGGCAGCGGCAGATGTGCTGGCGCTCTGTTTCATCGCCTTTGCCCTGGGTCATGGGTGGATGCGGGCCGATGGCATCTGGGTGGATATCGCCATCACCGCCGGCATGGTTCTGTTTATCGGCACCTCCGCCGTTTCGCTTTTCTTAACACCAGCCCAATTGCAAAAGGAGGACCATCAGGATGGAAGCGTTTAGTGGGATCATCCTCGTTCTAGGAGGCTTTTTCGTTCTCGTAGCAGGCGTCGGGTTGCTGCGCTATCCGGATTTGTTGTTCCGCATGCACGCGGCTACCAAGGCATCTGGTGCTGCGCTGGTGCTGGTTCTGCTAGCAGTGTGCCTGCGGATCCCGGAGACTCCAGTGATCGTGAAGTCGCTCTTTGCGCTGACCTTCGCGTTTATCACGCTGCCAGTAGCGGCGCACCTTCTCGGTCGTGCGTTTCGGCAGGAGTGAGATGGCTTTTCCTTGGTGAAAGACGGTAAAGAGATTTCTCGGACCGGGGGCTCAGTCGACAGGGATGAGGTTTTCTTCCCCAGGTAGGATTTGCTCAAGCTCCTGCAGATCCTGTAATTCGGTCATGCTGCTGCCTGCCAGTGCGGCAAAGCCTATGAAAATGGCTAAAAAACCAAGCAGGCAGATGATCGCCAGATAACCGAGGATCAATCCGGTGATCGCCAGGCCTTTTCCGCCAATCGCTGAATCAGCTTTCATTTTGCTCAGACTGATGTGACCAAAAATGACAGCGAGTAGAGGTGGGATCAGGAGGACGGCACCACCCATGAAACTGATGATCCCGAGGACCAGGGATGCGATTGAGAGCCCGCAAGCTGGCGGCGCTGCCTGATGGCTGTGGGGAGGCGGTGGCTGATTCATTGTGTTTTTGGCGGGGAAACAAAAAAGGCTCCCCGCAGAAACAGAGAGCCTTTCGAGGTAAAAGTTGTCGTTACCTGACTTTATTCAGCTGGTTCCGTGCTTGGCTCGACCAAAGCCCCACCCTCCTGGAGTTGGCGGTTCACTTCTTCCATGAATTCAGGATTTGATGCCATAGATGCAGCAAAGATGATGCCGCCAACGATCATGGCAACGAAGATAGCGATTCCGAGATAGCCCAGGATCAAGCCGGTGATAGAAAGCCCTTTTCCGCCAACATTTGGATCTTTCTTGGTTTTGCCAAGGCCGATGTGGCCGAAAACGACGGCAAGAATGGGTGGAACCAGGAGGTAAAACCCTCCCAGGACTGTGACAATCCCCAAGACGAGAGAGGCGATGGACATCCCCGATGCTTTTGGTGCGACGGGCTGAGTAGCGGCAGGCATTTCCTGATTCATAGTGTTTTCAGACTACGGTGAAAAAGCCGGAGGCGTCAAATGCAATCTAGTTGGAGGAGGGCAGACAGAGTTGAGCCATATTAATAAATGACGCCGGATGGCCCATTCATCCGATATGAGCAACAAAGCAAAGAAGGCAATATATAGAGAAGATGCGAATGAGTTATCGGAATCGGGGCAGAGAGAGCAAAAGCGTCCTCCTGGATTCGCATCTGCTCGATCCGTTTCACTTTGACATCAGTGCTTGCAGACGCTAGGTCCAGTCTCTTCGTTATGAGCAATATTGTGAAAATTTACCATCAAGATGGTTTGTGTGAATTCCCGGTAAAGGACATCGATTTCAGTATCGGCGAGAAAAAATTCGATCTGGAAATTTCGACCAGCGCGGGAACAGGCCCTCTTGCGGGTCTCGGAGAACCTCACTTTGGGATAGACGATGCCACTATTTCAGTTTCCTCCATTGACGATCTTACAGTCGAAGCTTTGACTGAAGTCCAGGGCTGGGACACGCTTGAGACCTCAAAAGCAGATAATATCTTCCGAGTCTATTTTGGGGAACATCTGGGAGTCGATAATAACGAAGTTAGCCTGACCAAGAATGACGACGGGACCTTGACAATTTTGTGGAAGGGAGACGCTCCGGATTTCAATTACTACGACGAGCGGGCGAAACGCAATAAAATCGAAGTGCTGGTCACATTTGAACCGTGATCGTTCGCATTCGCGCTTTAGAGGGCTATTCCTATGAAAGCCACGCCCGAAACCATCTGGAGCGTTCCTGCTTATCTACCCTACCTGCAGGATGCGCTGACTGACGACGCAATTTCGGAAGCAGAGAGAAAAATAGGTTACCCGCTCCCTGAGGCGCTTCTTGCGCTTCTTCGAGAGCAGAATGGCGGTTACATCAGGTTCTGTTTGGAAGATTCGTGTCACGAGCAGATATACGGAATAGGTTGTCGTTTCCCTTCCATTACAGATTTCTGCTGGAGTGATGCCGAAGAGTATGTCAGCTTTTCTCTTAATGGGTTAGTTCCTTTCGACGGAGATGGTCATTGGCACTTATGCCTTGATTATCGGAAAGATTCGAGAACGCCAGCAGTCGTTTACGTTGATGTCGAGTGCGATTTTGAGATCCAAAAGGCGGAAACGTTTGATGAATATCTCAAGCTATTGATCATAGAGGCTGATGAACGACAATTCGTGCTTCCGTCGGTGGATGATCTGGAAGCTTTACTTTTCTTCCTGGAGAAAGCGTTAACGATCTCCTTCGATCCTCCAGACCCCGAAATTTCGGGATATCCTTCATATATTGGTCGTTTAGTGAAGGATCCACGAGAGTGGGTGAATATCAGTCCAAATCTGGTAAAACGTGGATTTGTCAGAAAAAATTACACGCGATACGAAGCTCTCCATGATCGCCTCTCCGGAAACGCTTTGAGATATCCACAGCTACCTGCTGCGAGTTACCTTTTAAAAGTCTCGCACGGTTTGCGAGAAGAGTTGCTTTCGGCATGTCAGGCTGAATCAATCGAGATGCGCCTCCTGAGTGAATACGTCGCCGTGTAGTCGAGCTAGGATCTGTCACGAGAAAGGCACGGAGTCCGTTGGCAGGTGCGGGGAAACTTCCGTCCAACGGCTTCGGCGAATGGGTCTACTCGATGTTCATGTTTTCGCTTGCTGCCATTGCGGCTGCAAAACCAATCAGGACGATCCAGGCAATGGTGCCAACTAAGGACAGGTAACCGAGAACGAGTCCGGTGATTCCGAGACCCTTGCCGCCTGTCTGAGGATTGGTTTTGATCTGGCTCAGGCTGATGTGTCCAAAGATGACCGCGAGGACTGGTGGGATGATGAGAACAGCAAGCCCCATGAAGCTGACGATCCCGAGAATGAGCGAGGCAATGGCAAGTCCTGAGGACTGTGGCGAGGTATGCTGGGTATGGGGGAGTGGTGCAGGCGGAGGTGGCTGTTTCATAGAAGCTGTTGCCACATGGGCCAAGGATCGTTAGCCCCTAATCGCAAGATGTCAGGGCTCGCAAAACGCTTGCACTTTTGTGCGAAGTATTCCAGTCTCGAGCTTCTGAAATTCAAGATATTATGACTACAGCAGAACTAAGCCCGCTTCTTATTGTCGGCGGCATCGTTATGGGAATCGCAGGCCTCGGCCTGTTCATCTACTGGATCATGGGCATGGTCAAGTCCTTTAAAGCTGGTGATACTCTCTGGGGAGTGCTTACCATTTTCCTCGGAACAATCATCCCGATCATCTACGGATTTGTGAAGGGGAATGTGAAGTTCGCCGTCATCGGCATCATTCTGACCGTCGTCTTCCTAATCGGCTATGGCGTCGTAATCGGTGGTGCCGTTTCTTCTGGAATTGCTGAGGGGCTGGAATCTTCCACATTGGAATACGCGGAGTAATTCACCGCACGATTCGCTTCCAGATCCCATGATTTTATATGATGCCGCAGTTGCAGGGGATCTGGAATCCGTGAAGCGCATCGTGAATCAGGATCCTGATTCCATCAATGCGGGAGACAAGTGGGGCTTCACGGCCCTGCATGGGCTCGCAGAAGAGGAGCATCCTGCCGTCATGCGCTACCTTCTAGCCATGGGTGCTGATCCCAATGCTCGAAATGATCAGGGCATAACTCCCATGCACCTCTGTGCCTGGCCTGAAAATGCCGCGATGCTTATCGAGGCTGGTGGGGATGTGGAGATTCGGGATGCTGCCGGAAATCGTCCGATCGATATACTTTCATCTGAACCAGATCGGGAGGACGTCGTCGAATACCTTCTGCAAATAGGCTCACCACCACAGACCGGGTAGACGGCGAAGGGGGTGGTCGAGTTGACTTGATCGACCCTTGCTTTTGTGGAAGGGGCCTCAGGTTCCCTATTCCGAACTTATCTCATTCTGCCAGCTCGCTCCCATCCAGCTGGTAAAGTTCCGTGAGAGCATCCGCCGAGATTTTTTCTGGCGGTGAGTCGAGGGCGGCTTTCCCACGGCGCATGCCGATGACGCGAGGGAAAAACTCCTGAGCCAGCTTCACATCGTGCAGGCTCATGCACAGGGTTAGTTGGTGTTCGCGCGCCAGTTCGCTCAGCAGGCTGACCAGATCGCGCGCGCGGGCTGGATCGACCGCTGAGACGGGCTCATCAGCCAGGAGCACATCAGGCTCCTGAAAGAGCGCCCGAGCGATCGCCACACGTTGTTGCTGGCCGCCGGATAGACGAGCGACGGGCTGGTAGAGTTTTTCCTCGATGCCGACTCGGTCGAGCAGGGAGTAGACGCGTTCTACATCTGCGGCGCTGGGGTTCAGCAGATCTTTGAGCGATCGCAAGGTGGATCGCTGTCCGCCTTTCCCATGCAGGACGTTCTGCAGGGCTGTAAGGCTGGGCACGAGACCGAGGTTCTGCGGGATCGTGGCAATGCGCGCGCGGAGGTTGCGTAGTTCGCGCGGCGTCAGGGCACTGGTGACGCTACCAAGGACACGGATTTCGCCCGAAGTTGGCAGCAGGGTGGTATTGAAAAGGCGGAGCAGGCTGGTTTTTCCTCCGCCGCTGGGGCCGATGAGGGCCAGCGTTTCTCCCTCAGCGATGTTGAGAGAGAGGTTGTTGACTGCCTTCGTATCACCGAAGTCGAGACTCACGCCGTCCAGCTGAAAGCAGGGAGTCTCGGACATCGGCGGATCGAAGGGGGGAGGTGGAGGATTACTCCTCGATGAGGCCGACTTCTACCGCAGTCGCTTTGATGCCATCGAAGTCCGCGCTTTTCGCCGGGATGATGGACTCACGGTTGATAGCCTTCAGCGCATCTGAGCCAGCGGGTGCTGCTACGAGAGCGTCCTGCACTTTCGTGAAGAAATCTGCACCGAAGACTTCTTTCGCCACCGGGTGGATGGTGAAGTTGTAGTCAGCATAGAAAGGAGTCGTCCAGATTTTGACGGTGTTCTGGGCGATCTTTTCGTCACTCTTCACGAGGGAGTCATAGGTCTTGTAGTTGAGAGCCCCTGTTTCGTAGGTGCCGTCGGCGACTGCATTTGCCGTTGCTACGTGACCGCCGCTCATCTGGAAGCCCGGCTTGGTCTTGAACCACTCGTCCACAGGCACGTTCCCGTTATTCTGAAGGATGAAGTAGGTCGGCATGAGACGTCCGGATGTCGAACCAGGAGAGCCGAAGGTAAAAGTTTTTTCCTGGATGGCAGCCGGGAAGTCCGGGCTGGGCTTCAGGCCGGTGTTTTTGTTGGCGATAAAGTAGGACTTATACTGAGGGTCAGCCTTGCCCTGAGCGATCGCCTCGGAGCCAGGCACGGCCATGCGAGCCTGCACGCCAGAGAGGCCGCCGAACCAGACGAGGTGCGTTTCGCCGTTTTTGAATTTGGTCACGGCATCGGCGTAGTCCTTGGAAAAGACGAATTCAGTCTTCACACCCAGTGTTTTCGTGAGATAAGCAGCCAGATTATCGAACTTCACTTTCTGATCGGTGATCTTCTCATCCGGGATGGCCGAGAGGAAGAAAGTCTGCTCAGCAGCCGGGGCTGAAGCTTCTTCTTTCGCTTCTTCTCCGGCAGGTTTGGGAGAGCAGCTGAAGGTGGCGAGAGCAGCTGACGCTGCGAGTCCGATCGCTAGGAATGTGCGTTTTTTCATAAAGGATTTGGTCTAAAATAAGTCAGACGAATCTGAGACAAGGAGTAGCCTTACAACAGGTCCTTAAGAATGACAGTCACAGATTCGTCTTGTTCAGGAAAAATGGTGCAAAGATCGATCAGAAAGTGCCCATCGTGGATTTTTCCGACCAGTGGTTGCGTCGGATGATGGCGAAAAGAGGCGGCGAGCGCCTCCAGCTCGGCGCCATTCCCGCCGAGAGCGATCGCGAGTGAGGGGAACTCTGCCTTGGGCATAGTGCCGCCACCGCAGCGGGCGGTGCATTCGCGGAGGTTGAGTCTGGAATTGTCTACGGCCCTCAGGATGGCCTCGCCGCGTGGGCGTAGATCTGACTCGACATCGGTGGCCAGCATGCGCAGGAGTGGCAGCCCGGCGCGGACGCTTTCATCCTCCAGCCCCTGCAGGTAGGTGATGGCTGTCTCCTGCATGGCGGTGAGGATCATCTTATCGCAGCGGAGTGCGCGGAAGAAGGGCTCTTTTTTGATGCCCGCTACAAGGTCAGCCCGTCCGGCGATGATGCCTGCCTGCGGCCCGCCGAACAACTTGTCACCGCTGACGCATACGAGATCGACGCCGCGCTTCAGCACCTCTGTGGCGGTTGGTTCATGCGGAATATCGGCAACTTCATCCGTGGCGACCATCGCTCCTGATCCTAGGTCTTCCACCACGGGGATGTTATGCTCTTTTCCCAGCGCTACCAGTTCCTCAGTGCTCGGCTCGTCAGTGAAGCCCTCGATGGTGAAGTTTGAGCGGTGCACTTTCAGCAGCATGCCGGTCCTGGGCGTGATCGCACGCTCATAGTCCTCCAGGGACGTCTTGTTCGTCGCGCCGACCTCCACGAGCTTCGCGCCGCTTGCCTCCATGATTTCTGGGACGCGGAAGCCTCCACCAATTTCTACGAGCTCGCCGCGAGAGATGATCACTTCATTGTTTTCGCCGTTAGCCAGATGGCGCAGCATGAGGATGAGAGCGGCCGCGCAATTGTTGGTGATCGTCGCAGCCGGAGCATCGATAAGTGCCGCCAGGCAGGCTTCTGCATAGCGGCCACGTTTGCCGCGAGCGCCGCCTACCAGGTCGATCTCCAGATTGTTATACTGGCTGCCGATCGTGCGGACCGAGTCGGCGATTTCGGCAGCGAGTGGCGATCGCCCGAGATTGGTGTGGATGAGGACTCCCGTGCCGTTGAGCACTGGGCGGATGCGGGACGCGGCGAGGAGGCTTAGCTCCTCCGCCAGATCTGCAACAATCGTTTTGAACTCAGGTGGGGCTTCCTCTTTTTCCTCGATGGCGCGGCGCAGACCCTCGACTGTCTGGCGTGCCTGTTGGGTGATGAGAAGGCGGGGGATCTCCTGATTGGCCAGGGATGGGTGCTCGCTTACCTCATCGATAAGTTTGTCGACTTTCGGTAGGAGACGATAGGGATTCATAAATGGGTGCCTGAAAGACCGTTGAGAAACTAAGGACGTGGCGCTCGGGGAATTCAAGGCTTCTTCCTACGCTAAAAATCAGGGCTAGATTTCCGCAGGCAGCCAGCTGAGTATCGTATCCTTCCGTGAAAGAATGAGCGAGCCTGTTTCCGAATCATCATCTGCGCCTCCCCGCATCACCTTCCTCGGCACCGGGACATCCATCGGGGTGCCTGTGATCGGCTGCGGTTGCGGGGTCTGCGTTTCAGATGACCCGAAAAATAAGCGGCTCCGATCTTCCATCTGGTTTCAGGATGGCGACTTCTCGGTCATCGTCGATACAGGGCCAGACTTCCGTCAGCAGTGCCTGCGGGCAGGGATCGAGCAGGTGGACGCCGTGCTCTTCACTCATGCGCATAGTGATCACATCATGGGCTTTGATGACCTGCGTCGTTTCACGGTGTGGGAAGAAGACAGCCTCGACATCTATGCCACGGAGGCTTGCCTGGAGCGGTTAAAGGTGAGCTTTGATTATGTGTTCAATGGAGAAAACCGCTACATCGGCTATTTCAAACCAGCGCCGCAGGTGATCGACGGCCCGTTCACCATTTCTGATGAGGAAAATGACACGGTCTGGGAGATCCTGCCGCTCCCGGTTACCCACGGAAAAGTAGAAACGATTGGCTTTCTGTTCTCGAAAGCAGGCACTAAGCGCTTCGCCTACATCCCTGATGCAAAAACGCTTTCGGACGAGGCAAAAGAGGCGATCTGGGAAGTCCCTGTGCTCATTCTCGATGGGCTGCAGGAGGATGAGCACCCGACTCATCTGTCGATTGCAGAAGCATGCGAGATCGCGGCAGAGGCGGAGGTGGGGAGACTGCTGATGACCCATTTCTCATGCCGTGTCGATTACCAGGAGCTAGGGCCGACTCTGCCAGCGAACGCTGAGCTGGCTTATGACGAAATGGTGGTGGAAGTTTAGTCGGCACTCCGTTGCCACACGTAACGGCAGCGTCTAGGATTCAAATTATGCAGGTTCAAATCGGAAACGATATTATCGATGTCAAAATGCCCAAATCCCTGAAGGGCATCCTTGTTGGAGGAGGAATTTTCCTTCTCATTCTCATACTCGCGGTCACCTCGTTCTACACTGTGCAGGTGGAGGAGGAGGGCGTGGTGCTACGCTTCGGCAAGCATGTAGACACCGTAGGGCCGGGTCTTCATTTCAAAGCTCCCTTCGGGATCGATGAAGTGATTCGTGTGCCGGTCACGCGCCAGCTGAAGCAGGAGTTCGGCTTCGGCACCGAAGGAAACACCAATCGCTACCAGTGGACCAATCCGAACGAGATGCGCATGGAGAAGAACATGGTCACGGGGGACCTCAACTCAGCCCTCGTCGAGTGGGTCATTCAATACCGCATCGCCGATCCCAAGCGTTATCTCTTCGAGGTGCGCAATGCAGACGAGACTCTGCGTGATGCCAGTGAGAGCGTCATGCGTGAAGTGGTCGGTGATCGGACTGTCGATGAGGTCATCACCATCGGGCGTCAGGAGATCGCTGAGGAGTGCAGCCGCCGTCTCGATGAGCTGATCAAACTTTACAATCTCGGCCTGACCATCGATCAGGTGCAGCTGAAGAACGTCAACCCACCCGAGCCGGTGCAGGCTTCGTTCAACGAGGTGAATACCGCCCAGCAGGATAAAGAAAAAGCGATCAATGTGGCCAACGGCGAATACAACCGAACCGTGCCGAAAGCGCGGGGGCAGGCTTTGCAGAAAATCAGTGAGGCCGAGGGCTATGCCTCTGCTCGTGTCAACGAGGCGGAGGGTGATGTCGCTCGCTTCTCTGCTCTCCTGGCAGAATACAAAAAGGCCCCGGATGTGACGCGCCGAAGGATTTATCTGGAGACCATGGAGGAAGCTCTGCCCGCCATGGGGCGCAGGGTCATTCTCGATGGCTCGGGCCAGGATGTCCTACCTGTCCTCCCGCTGGATGTCCTCAAAGGAACCACCAAGTCCGCCGCGCCACCGAAACAGTAGGTAGCCACCGCAAATCATCATTTTTCTGACATTCTTATGAAATTCATCAAATTTGCTCTCGTCCCGATTCTCATTATCGGGGCTCTCATTCTCTCCAATGCTCTCTACGTCGTGAAAGAGACGGAGCAGGTCATCATCACCCAGTTTGGAGAAGCCATTGGCGACCCGATCACCGAGCCGGGTCTCAAAGTGAAGAGGCCATTTTTTCATCGTGTAAATCGCTTTGATAAGCGGGTGTTAGAATGGGATGGGGATCCGTCTGCCATGCCGACGAAGGAGAAGACCTATATCCAGGTGGATACCTATGGTCGCTGGCGCATCGTTGATCCGCTGCGCTACTTCCAGAAGTTGCGTGATGAGCGCAGCGCCCGCTCACGTCTCGATGACATCCTCGGATCGGAGACGCGCAACGCAGTCGCCAAACACGCTCTAGCGGAGATTGTGCGTTCTGACAAAGACCGAAAGCCTCAGCAGGAGGCTGAGATTGCCGAGGCGGATAAGACGGGGAATGTCGGACGTCTGGCACCTATCCGACGTGGTCGCGGGGCTCTTGAGCAGGATATCCTCAATGCCAGTCGTGACAAGCTGGCGGAGTTCGGGATCGAGCTGCTGGACGTGCGCTTCAAGCGGATCAACTACAACAAAGAGGTCGAGGCGCGGATCTACGAGCGGATGATTTCCGAGCGTAAGCAGATCGCTGAGCGTTTCCGCTCCGAGGGGGCGGGAGAAGCCGCCAAGATCATCGGAAATATGGAGAAAGAGCTTCGCCAGATCGAGTCAGAGTCCTACAAGAAAGTGGAGATGATCAAGGGGGAGGCCGATGCCAAAGCATCAGAGGTCTATGCCAAGGCTTATGGCAGCGATCCCGAGGCAGCGAACTTCTATGAGTTTACGCGGACGATGGAGCTGTATCGTTCCCTCCCGCCGTCTGACAGCACGATCATCCTTTCGACCGATAGCGATGTCTTCCAGTTCCTGAAGTCGGATGGGGGTGAGGAGGAGTAGGGGCTACGGCTGCCAGTTCAAAACACTGGCTGCCGTTTTTCCAACCCGTTCAACGGATGGCCTCACGGCATGCGGAAACATCAAAAACGTGTAAACGCATTCCTGTAATCAATCAGTGAATCCCGCGCTCTGACTTAGCTACAAACTCGAGCACCTGCTTCACGTGCTCGGTCATCGTTACCTCAGCTTCGATTTTCTTGACGGCCTCGCCGGTATTCAACTTTTCCCGGAAGAGATAGCGATGCGTTTTCTTAATCGCGCGGATCTCATCTTCGGAATAACCACGCCGCTTGAGACCGACCGAATTGATCGCCCGCACCCGAGCCGGATTGCCATCAGCAATCATGAAGGGGGGCACGTCTTTGACAATCTTCGAGCAGCCGCCGGTGATGACATGAGCCCCGATCCGGCAGAATTGATGGACGGCCGTCAGGCCGCCAAGAATCGCATAATCCTCCACCTCGACATGGCCTGCCAGGGTGCCGTTGTTCGAAAAAATGACATGGTCGCCCACCGTGCAGTCATGGGCAATATGGCTGTAGGCCAGGAAATTACCATCGCTCCCGACGCGGGTGTAGGACTCGGGTGCCGTTCCGCGATTGATCGTCACAAACTCGCGGAAAGTATTGCGGTCGCCGATCTCCAGATACGTCGGCTCGCCTTCATATTTCAGATCCTGTGTCCGTTGACCGATTGAGCCGTAGGGGAAAAACTCGTTGTCTGCCCCGATGCGGGTGGGGCCGGAAATCGTCACGTGGTTGTGCAGTCGACAGCCGGCTCCTAGCGTCACCCCTTCGTTGATCACGCAATACGGCCCGATGTGAACGCCGTCTCCGAGACCCACAGAGGGATCGACGATAGCGGTAGGGTGAATGAAGGTCTCAGCCATAGGACTCCCCTAGGTCATGAGTGCGAACTTCAGCTCGCCCTCGGAGGTTACCTCGCCGTTGACGACACAGCGGCAGACGGCGTAGCCGATGTTGCGACGGACCTTGAGCACCTCGCTCTCGATAAAGAGCGTGTCGCCGGGCATGACTGGCTTACGGAATTTTACTTTATCAGCGCTCATGAAGTAGCCGATCTTGCCCTGGTTCTCAGGCTGGCGCAGCAGGACGATGCTCGCTACCTGCGCCATCGCTTCGACCTGGAGCACACCAGGCATCACAGGGTGACCGGGGAAATGGCCCTGAAAGTAGGGCTCATTGATGGTCACCTGCTTCACACCTGTGCATTTCATCTCGCCCTCGAAGCCGACAATGCGGTCGACCATCAGGAAGGGGTAACGGTGGGGCAGCACCTGCTGCACCTCCAGATTGTCCATGACGCCCTCGCCTGTGGGGATTTGCACCGCCGGGACCATCGACTTGGTCTGAGCGTAAAGTTTGGCCAGTTTGCCTGCCATCTCCGTGTTCGGTCCGTGACCGGGCTTAACGGCGATGACATGTCCCATGAAGCGTTTCCCGCTCAGCATGAGGTCACCAATGATATCGAGGATCTTGTGTCGTGCGAACTCCTCGGTGAAGCGCAGAGCCTCCTTGCTCATGACGCTGTCGCCTTTGATGACCACTGCGTTCTCCAAGCTCCCCCCTTTGATCAGGCCCTTCTCCAGTAATGGCTCGACGTCTTCGTAGAAGACAAAAGTCCGGGCAGGGGCGATCTCCTTTTCGTAAGTCTCGGGAGTCACTTCCGTGGAGAAAAATTGAGTCATGCGGCCATCCGGGCCGACCTGTGTGCAGGAAACACGGAAAGCCTTATCGGGAACGATGGAAATGATAGACCCGCCCTTCGTCTCCAGATGGATCGGCTCGCGGATCTCGAAGATGCTTGCATAGGCGTCCTGCTCCTCGATCCCGGCCTTTTTGATGCATTCGACGAAAGGCTGTGCCGAGCCGTCGCCGATCGGAGGCTCGTTGGCATCCATCTCGATGATGGCATTGTCTACCCCCATCCCGACGAGGGCAGAAATGACGTGCTCGACGGTGTGAACCTTTACCGAACCCTCTGCGAGCGTGGTTGCTCGTTCCACCGTCTGAACCTTCGAAACGTGAGCATCGATGAAGGGCTGATCATCCAGATCGATGCGGCGAAACTTGATCCCATGATTCACGGGGGCAGGTTTCATGGTCAGCGTGACGGCCTCTCCCGTGTGGAGAGAAGTGCCGGTCAGCGTAGCGGATGAAGCGAGGGTTTGTTGCTTAGGTGCAGACATATCGGGTAAACGAGGTCTTGTGGGGGCGCGTGGAAGCGCCACACGACGGCCCCACCTCTAGCGCAAAGCGCCCGAATGTCTAGCCTGCACTTCGCTTGCCCCGCGGAAGTCGGCTCCCGCGACGGACCAGCCGCGCAGAAATTGGGTAATGAGTGCTATTCGCTAATCTGAGCAGCTTCCTTAAGAAAAGGACGCCCGTTCCGCGGGAACGCCGACGTCCGTGACGGACAAGCCCCGTCGGCACCCTGCGAGCCAAGCTAAGCCGCTTCCTCGTGAATGACACGATCTTCCGCCGCCCCCAACTCGATCAGGGACTCTTTAATGTCCTCAACCATCTCAGGCGGTCCACAGAGATAGAAATTCTGGCCGAAATCGCTGATCTTTTCCCTCAGATAGCTCTCATCGATCCGGCCCGAGCGATACACTTCCGTTTCCTCGTCTGACACGACATAATGCGCGTCTTCCCCCAGCATTTTGCGGAACTCGCCAGCCAGGATGACATCATCCTCCGTTTCATTGGAGAAGTGCAGCTGCACGTCAGCGACTTCATCGCGGCGCTGCAGATCACGAAGGATGGAAATGAAAGGAGTCACCCCGGCTCCACCGGCAATGAAGACGCCGGGACCCTGATAACGGATCGCTCCCCAGGGATCACCAATGAGCAGCTCCTGATCAATCTCCAGACTGGCCATGCGATCAGTCACCCCGTCGCGCTCAGGGTAGATCTTGATCGTGAATTCCAGAAACGGATCTCCGGGCAGAGAGGTGAAGGTGAAAGGACGCTCCTCGTCCTTCCAGCCATCGAGGGCGATAGCGACTTCAGTGGCCTGCCCGGGTTCAAATGTATACCCAGAGGGCTTTGTCGTGACAAAGCGGATGACGTCGTGAGTGACATGTTCAATTTCGCGAATGGTGACGGTGTGGGTGTTTTCCATATGCTTGTTTCTAAGCAGGGCGCCTGCCGAAAGTGCAAAACCAGCAGTTAGGGGTATCCCAGCAGGAATCCGGTCACCTGAACTCGGGCAGACTGTGCATCTTGCTAGTTGAAAAATTGCAATTCCGACGGTCGCGCTGATGACGCATTCTGGTAAACTCAGGTGCAATGACACAGGCGAAGAGTAGCTTGCGCAGGGGAGAGATCCCGCCCTTGCCTCCAGAGATTAAATCGACTACCATTAAGCATGAAGGAGCTCGCCGAGAAAATCCCTACCGAGACCCCCACCGAGTTTACTGCGAGCTCATCGGAATCGAAACAGTCCCGAAAAGAGCGATTGATATCACAAATGCAGCAAAGCAAAGGAAACATGGGCGACAAGTCGCCAGTGGTGATCGACTCAGAGAAGTGGCTGAACGAGCAGGGCTAATCCTTCAGGCCGAACCTCTCGTGGATCTCTTTGCAAAACGGCCACCGGGCGGTGGTGGAGAGCACCGCGTAGCGCTATCAGATGACTTGTGGCGCGTTATTAAGATCACAAAACGGAGTTTCTTTGGCGCCCAGGGAGATGACGCAGGTTCCTACCTCGAGCGTTTGGCCCTCGCGAATATTGCCTTTGGCGACGAGATCCTCTTTGAGGGAGTCGTCGAGACAGCTGATGGAATTGTTGCTGTCACATCACAGCCGATTGTAGAGGGAAGAGATGCCACGCCGGAAGAGATAGT
>JAHDFZ010000074.1 GCA_020627905.1 Verrucomicrobiota bacterium
GTGTCTACCATGCTCGACAAAGTGATCATAGATGCGTCGGTCGAGCGACTGATCACGCGCCTCCGTCCAGCCCTCCATTAACTCACCTCTGCTGTAAAGCTTCGGGCGATAGGGATTGTAAGGCAGACGTGGCAGGCGCGGAAAAATCAGCGCTCCTGCCTCACGTATCCGCTCCTGAGCTGCCAGCGAAGGATAACGACAACCGAGGAAAACCGCTCCCGCTAGCTTCACTTTCGTAAAATCAAAAGTCACCTCACCGAGGTCTAGCCCCTGAATCACTCGATCAGAAAGATCTGTGCCGCAGGCGAGGAAATTCCTCAGCTCGTCAATTTCATGGATCTCACGCATAGACAGAAACACTACGCTAGGCAGACCGTGCCCTTCAAGAAGATTGCAATACTCCTCTTCGGTTCAGGGCGGGCAGGATGGGAGCCGTAAAAGCGACTGCTAAGCAAATCGCCAGAGCACTAGCCCATAAACATCCTACAAGACCGAAGGATAAATAAACAGCTCCGGAAAGAATGGTCCCAATGAGACGTCCGCAGGCATTCGCCATGTAATAGAACCCCACCTGCATGGAGATATTTTCTCTCTCGGCCAGCCCGACGATCAAATAGGAATGGAGGGACGAGTTGACAGCGAACGCCGCGCCGAAGAGACAGACTCCACCGAGAACAAACCAGGAGACCGTCCATCCACTCTGAACACCCCAGGCTAGAAAAGCTGTTATCGCCGCCAGGGCGCAGCCCCAGCCAATCGTTGCGCTAAGGGCATGCGAGAGGGCTGAACGTTTCCGCGTTTTGACAAACTGCGGTGTGACCGCCTGCACGCAGCCATACCCGATCACCCAAAAGGCCATAAAAGCGCCAGTCTGCCAGAAGCTCCAACCCAGTGACTCCGTGATAAAAAGGGGTAGTGCGACCACGAACCAGATGTCCCGTGACGCGAATAAAAACAAGCGGGCTGCAGACAGGAAGTTCAGCTCAGCTCTTTTTGAGAAGATCTGAGTAAACTTCGGCTTTACCCTGGCTTTCCCTAAGTCCTGTTTCAACAGAAGCAGGGCTACGACGAGGACAGCAGCGAGGAGAGCCGCAAAACTGAAGAGCGCCGGAGCAAAACCGATGACCTGAAGCAACAGCGCGCCCAGAAAAAATCCAACACCCTTCAGCGCATTTTTCGACCCCGTGAGGACAGCCACAAGGAGAAAGAGCTTCTTCTGAGAGTCCCCTGAGTCACTCGGGACGAGCAGTTTCACACTGCTCTTGGAGCTCATTTTTGTGAAGTCCTTCGCAATACCGGAGAGCGCCTGTGTGGCCATGACAAACCCCACGGATAATGACAGAACCCAGGAAGGCGAAACGGCAGTAAGCGCGGAGAGGGCCACAATCTGGAGCGCAAGCCCGACAAAGAGGGTGCGGTTCAGCCCGAATCTCGCACCGATCCAACCTCCCGTCAGGTTCGTGATGATCCCGAAAAACTCATAGAGCAAGAACAGCGACGCCAACTGCAGCGGATTAAACCCCAGTTCGTGAAAGTGCAGCAGCACGAGCATGCGCAGAGCTCCATCGCTCACAGTGAACGCCCAGTAGGCACTCGTGACAATGATGTAGTCCCGGCGGCTGGCACTCTCTGTCGTCATAATGGATCAGATAAAGCAGGACGAGACTCCTACCCAGCCGGTCTTTACGACGTTTTCGTCGCGACAAGAGCTACCAGCTCCATCATGCGATTGGCATAGCCCCACTCGTTGTCATACCAGACCAGCACTTTGCATTGAGTGCCATCGACAACCATGGTCGAAGGTCCATCGACAATCCCCGAGCGCGGATCATTCACGTAGTCTGCCGAAACGAGAGGCCGGTCCTCAAAGCCAAGAATGCCCTTAAGATCCAACTCAGCCGCCTTGCGCAACAGGTCGTTCACCTCCTCCACTGTGACAGGTCGGGAAAACTCAAAAACGCAATCCGTCAGTGAGGCGTTGAGCATAGGGACTCGCACGGCCACTCCGTTGAGCTTTCCTTTCAGTTCCGGATAAATCATGGTGATCGCAGTCGCCGAACCGGTAGTCGTGGGGATGAGAGAATTCAGCGCCGACCTTGCACGTCGGAGATCTTTATGGGGAGCATCGACGATGACCTGAGTATTGGTAACATCATGGATCGTCGTGATCGCCCCACGCTCGATCCCAATCTTCTCATGAACGACTTTCACAACAGGGGCAATGCAGTTTGTCGTGCAGGATGCCGCCGTGACGATTGCATCTTTCGCTGGATCATAGAGATGGTCGTTGCACCCCATAACGATATTTAAAACATCGTCTTTCACCGGAGCCGCGACTACAACTGAGGAGGCACCGCTCTCAAGGTGTTTTCCCACCTCTGATCGGGAACGAAACGCCCCGGAACTCTCGATCACGATATCAACGTCATACTCTGACCAAGGAATGTCGGAAGGATCTGAAAAATGACTTACCCCGACACTCTTCCCGTCCACGGAGAACGAAGTTTCAGCGACCTGATCTACTGCCCTGTTCCATCGACCGTGCACGGTATCGAACTCCAACAAATGCGCCGCCGTTTCTGCTGAACCTTTGTGTTCATTGACGTGCACAATCTCAAATTCATCAGACTCCCAGCCTGCCCGGAATCCCAGACGGCCGATGCGACCGAAACCATTGATGCCAACTCTCTTTTTCATAACAAAAATCTCTTATTCGCAACAGCTCGCCGAGGCACGATCGGCTTGTGGCAGAAACCCACACAATTCCGGCCGCCCCTGACAGCAATCATCAGTGAGGAAGGTGATGAGTTCGGAAACCGTCGAAGTTTCAACGCGATAAACAATCGATCGCCCATCTCGCTGACGAGCGATGACACCCGCATTGCTTAACTCCTTCAGATGAAACGAAAGCGCCGACGGACTCACCCCCAGCTCGGCAGCTGCAGCCCCGGCAGTTTTCCCGTCCTCTCCGGCCCTGATCAACATGCGGAACAGATCCAACCTTGTGGACTGCGCCAGTGCGGCAAATACAGTAATGGCCTCATCTCCCTCCATAGTTCAATAACTTTTGAAGTATTGAACCATTTTCTGGGTATGCAAAGCCGCTTTCTGTGACAGAAATGCCCGCTACCAAATCCACTCTTTTGGCAGGAGACCAAAATAAATGATCACAACGAATGCGAGCTTTGTGGCTAGATGCAGGCCTTGATCCAGCATAAAGCCTGACTTTTCTTCGCACTTCAGAATATCGATTGCGTAGTGAAGCACGAACTCAATGATGGCGAATAGAAAGCTCCCGCTGATCACCCAAACCATGCCCGACTGGATCAGGCAATGCACCCCCATCATGTAACTCCAAGGAATGAACCTAGGACCGCTGCAGGGCTGAAAGTTGCGATTCTTCCACTGAGCAACAAACTCCCCCTGCAAAGGAAAATCTCCAAGCGCGTGCCCGATGGCAAAAGCCCATAAAAGCATCACAGCCTGCAGGACCGAACCCTCACAATCAGCAAACTGAAATAAAAGGGAAGGCTCCATACGAGGGTGCGAGGCTTAGATCGTGAACCGTGCGAGGAGACGCACTATACAGAATCAAAGCGAGCTTCTTTACTCATGGCCACGATCTCGTTAGCCTTGCGGAGCCGTTTACTAAGCTGGGTCGCGATTCCCACAAGAAACCACCCAGCAGCTACCGGGTGACTTTCAAGGAACTGCTCAAGTGAACGACGCTCGATACGCCAGACATGACTCAGAAAGCTGCTTTCGACCGTCGCGCTCGCACGACCGGGATCGAAGATGTTCATCTCACCAACAGAATCACCAGCTCGGAGCTTACCGAGATGAACAGGACGTCCTGTCACCACGGTATGGACGGTAAATTCACCAGCAAGAACCAGAAACAAGGTTTCATGGATCTCACCTTCACGAATCAGAAATTCGCCCCCTTCATATGAGGCAAACTCACCGAACTGAGCAAATGACCGGCGGTCTTCCTCATCAAGTCCGGCAGCGAAGCCCAGAGCAGGAAGAGTTTGGTCGGTAGACATAAAAAGAGTTACGCTTGGTCGGGTAAAACAGCGGCAGAAAACTAGTAGTCAACGCCGGCACCCCCCTGAGATCCGAGGCCCGGCATGCCCATCTGCCCCTCCCAGGAGGCGGGCATGTTGTGAGGCATGCTGCTCAGCTGTGAACCGCTACCGGGACCGCTGGCTGTGTTCGTGGAGCATGAGACAAGACCAAGTCCAGCTATAACGATCGAAAGAATGATGTAAGAGCGAAAGGAAACGTTCATAACAAGGAAGGGGCGAATAATAGACAACCAAGCGCGGGACACGAGCCTTAAAACGGGCTTTCGAACACGACAGTGTCGCCCGGCCTAATACCAACTACAGGAGTTTCACCATCAGCTACTTTAGCGACAACGACATTCTCCTCTAAGTTAACAACCTGCAGCTTTGCGAGCCGTGCATTGTCGCGCTTGACCAGGAGAGAGGAAGTCGCTTCCACGCCATTCTGACGGCCAGCATCCACCATGATGAAACCCCAGTCCTTGTTAACTGCGATAACGCGCGCTTCCATACCGTTTAGGCGAACCTTCTGGTCACGGCGCTCCTGGAATTCCTGTTCATTCCCAACGCGAGCATCCTGCTGGCTACGCGCGGCGGTGGTTTCTGCCAGTGTTCCATCGAGCTTTTCCTTCTCAGATTGTCGATCGGAGAGCTGCTGCTTGAGCATGTCAACCTTCATCCGGACCTCATCGGCCGTCTTGTAATTCCCATCTGGGAACTGACGATTCAGAGCTAACTCCATTTCCTTGCGGTCGAGCTGGACCTTCTTCAGTTCGTCGGTGGCGCGATCGAGCTTCGATTGGACACGCCCAAGTTCGGTTTCCACCTCTCCCTTAGCGGCAGCGGCCTGATTGCGGGTATCTGTAGCATTACGCTCTTTCACGACTACTTCGTCGCGCTTTACCTCTGCTTGCTTAAGCTCTTCAGTCACACGGGCGATGTCACGCTCAACAGCCGCAATGTCCTCCTGTTTGCTTTTTGCTTCACGAAAGTTAAGTGCCCCAACGACGATGGCACCAAGAGCAACAACGCAGCTAAGGATGAGTATCAGCTTCATATGGAAAAATCAATTATCAATGGTGAGTAGAATCGGCGGTCAGCCCACTACTGAAATGGGTCGGGACTCGAGCTTCCTCCGAAAGGATCATCAGTTGCCGGTGTAGCAAACGGGTCGGAAGCGGTCGGCGTATCGGATGCTGCTGGAGCAGCAGATTCGGTGCTCATCGCGCCGCCGAACGGGTCAGAGGTTGCACTAGCTGGTGCGCTCTCCGGCGCAGGCTCAGTGGCTGCAGCAGCCGGGGCGGCTACAAATGAGCGCTCTTGCTGAATCACCGTATCACCCACCTGAACGATCTGACCTGGGGCTAGCGACCCTGGCACGATATCGGCCACTGTTCTCCCCGCTTCGAATGACGTCACAACAAGTTTGCAGATGGGCTGAGAACCACGATAAACATCGAGGATAGCGTTCTGCGTCATCCCCGAGTTGTTACCACCAGGAAAGACAACAAATCCCCATTGGTTGAAGGCTTTGCTGACGTTTGAGCGAAAACCGCCACGAATAATACCATTTTGCTGCTCCTGCCTCAGGGACACTAGGTCGTCTGCAACCTTCTGAGCGCGGTCTCGGGCAGCCTGCTGAGTGGCAATTTCACCCTGAACTCCCTGGATTTCGATGTCCTTTTCGTCGATCATCACTGTAACTTGTGTTTGTTCGCGCTGGAGTCCCTGAACAGTTGGCAGATCAGCGACGAAAACCTTGAGTTTGTCCGCCTGCTTCTTGGCTGCTTCAACCTCGCCTTCGCGTGTCTCTAGATTCGCATTTGTCTGCACCAGCTTTGCTTCAAGATCGACCTTCTCTGTCTGGATTCGATTGGTTTCGTCTTCGAGCTTGATGATTGTCGCCTCACGCTCAGCAATCTCAGCCTCTACTGTTGCGAGAGAATCCTTCCGCTGCTCGAGAGTATTCTCTTTTCGGGCCAATTCAGCCAGTCGTTCCTGATGAGCCGTGTGGTTCATAAAACCAACGATGATCGAACCGACCATGATTAGGGCGGCAACGGCTGCAATGATCTTCCACATAATGACGAAAATGTTTTAAAAGGGAGCGCACTTGTGCACTCTAATGGATGAGGCTAGGTTCCAAAGAACCCCCTGACAACATAATTTTTAGATAAATTTAGCACCTAAGATTCGGCCTACCAAATGGAACCAAAGGTTGAAACGCATGTTTGCGACAAGATCGAAATCAGAGAACGAGGGGGCGCAATCCTCATCATTCCAGCCCGGGCAGAACCTCCTGTCTACGCTTTATGTGCCGCAAAAGGGCCTTTTTGAACGGTGCCCCCATGGCTGGCCAGCTGTCGCTAGGCTGCGATAGGTCAACCCAGCACAGCTGATCTTCCGGTAGATCGCAAGAGATGGTCGCCGCTAAAGGATCAGGCAGATCTGCAAAATAGACATCAAGCCCCACCTTGTATTTCGTGATGGCGTAGTCAAAATGATCTACCTGCACCCACTGACGACCTAAGATCTCGATTTCATCCAGCAGCGGCAGCCTGTGCAAGCCCCGTCGCCGTGATGAGGTCTCGACAGCTAATAAGACCTTCTCTCCATGTCGGCAGATAGCGACCTGTTCTTTCTTTTTGATCGGTGCTGATTTTTTCGCTTTCACCGGCACTTGGTCGACCACCCCTTTCTGCAAAGCTTGACACACGCCCTGCACGGGGCAGGAAGAGCAACGCGGGCTGGTTGGAGTGCATAGAAACTGGCCGAGCTCCATGATCGCTGCATTCCAATCTCCCGGACGCTCCGGACTAACCAGCAAATCGGAGATTTCCTGAAATCGCCTCTTTGAATCCGGGGTTGCAATGGGCTGTTCGTAAGAAAATAGGCGAGAAAATACTCTCTCGACGTTCCCATCGACCACCCCGCAGACTTCATCCATCGCGATGCTGGCTACAGCGGCGGCCGTGTAGGGGCCGACACCCGGCATCCGCAGCCATTCCTCACGTGAACCAGGCTCCTCCCCTTCTCGATCAGTATGGATCACTTTCGCTGTCTTCTGCAGATTCCGCGCGCGGTTGTAGTAGCCTAACCCTTCCCAAGCCTTGAGGATCTCTGCCTCTGAAGCCGAGGCGAGGGCTGCCCAATCTGGAAACGCATTCATCCAGTTTGTGTAATAGCCACGCTCGAGCACGGTCGCGATCCGTGTCTGTTGCAGCATGAATTCAGAAACCAGAACCGAATAGGGGCTTCGATCATCCCGCCAGGGATAGCGCCGCTCCTCTCCATCAAACCAGTCAAGCAGCGGTCCGCGCAGCTTTCTGATCCTCGTTTTGTCCAGATCCATCAATCCCATTGCCTTACATTCCTCTCATAAGACCAAGGTTTCGATTTTATCACAAACATTTATTTTCGGCATACTACCTGCTCAGCGACCCCGTAGGCCGAATTTTCACATACTCACCCCGAGAACTCGTCCGTCGTCCCAATCGAACGCACCATGTCCAAGATCACCAAACGAGAGCTTGTAGCGAGAATCGCTGAAAAAACAGAGTTAACGCAGAGCGATGTGGCTGCCACCATCAATACGCTGATCGACGAACTCTCAAGCGCCCTTTCATCGAATGAAGAAATTATCCTGCGCAACTTCGGGAGTTTCCACGTGATCAAAACGAAACCGCGGATCGGGCGCAATCCGAACAAGCCGGAGGCGACCGTCGAGATCCCCGAACGTGCGATCGTGAAGTTTAAGCCCGGCAAGGAGCTGCGAGAGCGGGTCCTGCGGACACTCCCGATGATCGAAGACTAAGAGGCCGATCGAGACAACATGAACCCTCCGCCCATCGAATCAGGCTGGTTCGACCTCGGTTTCATCTAGATTTTCGAGGACCCCCTTCGCTCGCGGCCAAACGAGTAGTGCCTCAATAATCATCCAAAGCTCGAGGGCGATGATCAGCAGGCCAAAAGCCATGAGCATCCAGTCTCCCTTGGCGAGATAGCCATCGGCACCAAAAATGTTGATCGCCATAGCGCTCATCGGCAGCACGAGCATAAAAATTAGGGGAAGAGCCAGGAACCAGACAGGCAGAGAGCGCCTCCAAAGCCACAGAGCAATGACGAGGAACGCGAGCCCTCCCAGCAGCTGATTCGTCGCCCCAAAAAGAGGCCAGAGCAGCAGCCCACCTTTCCCGGCTGCCGACCAGGACCAGCCGGCAGCGTAGGGCGCGGCGGCCACGATACCAGCGAGAGAAATAGCCACCAGAGATGCACCATGCTGGTTCTGGAGAAAGGGGATCCTCAAAACCGAACCGAGTTCCTGCGTGACGTAACGCTGAAGTCGACAGGCGGTATCCAGAGTTGTGGCGGCAAAACTGGCAACGAATACCCCCATCAGCGCCACGGCGAAAGCTGGCGACAGACCAAGGGCACGGAGAAAATTTGCGCACCCATCGACAAACGCTCCCACCTTTGCCCCGAGACCAGCGGCTGCTCCCCAGGTCTCGTAGCGAGCCAGATAAGCAGCCTCACCGAAGAGTCTCTGCCCATCAGCTCCCTGAATGCCGAGACCGATCCCCGCACTACAGGCGATGATCACCAGCACAGCCAGCCCGCCCTCCATGAGCATACTGCCATACCCCACGAACTGGGCATCTCCCTCTGACGACAACTGCTTCGATGACGTCCCGCTGGAGACGAGGCAATGAAACCCAGAAATCGCGCCACAGGCGATGGTAACAAAAAGAAACGGAAACATCCAGGGAGCCCCCTCAGGCTGCCAGCGCACGGCAGGCGCGATCATCGATAGCTCAGGGCGCTCCGCTGCTGCAGCGGCACCCGCATCAGGCGCCCCGCCGATGAGACCACAGATGACCAGTCCAGCCACGATCAAGCCGACGACACTCAGCAGCTGCAGACTATTGATAAAGTCACGCGGTTGCAGCAGGATCCATACGGGCAGGACTGATGCGACGTAGCTGTAAATCAGGAGCACCGCTACCCAGGTCATCGTCGGCAGCCCGGCGAGAAAAGCATTCAGCTCACCAAGGACCCCGACATTCCCATAGAGGACGGTGAGATACATGATCCCGAGGGCCAGGATCGAGGGAATCAGAAGATTTCCGCCTCGGCGGTGAAGGAAAAATCCAATCGCCACGGCAAGCGGAATCTGCACCAGGCAAGGGAAGATGGAGGAAGGATACATCCGAAAGACCGCTGAGATCACCAGTCCGAAAATCGCCAGAACGATGGTCAGGGCGAGGAAGAGAATGAGCAGGAAGAGCACCCGAGCACGTTTACTCAGCAGGCGGCCAGCGATGTCCCCTACCGTTTGTCCCTTATTGCGCAAGCTGACGATTAAAGACCCGAAATCGTGAACAGCCCCGATAAAAATCGATCCCAGGAGGACCCAGATGAGCGCAGGCACCCAGCCCCAGATCACGGCGAGCGCCGGACCGACAATCGGGCCCGTCCCGGCGATGGACGTGAAGTGGTGCCCAAAAACCACGGATCGCTTGGTCGGGACATAATCCTGGCCGTCGTTTATCTCATGACTCGGCGTCCGGGCCTCTGGATCTACCTGAAAAATGCGACGGGCCAGCCATTTGCCATAGGTGTGATAGGCGACCAGATAGAGCACGAAGCTCCCGAGCGCGATCAGGAGGGTTTGCATATAGAAATTGGAGGGGTTTTACAGGTCCGGGATGACCCTGTTCTGAGTAAAGTCAGATGGCCTGGTCTTTGGACACCCTTTTTTGTCAAAAACGTCACCGTGATCGCGGAGTGACACCGAGTGCTACCGCACCGGGTGCCACCACACCCTTCGGCCCCTACTCATGAAATCTGCATCATGACAGAAAAACCCGTCCCTGATGAATCAGAGACGGGCTGCCACGTAGAAAGCAGGACGGGTGCTCGTGTTATTTAATACACGTCCCGCTGGTAGCGGCGGCTCTTCTTGAGCTGATTCACATACTCCGTCGCCTCCTCCTCGCTCATGGACCCGTGCTCAGCGATAATGCCGAGCAGGGCCTGATGAACGTCTTTCGCCATGTAGGTGGCATCTCCACAGACGTAAAAATGTGCTCCGCGCTCCAACCAGGCAAACACATCTGCCCCGTTTTCCCGGAGCCGATCCTGCACATACACTTTCTCCTCCTGATCTCGCGAAAAGGCGAGGTCCAAACGAGTCAGCTGCCCGCCCGCGAGATACTTCTCCCATTCACTCCCGTAAAGAAAGTCGCAGGCAGCATGCTGATCACCAAAAACGAGCCAGCTGTCACCATTCCTGCCGGTCGCGACGCGCTCCTCGATAAATGAGCGAAAGGGGGCGATCCCCGTTCCCGGCCCTACCATAATGATCGGCGTGTCCGAACTCTCCGGTAGTCGGAAATTTTTGTTCGTGTGGAAGAAAATCCCTACGCGGTCTCCCTCCTGCAGTTCATCAGCGACATAGCAGGATGCGACACCCTCTCGATTCCGGCCAAAACTCTCATACCGCACAGCAGCGATCGTGAGGTGCACTTCCTCATCATGATGAGCAACGCTGCTGGCGATGGAGTAAAGACGCGGATTCAGCTTCCGCAGGATGGAGGTGAACGCCTCAGCAGTCCAACCTGCAAAAGGATATTCCTCAAGCAGATCAATCAACTGACGTCCCTTGCACCACTCTTTAAAAGCTGCGCCCCCATCCGCTTCCATCGCCTCACGAAGAGCTTCGTTCTCCGTCGCGGCCAGGTATTTTTTGGCAACCGATGCGCTTAGCGTCGTGATATCAAAATCCCGCTCCAGGGCTTCCACGAGGGTCTTTTCGCCCACTTTCGAGTTGGCGTTGAGTCCCGCTGCTGCCATCACGGCCTGAAGATCTTTCGGGCGATTCAGCGGAAACACCCCCAAAGCATCGCCGGGGAGATAGGTGAGCCCTGAATCCTTGAGAGACAGCTCTAGATGATACACCTCTTTTTTCGACCCTGCCCCATTCAGCAGGACCTTCCGAATGACCTGAGCAGGAAAAGGATTTTTCTTGTCAAAGGCTAGAGGAGGGGCAGCGGCTCCTGTTGGGAGATTTTCCTGATTGGGCTGCGACGGGCTTGCTGATGAATCACTCATAGTGGGTGGGGTAGGAATCAGCGGCAACAAGCATGATTCCTAAGCGAAAACAAGGACAATGCGCCGCCATCATCTGCATGTGCAGATCCTAGGATACAGAGCGTCATCCGCCCCGTTCGAGTAGGAAGGGCGGAAGCGCCTCTCCGGCCTGTCGGGCATCGCGGCTCATCTCCTCCTGAAACATGACGGCCATACCCCGCATCGTCTTCACTAGCCCCTTTACGCGGACGGGGGTCGTCTCCCCCGGATCTGCCTCCAGATCATAGATGGTTATTTCCGGGTTGAGATACATTTTGTATTTCCCATGACGGACTGCAGCGAGCGCACCATGGCTGCCATGATAGAAAAAGGCGTTGAAATACTCCTTCCGGCTGAAATGATCGGCCCACTCGATCCCCTGCTCCCAGCGACGACGGAGAATGACGTCGGCATTGGCCGCACCGGACGGTTCAAAACTTGGAATGCCCTCTGCTTGCCCAGTCAGTAGAGTTGCGAGATCCCGCCCATCAATGATGGGATGCTCGTCCGGGATTTCGATACCTGCGAAGGTGCTCAGCGTCGGATACCAATCGAGGGCGTGGACAATCGCTGACTCCTCTTCACCCACCCGAATCCCGACACCAGGCCCCCAAATGACACTCGGCACGCGGATCCCCGCCTCCCAGGTGGTGATTTTCTTCCCTCTCAGCGGTTGGCTATCATTTCGCCCGGGGCCCCGACCGTTGTCGGAGGTGTAGATGACGATGGTGTTGTCTGCGATCCCTGCTTCCGCCAGCGTATCAAAGACTCGCCCTACGTGATGATCCATTTCCTGGACGGCGTCGCCATACTCTCCCCACTGAGAAGTCCCCTGAAATTCCTCACTCACCCCCAGCGGCACATGCAGCATGGTATGAGACAGGTAGAGAAAAAACGGTTCATCCTTCTTCTCCAGAATGAAACGGATCGCTTCATCGGTGTAAAGCCCCGTCAGCTCCGCTGGATCAGCCGGCCGCTTGACCACCTCGCCATTGCGCAGGATCGGCACCCCTTCTTCAAAGTAGACCGACTCCACGGGGTCGAGGTTCGCATACATGCCGAAATGCTCATCAAATCCCTGACTCGTCGGGATGAACGGATCTGCATCTCCCAGATGCCATTTCCCGATGCAGGCAGTGGCATAGCCATTCGCCGAAAAGAGCTCGGCTATCGTCACCTCGTCGGGATGAATCCCGCGGGTGGAGTCAGCCCGCTGCACCCAGGTCTCCATACCGATCCGGCGCGGATAAACCCCTGTCAGCAGACCCGCTCGGGATGGGGAACAAATGGGTGCCGCCGCGTAATAATCGGTAAAACGGATCCCCTCGCCCGCCATCGCATCAATACGCGGAGTTTCTACCTCTGTCGCCCCATAGCAGCCGAGATCATAATAGCCCTGATCATCGACGAGGATGATGATGACGTTAGGCTTGTCCGCAAAAAGAGGGGTAAGGCAGAGTAAGCTCAGAAAGACAGCAAAGCAGAGACGGTTCATATGGAAAGAAACACCGTTCCCCCGGACCCTTTCCCCGACAAAGCGTGGCTTCATCGCGCTAACACGCCACTGGGTTCACCCTTCACTTCTTCGCCTTGCGGCGAACATTTGCCTCCTGCTGGAGGATGCGCGGGAGAAACTTATCCTCGATCCACTGGTGAGTGGCTACCAGACCGTGCTCCTCATAGTGACGGCCGATTTCGGCCTCTACAGAGGTGGGATTGCCAAAGCAGGCGAGAAACTGATTGCAGGTCATGCGACGCAGCGTGTCCCCGCAGAGAGTGCCACGCTCTTTGAGAATCCACGAGCGAGCCCAGAGATCGAGCACGGAGTCGCCGATCCATGCCTGCTCCTGCTCGAGGCGTTTCGGGTCTTTGTCTGTCTTGGCCATGATGGGGTGAAACACTATTGCTGCCGGAATCCTTCGAGCGCTTCGCGGCTCAGGGCATACTGCGCCCCGCATCGCGGACAGGAGGCGACGGCTACTTCACGTCCCGCGAAAAGCTCCTCGATCCCCTCATCGGACATCGATGCGACGACGGGGAACACCTTCTCAGCACTGCAGCCGCAGTGAAAAATGTATTCACGGGTCTCCAGCAGACTGAGCGTCTCTTTCTGATCGAGCACCTTCACATCCTCGTCCGTGAGGTTAGCCAGCCACTCCTCGTCGCAGTCCGGCTGGGCGCTGATGAAGACAATATCCTCCTCATCGATGTGATGAAAGCGTGCCAGACGCTGCTCACTCTGCTCATAAAAAAGCTCACCCGTGCGGAAGAAATTCTGCTCCAGCGGCTCCACCATGCTTTGGCGTGCTTCATGCCCCTCCACGAGGCTCTGCGCGACGAGTAGGTTCTGATCACGCTTGCGGATATCCTCCGTGAAAATCCGCCCCGTGATATTGCCGAGTCGATTGCTCCCCGTGACGAAAAGGTTCATCGCCGGGTCCTGCCAGCTCAGCGTCCAGGCGTGAGCCTCCTGCCGTGGCTTGGACGCCAGATGCAGAGCCATCACCGCCAGAGCATCTTTCATCGTCTGATCCATCTCCGGCTCGTAGCGGATCTCATGCTGCATGTTGTGCAGGTAGTAGTCGGTGTAGAGATCCGTGAACTGGGCACGAACGAGCAGCGCATTTCGCTCGCGCACGAAATAACAACGAACCTTGATCGGTTCTTCTTCGGCCACTTTTTCGGGATCGTTCAGCATGCTCGGTGGGGGCTGGTTCAGCGGGCTGGGACTTTACGGCAGGAAAGCGATTTTGCACTCGGCATTTTTCCCCGTAGTCTTCGTAACGCTGATTGCGTAGCGCGAGCCCAGGCCATCGGTCTCCGGCTCCGCTTTGTCGTATCCACACCACGCCTTTCTGCCATTTTGAACCACAGCTCTACAGACGAAATTTTCGGTCTCCTCCAGCGCCATATCCTCGCCGTGCCCAAGATGCGGGATCAAGTGAAAGCTGTCACTGATAAGCCCAAACCTGGCAAGCCGGTGACCTTCGAGCATGTGGCCGAGGCAGGGCAGCCTCTCTATGCCAGCCTGCTCATCGAGGCCTGGAAAGAAACGCGAGATCCCGACTCCCGTATCTGGGTAGCCACCGCTCATGTGAAGGCGCAGGATATATTGGATGATGAACTGTCTTAATTGGTGTA
>JAHDFZ010000075.1:0-849 GCA_020627905.1 Verrucomicrobiota bacterium
GTTTGTTTGAGAATCTATTTGGACCAGCGACCACTGGGAAAAAAGGCCAGTTAAAGCAAAAGAGTGGAATCATGGAGCTCGTTCACGCGGAGACGAAGAAACTTTCCAGAGAAGTCAGCTCTGGGGATCGGGAAAAGCTTGATCAGTTCACTTCTGCTGTGCGCGACCTGGATGCGCAGATCGAGAATGATCTGAAATGGGCAGATCAGCCCAAGCCTGTCGCTCCCATCGCCGAGCCGGTTGCTTATAACAAAAGTGGTGAACTGTTGAAGCGGTATGCGCAGATGCTGGAACTCTCCAGATTGGCACTTGAGACGGATTCTACCCGATTTGTTGCCTTACACTTAAACGGGGGAGGGGCTACTCTTAAACTGAAGGGTGTGGGCCGCGAGTATCACGACCTCAGCCACCACGGGAAAGACCCAGTGAAACTCCAGCAGCTCGCTCGGATCGAGGAGACGCTGATGGGGCAGGTAGGTGACTTTCTCACTCAGCTGAAATCGGCCTCTGTGAGCGACAGTGGATCTCTTTTGGATCAGACCTCCGTCCTGCTGACGTCCAATCTAGGAAACGCGTCGAGCCATTCGAACGAAAACATGCCGGTCATCCTGGCAGGTGGCGGATATGCCAGCCATGGCCAGCACCTGGCGTTTGATCGGAGCAACAACTACGCCCTCTCTCGTCTCTATCTATCCGTGATGCAGAAAACGGGTCTTAACCTTTCTTCCTTCTCCACCGCTACGCAGGCGATGGCCGAATTGGGATAAGTTTTCCTGCTTATTCATCAAATAATGAGGCGTTTTTTTCTCACGCTCCTGGCTGTTCACCTTTCCGGGGTGGGCGTTGCGG
>JAHDFZ010000075.1:859-14082 GCA_020627905.1 Verrucomicrobiota bacterium
GCGGAGGAGTCGACCTTTGTGTCTGAGGAGCTCGAGGTTTTCTTCGAGAATCACTGCTATGAGTGCCACGATGATCTAGGGCAGGAGGCTGGTCTGGACCTCATGAGTATCGATATGGATCTCAGCAAGGCAGCCAGCTATCAGCAGTGGCTCCGCATTTATGACCGTGTGGCCGATGGTGAAATGCCGCCGAAGGAACAGGATCGGCCGGGTGCCGATGAAAAGGTCGAGTTTTTAGGCATCGTCTACGCCGCGATCCGGAAGCAGAACGAGGCGCAGATACTCCAGGATGGGCGGGCTCTCGCCCGTATGCTGACTGATCAGGAATATGAAAATACCGTCAACAATCTGCTGGGGATCGAACGCCCACTGGCAGAGGAGTTGATCCCAAATGTGACCAGCACGCTCTTCGCCAATAACACGCACGAGCAGCAAATTTCACAGCATGAGCTGCGGCGTTTAACCGAAGTCTCGGGCAAGGCGTTAGACGTTGCATTTGATACGGCGCTAAAAACGTTTTTTGCCTTCGATAAAAAATATACGGGTAAGGACCTTTCATCAAAGACCACAGCGCAGAGAGGGGCATTCGCGTTCGGCGACCACGCCTTGGCCTATTCCACGAATTTCCCTTTGATGGGCAAGCTGCCGGCCACTTACATTCCGCGCGATGGCTGGTATAAGATAACCATGCGTCTGCGGGCGCTTAATCCGCAGCCGAATAGGCCACTTTGGGTGAGTTTGCAATCCGGTGTATTTAATTCCCGGCTGCCTGCTGGCACGCGCCTGGCAACATTTGCCGTCGAGGGCGAAGCCAAAGAATTTACGACGGAAGCCTTCCTGCGGAAGGCGACCGTTTTGCGCATCATACCTGACGATTCGACCATTCCTCAGCTACGGCAGTGGGAATACAAACCCGAGAATGTGTTCAAGAAAAAGAGCACCGCTCTTGTCATCGAGGGTATTCATACCCTCGGGATTGAGCGCGAAAAGCAGGCTGAAGCTCAGGAGAAGTTGTTCGGACCTGTGCCAGTGGTTCCAGCCCGAGGCAAGCAGCCTCATGAAATTTACTTCGGGGACAAGAAGCCGGAGGAGGTGCTGGCATTTCTGGTCGAGCGATTCGCGAAGCGCGCGTTTCGGCGACCTGCGTCGGCGAGCGATGTGCAGCCATATATCGACTACGCCCTGGCCACTTATCGGCGAGATCGGCATTTTCTCTCGGCCCTCAAAATAGGCTATCAGACAGTGCTCTGCTCCCCCCGTTTTCTCTACTTCTATGAGCGCTCGGGAGAGCTTGATTCCTTTGCGATTGCGAATCGGTTAAGCTACATGATTTGGGGGGATGCCCCCGACGAAGAGCTCCTGTCACTAGCGAGTGAGGGGAAACTTCATGACCCCGAGGTCCGCGTGCAGCAGTTGCGCCGTCTCCTCGCGGACAAGGAGCGGTCCCGTCACTTTTTTACCGTGTTTGTGGATGAGTGGCTCAGCCTGACAGACATCCATGCCACGACCCCTGACTCGTTTCTCTACCCGGAGTTCGACGAGACGCTCGGCGAGTTCATGGTCGAGGAGACCCGGACTTTCGTGGAATTTCTCTTCCGGAAGAATCTCTCCGTCCGGAACGTCGTCAATTCCCACTTCTCGTTTCTCAATGAGAGGATGAGCCACCACTATGGCTTGCCAAGACTGGAGGACGAGAAGGCGAAGCGTTTTTCCTATTACCCGTTCCCCGAGGACAGTGTCCGTGGTGGCCTCCTCACCCAGGCATCTATCGCCAAAGTGACCGCCAACGGCACAACGACGTCGCCCATTCTGCGTGGCGTCTGGCTGCTGGAGCGAGTGCTGGGGGAGCATGTGTATCCGCCGTCCAGCCCCGTGGCTGCCGTCGAGCCGGATATCCGTGGATCACAGGATATCCATGAGCAGTTGGCGAAGCATCGCGACAGCAAAGCTTGTGCCTCCTGTCATCGCCGTATTGATCCACCAGGCTTTGCCCTTGAGTCCTTCGACCCTATCGGCCTGTTCCGCACGCATTATCGTGTGACAGGTGACAGGCGGGGGCCCAAGCAGGGGCCAGCGGTGAACCCCAGTTATCAGATGCACTCGGGAGAGACCTTCGCCGATATCCGCGAATTTAAGAATTTGGCCTCAGCTAAGCCGGAGAAACTGGCGAGGAATGTCTCGAAGAAGCTGATCTCTTACGCCACGGGGGCCGCGCTGAATTTCTCAGATCGTGAGGTGCTTGCCCAGATCATCGCAGCGGCAGATGATGAAAACGAGCGCTACCTCATGGGTGATCTCCTGGAGGCTGTTGTTGCTCATCGCGTCTTCGCGCGGAAGTAAGTTGCGGCCTTGTGATCCATTTTGCGCAAAAGCTCGCGTGACTTGCTGTCGCGCGTCTCGCTTAGTAGTCTTTCATTATGGCAAAAACAGGATACGACTACGCACCTTCGTCGAAAGCGCTTCCCCCGGTGGTGGGAGAAGGGGAATTTGTTTTTTCAGTCACCGGGTTGGATCACGGGCACATCTTCGGCCAGACGAATGGCCTACTGGATGCCGGTGCCACCCTGAAATATGTTTATGATGCGGACAGTGCGAAAGTAGAGGACTTCCTGCAGCGCTTCCCTCAGGCAACACCTGCCTCCTCTCTGGAGCAGATCCTGGAAGATGAGGAGACACAGCTGGTGGCCTCTGCCAGCATCCCTTGTGATCGTGGCCCTCTGGGCATCCAGGTCATGCAGGCAGGGAAGCACTATTTCACCGACAAAAGCCCTTTCACGACCCTTGAGCAGCTGGCAGAAGCTCGGGAAGTTTGCGCCGCGACAGGGAAGCGCTACATGGTCTATTACAGTGAGCGCCTGCACAATGAGTCGTCCATGAAAGCGACGGAGCTGATCGAGGAAGGGGCGATCGGCAAGGTGCTGCACGTCACGAACTTGGCCCCGCATCGCATGTCGCGTGAAGCGCGCCCGGACTGGTTTTTTGAGAAGGAAAAGTTCGGCGGCATCCTCACCGACATCGGCTCCCACCAGTTCGAGCAGTTCCTCACCTTTGCCGGTGCCACCGATGGAGTGGTAAACTCTGCACGGGTCGCCAATTTCACCGCGCCGGAGTTTCCCGGTTTTGAGGACTTCGGCGAGGCGTCGATCACGCTGGATACCGGAGCTTCCTGCTACTGCCGTCTCGACTGGCTGACGCCGGATGGCCTGCGCACCTGGGGGGATGGTCGCGTTTTCATCGTCGGCACAGAGGGCACCATCGAGATCCGCAAATACATCATTCTCGCGCGTCAGGAGCCTGCGAATAAGATCTTCCTTGTGAACAAGGAAGGGGAGCAGGAGATCGACTGCGATGGCACCACTGGGTTTCCGTTCTTCAATGAGATGATCCTTGATCTGATCAACGGAACGGAGAAGGCAATGACCCAGGCTCATATCTTCAAAGCGGCTGAGCTTTCCATGCAGGCGCAGAAAGTGGCCGATGCTGGGTGACTCCCTGGGTTCCTAGAGTTCCGATCACCGGTCCCTTTTGGGCGTCCCTGCTGTCAAAGCGGTTGCTTTTCCTCTCCGACGGTCAATGATCTGACCGTTCCCCAAAAAAAAGTTATGAGTGATCAGCCACTGCAAGTTCTTATCGATGGATCCTTCTACTCGGAGGCTGATGCGAAAATCTCCGTCTTTGATCACGGGCTTCTCTATGGTGACGGTGTTTTCGAGGGCATTCGCTTCTACAACGATCGCGTGTTCCGACTGGATGAGCACATCGACCGTCTTTATGACTCAGCAAAGGCGATCCATCTGGAGATCAAGATCTCGCGAGAAGAGATGGCTGATCAGGTCGTCCGCACGATCGCTGAGAACAAGCTCCATGATGGCTACGTGCGTCTCGTTGTCACTCGCGGCGCCGGCGGTCTCGGGCTGAATCCCTATCTCTGTGAGACACCTTCGGTCATCGTCATCGCTTCGACGATATCGCTGTATCCAGCTGAAAAATACGAAAAAGGGCTCATCCTCGCGACCTGTGCGACCCGTCGCCCGACGCACGACTCCCTTTCTCCTCTGGTGAAGTCGCTCAACTATCTCAGCAACGTAATGGCGAAGGTCGAGGCGATCGCATCCGGTGCTGAAGAGGGCGTCATGCTGAATACGGCTGGCTATGTGGCAGAATGCACGGGGGACAATATTTTCGTCGTGAAAAACGGTAAAATCAGCACGCCTACCGTGCCATCGGGTTCGCTTGATGGCATTACGCGCCGCGCTGTCATTGAGTTGGCAGAGGAGGCTGGTTACGAGCTTTCAGAGGTGCAGATGAGCCGCTACGATCTCTACACCGCTGATGAGCTTTTCCTGACCGGCACTGCCGCTGAGGTCGTCCCGGTAGCTGAATACGACAAGCGCGTGATCGGCGCTGGCGAGCCGGGCCCCGTCACGAAAGACCTGATCTCACGGTTCCGCGCCCTCGTCCAGAGCAGCGGCACCCCGATCTACGGGTAGCATGGCCACGGAGGCAGGGCTTTGCAGCCCTCCGCCCCCGCAAGCCCGGCAGCAAGCCAGTGCCGAACCCCTCACGACTGCAATTGAGGGGTTGCGATTTCCCGGCGCTCTACGTAGTTGGTGGGGTATATGAGTGCTGCCGTGTGGACATCATGCGTGGCCTGCGAAAAGGCGCAGGCAGATTTCTTCTACTCTTTCTGCGAGCAGGGAGTGGAGAAGAAGTTTCCTCTTTGCCGAAGCTGCGCGGAAGCCTTCGGGGCCTATGACGAGACCTGCTATGATCTGCGTCAGAAGCTGGAGGCGGCAGGCGTGGCACCTCTCTCTGAGCCTATTACTATGAAAGACGAGTCGTCCTGCCCTTCCTGCGGTTTCACCCAGAGCGATTTCAAGCGAACGGGCCGCTTCGGCTGTGCCCACTGCTACGGTGTTTTCGACGAGGGCCTGGAGTCCCTGCTGGACGCCATGCACGGGCATACCCAGCATCAGGGCAAATCGCCACAATCGTTCGAAGCTGACCAGGCATCGGAGCCACAGAGGGCGCCCACCGAGGGGATTCAGGAACTCGAGCTGTTTGAAGAAATTCAGGAAGAAGAGCTGGAGAGTCTTGAACTTAGCGAGGAGATCGCCGGCCTTGTCGAGGAAGTGACGGAGGAGGCCAAAGAAATTGCCAAAGCACAGGGGATCGATCTCGATGATGAGTCGGGGCTGAACCTGCTGTTTGACCCGGATATGACTTCAGGCGAGCCTGCCGAAACGGCCGAAGACCTCAGCCTGGAGGAGCAATTGAACAAAGCCATCCTTGAGGAGCGCTATGAAGATGCGGCAAAATTGCGTGACCTGATAGACAACAAATCTGACTGATATCTCAATAATGCCACAGAATTGAAAGATCGGCTTGGCCCTCTTTCTGCTGCCTCCTTACCGGAGGCCTTTTTTTCTCATGATGCGTTTTTCGACCCTTCATAACAAGCAGCCCGAGTGGATGCGCAGCTCTGGGCCTCAGAGCGAAATCGTCATCACAAGCCGCGTGCGGCTGGCGCGGAATCTCGCGCACCATGCCTTCCCCGGCTGGGCAGAGCCGCGTGAGAGGGAGGAAGTCATGGAGGCTGTGCTGCCACCGCTCGAGCGGTTGGGCGAGATGAAAGATGCCTTCTCCTCTGACATGAGAGATCTCAGCTCGATCGAAAAGCAGGTCCTCGTCGAGCGGCACCTCATCAGCCGAGAGCATGCCGCGAAGAGTTCGGGAAGCGCCTCGGTGATGAACCGGCCGCAGACCATCAGCATCATGGTCAATGAAGAGGATCATCTGCGTCTACAGTCGGTGCGCCCCGGTCTGCAGCTTCACTCGGCTTTCACCGCCTTGTCAGAACTGGACACAGAGCTTGAGGAATCCATCACCTACGCCTTTGACTCCAAATACGGCTATCTGACTGCCTGCCCTACGAATCTCGGCACCGGCATGCGTGCCTCTGCCATGCTTCACCTGCCTGGTCTCGTGCTGAGCGACCAGATCAATCAGACCATACAGGGAGCCAACAAAATCGGCCTCGCCGTGCGTGGGCTCTATGGAGAGGGTTCAGAGGCATTGGCCAACCTCTTTCAGATTTCCAATCAGACCACTCTGGGGCAGGCCGAGGACGACATCATTTCTCAGCTGGACCGAGTGATCCTCCAGCTCATCGAGAATGAGCAGAATGCCCGCTACAAGCTACTGGAGGATCATAAAAGCATGGTGCAGGATCAGGTCGGTCGCGCCTATGCCATCCTCAAATACGCTCACATCATTTCGTCCAAGGAGGCGCTTAATTGCATCTCCATGATCCGCTTCGGCTGCGATCTAGGCGTTTTTGCTGATGAGGAGAAGGAATCCATCAACGTGCTGCTGACCCGCATCCAGCCAGCGCACTTACAAATGGCCGCCAAGCGTAAACTCTCTTCAGAAGAGCGCGACTGCTTGCGCGCTGAGATCATCCAATCGACGTTATTTCAACTGACGCCGCCCGATTTCAGCGATATATTGAATCTAGGAAAGGAGAACCAAGAAGATGAATAATTTTACCCCGAGAGCACAACAGGTTTTGGCCTTAGCCCGCAAGGAGGCCGATCGTTTTAATCACAACTACGTAGGCACGGAGCATCTGCTTCTTGGTCTCATCAAGCTGGGGCAGGGCGTCGCCGTCAATGTCCTGCAGAAGATGAACCTCGACCTCGAGACCGTCCGCATGGAGGTCGAAAAACAGGTCGGGAATGGCCCGGAGACCAAGATGGTCGGCAACATCCCCTACACACCAAGGGTGAAAAAGGTGCTCGCTCTTGCTGGACGCGAGGCAAAGGCGCTAAACCACAGCTATGTCGGCACGGAGCACATCCTGCTCGGCCTGCTGCGCGAGGGCGACGGAGTAGCGGCCCGCGTGCTGAAAAACCTCGATGTCGATATTGAGAACACCCGCACCGAGATCCTCCGCGAACTCGACCCGAATTTCACAGGTGGCGACGAAGACGGTGAGGAAGTCGGTGACTTCGAGGAAGCCTCCACAGGCACCGGCAATCGCAAAGACGGGAAAAACCCTGCTCTCAAAGCCTTTGGTCGAGATCTCACCGAACTCGCCAACGAAGGTGAGCTGGATCCTGTCATTGGTCGTGCCGAAGAAATCGAGCGCGTCATTCAGATTCTCTGCCGCCGCACGAAGAACAACCCAGTCCTCATTGGAGAGGCCGGAGTTGGTAAAACAGCTATCGCTGAAGGGCTCGCTCAGGAGATTTCCATGGGGAATGTGCCGGAGATCCTCCGCGACAAACGCGTCATCACGCTCGACCTCGCCCTTATGGTCGCCGGCACGAAATACCGTGGCCAGTTCGAGGAGCGAATTAAGGCGGTGATGGATGAGATCAAAAAGGCCAAGAACGTCATCCTTTTTATCGACGAGTTGCACACCATCGTCGGTGCCGGATCCGCCGAGGGCGCCATGGATGCTTCCAACATCATCAAGCCTGCACTTAGTCGTGGTGAACTCCAGTGTATCGGAGCAACGACCATGAACGAGTATCGCAAGTTCATCGAAAAAGACGCCGCTCTCGAACGCCGCTTCCAGCAGGTGAAAGTGGATGAGCCGTCGATCGAAGATGCCATCCTCATTCTACAGGGCCTTCAGTCGAAATACGAAGCTCACCACAAGGTGACCTACACAGAGGAGGCCATCGAAGCCTGCGTGAAACTCTCGTCGCGCTATCTGACAGGCCGTTTCCTCCCTGACAAAGCCATCGACATTCTCGATGAGGCAGGCGCCAAGGCACGCATCGCGTCGATGACACGTCCGCGCACCATCAAGGATCTCGAAGAAGAGATCGAGGATATCGTCGCCGAGAAAGAAGCAGCCATCAAAGACCAGGATTTCGAAAACGCCGCTGCTCTCCGTGACCAGGAGAAGACCAAGCGTCAGGAGATGGAGGACAAGCTGGAGACCTGGAGAGCCTCCAGCGAGGAAACTATCGTCGACATCGTCGACGACGACATCATGTCCGTTGTCGCCAAGTGGACCGGCGTGCCTCTTCAGCGAATGGAGGAGAAAGAAGCCGAGAAGCTCCTCAAGATGGAGGACGAACTCAAGAGTCGTGTTATCGGGCAGGACGAAGCCGTCACGGCCATTTCCAAAGCCTTGCGCCGCTCTCGTGCCGACCTGAAAGATCCTCGTCGTCCGATCGGATCCTTCATCTTTCTTGGGCCGACAGGTGTTGGTAAAACCTATCTGGCGCGCAACCTCGCCGAGTTCATGTTCGGTGATCGCGAGGCGCTTATTCAGATCGACATGTCCGAATACATGGAGAAATTCACTAGCAGCCGCCTGATTGGTTCTCCTCCCGGCTACGTCGGATACGAAGAGGGTGGTCAGCTTTCCGAGGCTGTCCGTCGCCGTCCATACTCAGTCGTTCTCTTTGACGAGGTCGAGAAGGCTCACCCTGACGTGATGAACCTCCTTCTCCAGGTGCTGGAAGAAGGCATGATCACCGATAGCCTCGGACGCAAGATCGACTTCCGGAACACCATTATCATTCTCACCTCAAACGTCGGTGCCGAGCTTATCAAAAAGCAGATCACCGTCGGCTTCGGCTCCATGAGCAAAGGCGAGGATGGGGACTACGACAACATGCGCGAGAAGATCCTCGATCGTGCGAAAGAAGTCTTTAAGCCGGAGTTCCTCAACCGACTCGATGGGCAGGTCGTTTTCCATGTTCTGGAAAAAGACAACCTCATCAAGATCGTCGAGCTGGAGATCGAGGCTGTGCTGCAGCGTCTAGCCGAGAAGAACATTCATCTCAAGCTTGATAAGAAGGCGAAAGAGTTTCTCATCGAGAAAGGCTACGACCCCGACTACGGAGCGCGCCCTATGCGTCGCGCCGTAGAGCAGCATATGGAAGATCCACTGGCAGAGATGCTTCTACGCAACGAAGTGGGCGAGGGCATGCTCGTGAAAGTCACTCATCACAAAGGTGGTGAGCAACTTATCTTCCGCCCCGAGGATGTCGATGCTGACGAGACCCCTGAAAAAGTCAGCTCTGCTGAGGGCTGATGTTAGAGCTATCAACTTACGGAGAAAGCAGGCAGCGATGCCTGCTTTTTTCGTTTCTACCATTCCACAAAACGGATTGGCAGCATAGACCACCCCCAAGTAGGGCGGAGTGTGAACGACGCAGGCGGAAGCCCGGCTGCGAAGAATCCAGACTAGCTAACATCCGGCTGCTGCCGCGATTCAAGCCAAAGCGGCAAGAGAAGTTCGATGGGCCGTTCGAGTAATATTGGATGGGGCGTCAACGAGATACTCCTGCGGAGAAAAATCACGAGCAGTGCCATTTTCTCGCGAACAAAGCTCTGGGAAAAAATCCTTGATCTAAAAGAGGCTGGATGACAATCTGCTAAGAAATCGAGGCTCTCGCGACCCAATGTAAATATGAAATTTGTTTCCACCCTTAGCCGAAAACATTCATGAGTGAGGGCGATGGAGATATCGAATTAGCGCCACCCACACAGGATCGGATTCGGCAGCGTGCCTGGGCAATGAGTGCCGTCATTTGCCGATCCTTTATCGAGACGTTTGAAGATTCAACGGAAGCAGCCGCTCTTCACTCGCGAGTCTTGGAGTGGATTGACGGCTTGAACTTGCGTCCAGAGTTGGAGTCAGGAGAGCTTTCGACAATCGCGGCAGATATTGGCTCTCTAGACCGGCAGGTGATGGTTGATGCAACTTGGCGCTCCGAAGGTCTAGCAGTCATAGCGTGGGCTTTGCAGGCCTCGGATCTCCCTGCTCATGACCAAATGGTTGATCCATCTGTGGTCGCTAATTCAGTTCTATTTCTCGACGATGACGCAATCAATCGTGCTGGCGAACTAAGACTGCGAGGAGCCGATGAACTTGATTGTTTCGCAGAGATCCAGCTTGCAATTCACTGGAGAATTCGAGAATTCTCATTACGCCCGCAGGCAATGGATTTTCGTAGTTTTGCCGAGAATTCCTGGTTCGGCCCCCTCAGCGTCGAAGGGGTTGCATTGGCTGAAGATGATCTGGCGATCGATGATCTACCGATCGCGAGGGCGTCCGAGGAGCGTCTCCGACAGTGCCAAAGCATTGCAAGCGAACGCCATCAAGCGATCAATTGGCTTCGTGGATGGCATGAGATTTATTCGGAAGTCGATACGTCAACCTAATTGACCGCGTGCAAGGCGCGCCGACGACAGATTGCCTGCTGCCGGTCACAAGCGCCCTGACGATCCAACCATCAACATCAGAATGAAACCGCGCCCCCTGACTTCTCAATGCAAGGAGCTGCCGTCATCCTAAGAAATCATGAAGCTCTACGTGATGGGAAAATCCTACAATTGCTTCGGTGGCCACACGACGCTGTCGCCGATTGGTGACTTTCTCCTGCAGGGTGCGCCCTACTTCGGAGATGCCCTTAAAGAGATCACGGTGACTCTTTACTTTCCAAACTCAGGGCCACCAAAAAAGAGTCTGGAATCTCTTTATGACGATCACGCTTGCCACAGAGCAACTTTGCCAAAGATCGTCTATCGCCGGTCGAGCGGTAAAATTGCGATCGATGTATCCAGTGAGCTTCTGAATAGCAGCAGTTGGAAGAGATCACCCCGTGTCGAACTACCTTTGTTTGAATCGGGAGTTGAGGAGGTCATTAGAGCTTTATACATCATGCGGAAGCGGTTGAAGAAGTCCGATGATTTCGACGTAGATCGGTTCCTGTCGCAATGTGAGGCAGCGCGAGAGCGCATTCCTGATTCAGAGGAGGACCTGCAGTCGCTAGCCGCTGAGCTAAGGGCTGCAGATGAACTGAGGCGAGCCAAAATGTCGTCTTGGGAGAAATTGGGGATTGATTGGGAAGACTTCCACCCCGATGCACGTGGCCTCCTCGATGACCCCTTCTTCTGGGACCGTTCACATGACTTTGCTCCAAACGGTAACAACACCGGCGCAGATCTCCTTTCTGATTACCGTGATTGGATCAAGCGCAATGAGGATGGCCAGCCTATGAAGTTCATCGAATGTCTCGCTCGGCGGTGGGGATACGCCAACTTTGCAGGGATGGATCAGGACATCAGTGATGAATCCGCTGTTGCTCTAGCGTTTGCCGACCTGAAGCTTCGTGCGATGTGCGATCCAGAAGCGCGGAATCTCGCTCTGAAAGCAATTGGCAGGCAACGATCACAGGCACTCGACTCGGTTGGCTGGGCGCACAGAGACGAAAAGCTGAATAAACTGGAACTCCTTGAAAACAAACTGAAACAAGCTGAGCGTGTGAGTGTGCGAGGCAATGCCTAGCAAAGTGCGTCTTCTCTGATGTAGCGCTGGAAAAATGAGTCCGAAGCAAGCGATCTACCAGGACATGTTAAGATGGTCTCTTCCGCACTTGCGGAATGTGAGTTGTGGAAATTGGTGGCAGCGTCTGAGAGCTAGGTCTGCATCTTTCGACTCAGAGTTGATCCACAACTTGCCAGTCTCGATGTATGAAGAGGGATTCGTCGAGCATGATTTCTGGTTTCTAAATACCCATGCATTTCGTTACTACGAGGACTGCGACAACTCAGTCTCTCCAATCTATGATCGCCAGATTGAGAACATCTCTCACCTTTTTGATCTGGTTCCACTGGAGCTGAGGTCCAAATTGAGGTGGGCTGGTCCTGGTCCAGTAGATCTCGAAAGTGCCGCGACAAAATGGTTTAAAAAATCAGCGGTAAACGAATTCGATCCTGATGCTGGTTGAAAAAGGGGCATTAAACCAGCCCCGATGTGTGCCGATGCTCGATCGTTCACTATTATTCGAAGTGCTCAGTAATTTGCCACCATCTCCCAGAATCGACTTTAGGCCTTCAGGGCGTTTCTAAAAAATATGAGTGCGACCCGCCAGCGAGATCATGTTTGCACGATGGCGAAATCGAATCCCAAAAAAGCGCTCGAAAAGGCGAAGGGAGTCAGTGAGCCATGGTTCCGCGCCCAAGCTCTTGCGTGGGTTGCTCGGTTCACGGATTCTGATCCTGTTCTCCTTGCAAAGCTTGCGGCTAAGGCTGCATCCGAGTGCGATGATGACTACAAGCGATCGGCCGTTCGGGCGTGGGAGATCGCGGCATTGGCGGAGAGAAATGAGCCGGATCATGCCGAGCACGCCCTAAAAGAGGCCGTTTCTCTTGCAGAGAGAGTCCAGCCGATCTCCTCAAGGAGCGAGGCGCTATTTCTCCTTTTTCAGGCAGCCTTTCCAATCGGGAGAAAGCAAGCCGAAAAGGTCTGGGCACGACTCGAGGCGACCTGCCCGGAAGCGGAACATTGGCGCTGCAAGCGCAACCGCAGAGACGCCCAACGAATTCTCGATGGATCGCGGGAGGCGCGACCGTTCTTTTGGTAGGAATGCAGGCGCGGCGAGGCTTTCATCTTATTGGCCGCTCGGTTTTCGGTTCTTTTTGACAGTTGTTTGACTATCAAACCTTTATTGAGTCGCTCTTTTAGAGCGGTCTAGCTGTTGGATCGCAGCCTATTTCTAGACGCTAGGGATCCTCCCTGAAAAGCTCATCTAATGCAGAAAAAGCTTGCCTAGTTTCTCCAGAATGGATACATCGCGAGAGCTTATTTTTATGCGCCTTCTCAAACAGACGATTCTCCACTTTCAGCAGGGCTCCTCTGATAAAGTCTACGAGGTGGATCTATGCGAGGCTGGAGAGGGTGAGTTTGTTGTGAATTTTCGTTATGGTAGGCGCGGGGCGCGACTGCGCGAAGGGACGAAAACGACTTTTCCTGTCGGCCAATCTGAAGCAGAGTCTGTTTTTGATGACCTGGTAGCGAGTAAAGTAGCTAAGGGCTATCGGAGCATTGGCGAGAAGGAGCAGGTCTCAGATGATGAGGCAACCGGCGGCGGTGCTAAGGTGGAAGAGAGAGTGGAATCGGCTGTGGGATCGCTTTCGCAGCGCGCTACACTGAAACGTCTCCTCAAGAGTGCAAGGGAAGGAAAGGCACCGAAGAACTGGAAACTGTCGCGACTTCTTTGGCGGATCGCTGAAATCGCACCCGTAGAAGGAATCGATGACTTGCTTAACTTGCATCCGGCTGATGAGTTTGAGGCATATTCGCTAGCCTGGGCGCTGGGACAAACTGCTTCGCCTACGGCTGTGGGTAAGTTAACGGAATTGCGCGATCACCCTGACACCAAGGTGCAGCGAATTGCGACGGATGCACTTCT
>JAHDFZ010000076.1:0-4377 GCA_020627905.1 Verrucomicrobiota bacterium
TCATCAAGGTGAAGACGAAGGGAACGGTTCACTACAACAACCTTCGCTACGTGCAGACTCCTGCCGGCACCTTTGTGGCGCTGAACAAGAACGGCACGATTTCCATTCACGATAAGAATGGTCTCGAGCTGGAGTCCTACAACTTTGTCATCGGTTCCGTTATTGAGGTAGCGGATAATGGTGAGATCAAGAAGGGTCAGACACTGGCGACATGGGATCCGTATTCGGTTCCGGTGATTACGGAGAAAGGCGGTAAAATTGCCTTCCGTGACATGATCCAGGGCATCACCCTCGATACCGAGATCGACAAAGAGACCAACACGAAAGGACTTGTCGTTATCGAGCACAAAGAGGACCTGCACCCGCAGATCATCATCACCGATCCGAAGACTGGTGACGAGCTTGCAACCTACTCTGTCCCGACCGGAGCCCACCTTTCTGTGAAAGAAGGGCAGAAGATCGAAGCTGGTGACCAGCTGGCTAAGACACCGCGTAAGGTTTCCGAGACGAAAGACATTACTGGTGGTCTTCCTCGAGTGGCTGAGCTTTTCGAGGCTCGTAAGCCGAAGGAAGTTGCTGAGATCGCCAAGATCGACGGTGAAGTATCCCTCGGTGGAACGATCCGCGCGAAACGTAAGCTTTTTGTTACGGACCCCGAATCAGGTGAGCAGGAAGAGCATCTCATCCCGCTTGGTAAGCACTACCTGGTGCAGCCTGGTGACATGGTCCACAAAGGCCAGAAGCTGACCGAAGGTGCGGTGATTCCTCACGATATTCTTGATATTCTTGGTTCGCACGCCCTCATGGAGCACCTCGTTAGTGAGGTCCAGGACGTTTACCGTCTGCAGGGTGTGGAGATCAACGATAAGCACATCGAGATCATCATTCGTCAGATGCTGCGTAAGATCCGCATCACCGATCCAGGAGACACGGAGTTCCTCTGGGGTGATCAGGTCGAGCGCACCACCTTCGAGACAGTGAACGCTGATATCGAAGAGCAGGGTGGTAAGCCAGCCGAAGGCGAGCCTGTGCTGCTCGGTATCACCAAGGCATCTCTTGAGACAGATTCCTTCATCTCCGCAGCAAGCTTCCAGGATACAACACGTGTTCTGACCGAAGCAGCAACGCTCGGAAAGGTCGATGAGCTTCGCGGATTCAAAGAAAACGTCATCATGGGTCACCTGATCCCTGCTGGTAGTGGTTTCCACACGAAGCGTAGCATCCGTGTTGACGAGTTGGCTGATCCTTACATCGCTGAAGAGGACGATCTCGAACCAACAGATGAAGACCTCGAGTCTGTAGCAGACGAAGTGGTCGGGGATCTCACCGCTCTCGACATCGACAAGGAGCTTGCTTGATCTACTCTGCTCAGACGAATTCCTGAAAGTCGCCGACCCTAAGTCTAGGGTCGGCTTTTTTTATAGGAATCAGTCGGCCTTTGATATGGATAAGAGAATACCTGTTTTCATTATCTTCGGCATAGTTGCATTGGTCGTCACTATGACGGCATTCCTCGTGTTCGTGGTTGGCTCGTTAGCGGCCATAGCCCAAGCCGCGCCCGATGACATCGAAGATTTCATCGATTATGCCGCCGATGCTGGCGTTTTCCCAAAAAATACCGAGCTGGAGAATGAGCTGCTCGATGGCAGAGCCATCGTGCTTACGAGTGATTTTAATGCGGTTTCGGGCCGCGAAATCATAACTAAACTGCTCGTTCTGGAGTCGAGGGATAGCTCACGCCCAATCGACCTCTATCTAAGAAGTGAGGGAGGTTGGGAGTCGGATCTTTTTGCTATCGTAGACACTATGGACAGTATTGCTGCTCCTGTTAACGTCCACGCCTTAGGAGAGGTTCATTCTGCCGGACTGATGCTCTTAGTGGCTGCCACGGGAGAGCGGTTAGTCTATCCGAACACGATTCTCGGCTTCCATTCCTTGGATCGTGACGAATTAGACGAGATGGAGGCCCGCTATCTCAGGCATTTTGAGACACACGCGGACCTGCCAAAAGAATGGTTATCTGATCGTTCATACCGATATTTCTACATGACGCCTGATGAGGCTCTGTCTTTCGACGCGGCCGATCGACTCGTTAAACCAACGAGAAAAAAGGAGCCGTAGGTAGCTTCATCGATTCCCACCCATGCTGAGTCTCGACAAATGGTGATAAACCCGCGTGTCGAACACGACGACTTGGATGAATTTTCTGCGTGCATTTTTTCATCTTGGTGTAAGATCGCTTCGAGGATGAACCGTTTCTGTTACTCCATTTTGTTCCTGTGTCTGGGTGGTCCAGTATTTCTGGCGGCGCAGGAGGAAGAGCCATTCTATGAAGGCGAAAATTTCGTGATTCCAGGGCTGGGGCTTGCTGGACAGGGTGTCGCGACACCTGAAGCGCAAGCTCGACTGAACGACTCCTTTATTCCGAACTACACAGTTGCTTCTGCTTATTATCTGCAGACTTTTGATGCTGACTTTTCGGATGGGGCGGGGGACAAGTTCAGCCTGCGGGAATTTGGTATCGCCGCCGATTTTCCGATTGTGAATAAGCCTAAAACTCTACTCACTGCAGGAATTCGGTATAGAAACCATAAGGTCGAAACACGCACCTTTTTCGATTTCTCCGAGTTTACCCTGCACTCAATCGAGATTCCGGTGAACTTCCGGAAGCAGCTGTCACCCCGCTGGTCGCTTTGGGCTCGCTTAGCGCCAGGTGTCTATTCCGACTTTGAGGACTTAGGGAGCGATGATGTAGGTTTCACAGCGATGGCGCTCCTTTCATACCGCTGGAATCAGTATGTTGATGTCGCGTTTGGTGGTGTTTACACGAGAGACTTGGGGGATGAGCGATTTCTCCCAGCGCTTGGGGCGATTGTCAGACCAAATGATCAACTCTCCATCGCTCTTACCTTCCCTCGCGCACAAGTTACTTATGCGGCTAGCAGGGACTTGCTGCTGTCAGGGAAATTGGCCTTCGCCGGTGGCAGTTGGAATATCGTCGATCAGGGGGAAGATATCGTATACAATTATTCAGCCCTTCGGGCGGGTATTGGCGTAGAATCGCGCTTGCGGGATGACTGGTGGTCTTACTTCGACATCGGGTTCGAGTTCAATCGTGAGGACGAATTCGAAGCTGCGTCAGGCAACTTCCCTCTCGAAATCGAGAACGGACTCTACTTCACCGGAGGTGTCCGGAAGCGGTTCTAGCATCGATGGATGATCTGGAGGCGCCGTTTACAGCTAGCTTGATAGGCTCCTGGCGTTTTCTCCGGTGCACGGAGGTCGATTCGGAACTGTCTATCAAATATCACTTTGCCGAGACAGGAAGGAACTACTGGGAGTTCCTCAATGATGAGGGGAAAGCTGAGGTGACCAGTATTGAATTTTCACAGGTCAGTAATGTCCTCATGTGGCATTACCCTAACTCGCGTTGGATGGCTGAGTTATTTTATGCCGAGGGGGACAGCGTGCGATTGCGCCGAATCGATGGGAATCAGTGGTGGATGGAGCGATTCGAGCCGTGTCCGAACACCTCACTAGGTTTCATCAATTCAGCGGGCGATTTTGCGTTTTTTCAGACGTGGCCAGAGCCCTTTAGATTCCTGAACCAGCTATTGGCAGTGTGTTCAGGCTGCTCACAATAAACGGTCTCAGAGTATCCGCTATTGTTTCAATCTTAAGGTCCTCACCAAGTTCCCGGCTCAGCGATGTCATCGTCACATCTGATATGCCGCAGGGGGTGATAGCGTCGTAGCCGTGCAGGTCATCGCTTACATTGAGTCCGAACCCATGCATGGACACCCAGCGTTTTACTCCGATGCCGATGGACGCCAGCTTGCGCTCCTCAACCCATACACCAGTCAGACCCTCCCGCCGCTCGGCCGGGATGCCCAGGCTGATGGCATAGTCGATGAGAGCCTGCTCGATAGCGCGAAGAAAGGTATGCAGGTCTTTGCCGTAATTCGTCAGGTCGAGAATGAAGTAGCCTACCAGCTGACCAGGGCCATGAAAGGTGGCTTGGCCGCCGCGGTTAGTCTCGATGATGGGGTAGGGAAGGGACTCTTGGTCTCTGAGGCTGGAACGGTCACGAGTCCGTCCGATCGTATAGACTGGCTCATGCTCAAGCAGCAGGATTGTGTCATCAATTTCCTGTTTCTGCCGCGCCTCGACGAGAGCAAGCTGTCTCCCCAGACCGGTGGTGTAGTCGATTCTACCGATCCATGAGGTCTCGATATGTCTAGCCTTCATTCCTCTGATGTTGTTTCGTCCTGGTCCGAGGTTGCCTTGGGTTGAGGTTCTACCGCTGCGGTTGCGTCGTCAGGTTCCGTCCTGGTTTCTCTTTCGTTCAGCCACTCATTCACCCATTGTTTCGTTTCC
>JAHDFZ010000076.1:4387-13939 GCA_020627905.1 Verrucomicrobiota bacterium
GATGAGGCCATCATGGCAAATAGCGGGGTAAGCATTTCCTGCTGGCTAAGCGTGGTTGGCTGCTGGTTCAGCCAGCGGGCTAGATCTGAAGGCTCGTAGGAGAAGCAGGAAAATTGCTGCGTAACGGATGGGGAGAGTAGCGAAACATCCTGTTCGTCACGTAGTTGCAGGAGGGCGACAACTTGCTGCTTGCTGAGGGTGTTACCGTTTTCAAAGAGGTGTTCCAGTTGAGACGCACATGAGGGGTCAGCGCTAAGACTTTGGTAGTTTTCGAGCAGGAATGCAAAATGATCTTCTCGAATTCGGCCGATCCAGTTGCTAATGGTGCGGATCAGAAGACAGCGAGAAAGATTGTCGAGTTGTGGCCAGTCATTTTCTAGGTCTGTGACTCTACTGGCAAAGGGGGCGCGCTCCTGGATCTGTGTCAGGAGCAGGAGACCTGTGTTGAGCGCACTGAGATTTTCATCTTCAGATACTGGCTGGCCCGGGTCGTAGCGTTCCATGAGGGAAAGCAGTGGCTCGTTCCACTCTTGTGGGGCTACAAGGCTAGCGGAGGTCGTGGAGAGAAGGGTGGCTGCAAATTTCTGCTTTTCCGTAGGCAATACACTCGTCTCAGGGGGGGAGTCTGAGACAAGTAAATGCGTGAGGTAGGCCATCATCGGTGGAGTCGAGATCAGATCCTTCGACATCACCTTTATCGCGGCCTGATAATACTCTGCGCCCGGCTCGGTGGCTTCCTCCCATTGAAAAAAACGATTGGCAAGTGCGGCGTCCCACTCTGGATGAAGAGGCGTCAGTCCGGATAATTCGTCGAGGAGAGCTCCTCGACTTGCCGGCGCAGATGCAGCAGTGGCTTCGACGTAGTTGAGAAGGTCAGTAATCGAAAAAGCACTGGATGGATCTGACGTTAGGATGGTCAGAGCCCCTCTCGGGAGACTGGCTGTTTCGATCTTTGTTTTCCACCTTTCCATGAGCTCTGCTGACGAGTCCAGCTGCATCAAGCTTGCAACGAGGGACTGGTGTATGCTTTTACCAAAATCGGCGTCGCCTGCGCCGGAGCTGGAGTTGCTGAAGGCTTCCAGCGCTTCAGCTAGTGGGACAAGTGACCTTTCAGAGCCGACTGCCTGCATGGCTGTCAGTAGTGCTAGACGAGCTTCGCCGTTTTCCAAAGGGAGTCTTTGATGGAGCGATGTGAGGATTTTGAGGTTGCGTGCTTCTTCGATGGCTCGTTCGGCAGGTGAATTTGCGATAATCTTCTCGTTTGAACGGCTGGATGCGATTGCATGGTAAGCAGTGCGTCTGACGTTCTCACTCTCATCGTTTACCGCCTCGTGCAGGAGGTCGGCTGATTCGCTGAACTTGAGCCGGGCTAGACTCCAGATGGCACCTACTCTCTGATCGGGTGTGTAGCTCGTGCTGTCGGATATCACCTCGCGCAGTGTCTCAAGCGACGAATCGCCACGAATGGCGAATTCGGTCACGGCTCGAAAGCGTGTGGAATCGTCCCGGACAGACAAAAGGCTCGTCAGTTTTTCGGCGCTTAGTCTTTCCCAGTCGGACTCCTTGATGCGTATGTTAGATCCGAGGCTGTCGATCGTCATGCGCCGGCTCCAGATACCGGTCCTCAGCTCCGTTCCTTCTCGATTGAGTCTACTGCCGGAGAGTCTCAGCCTGCCGCCGGTATCCCATTTGGCGGCCGAAATCAGAAAAGCTCCATAGGAGGATACCGGGCGGTCGTTCAGAAATAGTCCGGGGAAAGTGGGTGAAAATCTCAGGTCATAGCGAGAACTGAAAAGGCTCCTGGCGTGTGTTGTCCGATCAGAGGCCAGGTGACTTCCTATGTGCTGGACGATGAGTTCCGGGTGGCGCTGCTGAAGGCTGGTGTAGCTGGCTTCTGGATTTCTGGCGGAAACATACAGCGAAGGGATGGCATGCTGAATCACGGTGGGGGTCTCTGCATCGCCATCCGTGCCCGTGCTCAATAGGGTCAAATGGACGAGCCCTGTGGGGGTGATAGCGATGTGGGTGACGCGGCTGTCGATAAAGGTGGCCTCCATTCGGGGGAAATCACCATTAATCTCAGCGCTCCATAGGGCTGGGTGGTTTCCTGACTTCAGAAGACTTCCATCATAGTTGTCGCGCAGGGCCCAGGTGGCTGGCCCGTGTGCCCAGTAGACTCGCCCTGAAGGATGCAAAACAGGCCCGATTAGCTTCCGATGATCATGATCTGCCAGCGTCAGAGGAACGAGCAGCTCCGGCGGGGCATCTGCCTGGCCGTCGTAGTTTTCGTCATAGATCTCCCAGAGACCTCTGCTGGTCGAGGTGAACAAGGATCCGAAAAGGGGAAGAATGTCACCTGTGCTCCCGAGTGCGCTGGTGACAATGGAAGGCTGCTGGCCCGCCGTGTCGTCGAGTGAGGCTGACTTCAGCCGACCATCAGCATCTCAATAATAGACGCGACTCGATGTGGCAAAAGCGAAGTGCCTGGGGGCTTCTCCCAGAGCGACGATCAGTCGAGGCGGCTTTATCGATTCAATTGGCGACCCATCTTCGCCCGTAGCAGGGCCGCTGAGTAACAGGCTCAGTTGGAACCACGCTACGACAGCAGCTGTTAAAAATGTCTCCAGACGCTTCTTGCCAAACATGTAATAAAACCGGGCTAATCAGGGGAACAGTTTCCCGAATCCTGCCGAGCTTGCAAGTCCTGGAACGGCGAATCATGAAAATACATCTCGCGCTTTTTTCTCCAGTAGCTCGACGAATCGTTTAGACGGAGGTGTCGTCTGCTTATTCACAATCACAAAAATAGCGAGACGTGGAAAGGCTGGAGGTAAATCGACCAGTCTGAGCCCATCCGGCAGAGCCTGCCCTGGTATACGAGTCGTTATGCCAATTCCGAAACCACCCAGGGTGTAGGCAGCAACTGTGCCGAAGTCGGTCACTTCGATAGACGGGCGCCAGATCAGGCCGAGGTCTCGCAGGCCCTGCTGAAAGAGGCTCGCTGCGATCTCTGCCCGAGGCAGGGATATGAGTGGTTCCGTCAACATTCCGTCATCCGAGCGCGGGATTCCCTCCAGAGATTTATAGGGACAGGATCCAGGCACGAGCAGTCCGAGAGGTATTTCCGTCAGCTTGCGACAGGTGAATCCTGTCAGGCTATCAGCCTGCTCCAGCTGCATGGCGCAGATGGCGAGATCAGCCTCCTGATTCCGCATGCATTCGAGGATCGCTTCCGAGCCTGGCGACTCCTGCAGACGCAGGTTCAGTTTCGGTTCTTCCGTTTTGAGCTGCCTGAGGACCTCCGGGATATGGGTCGAGAAAGTCGAAGGGCCGGCAACAATGCGCAGCGAATGCTCCTCTGTCTCAGCTAGCCTCTGGCACACGTCTGGCAGGCCCTGGAAAAAAGGCTCGATATAGTCGAACAGCTCTTCCCCTGCGGGAGTGAGAAAAAACGGGCGACGGTGAAACAGACGGACTCCTAAATCTGCCTCGAGTGTTTGCAGTTGCGCGCTCAGTGCAGGTTGGCGGATCGGCTGGCGCAGAGTGCCGATGGCTGCCGAGATCCCCCCGGCTCGGGCGGTGAAATAGAAAAGCTCCAAATGCCGAAGGTTCATGAGTCGTCGCTGGAATCTCTTTACGAAAGAGATTCCGTGACTTCATGCCACGGCAATCGAAGCTCGTCGAGCCTATTTCGATTTCTGGAGTAACTCGCGCCCGAGTTGTTTGCTTTTTTCGCTTAAGCTCTGAATCGGGTAGGAAATGACCTTTCCGTCGCGCCCCTCGAGCTGCACGTTGGCGCCATCCACGCCGAGGAAAGCTGCCTCCAGGCTCTTGCCCTCGGTGTTTGTCCACGTGTGGAACACCTTAGCCGCAGCCGGTTGAGCAGACTCAGTTGATGTTTCCGTGGCGGCGTCACCTTCTTCAAAGGACGCACCGGCCGCGATCCAGGCCTTCACGAGCTGCAGCTCAGCGCTGGTCATGGCTTCTGCGCCTCTCTCACGGGCTGGTGGAGGAGGCATTGCCTCATCATTGGAGCGTGGCATGCTCGCTTTGATCAGAAGCACGCTGTTGGCGGGGTCACCGGGGATGATCAAGGGCTTGTCGCCACCAATTCTCTTCGAAAAATAGCTCTCACTCTCCATCCGCAGTTTTCCTTTCGAACGAGGGCCGCTATGGCATTTGAAGCACTTTTTATTCAGAATGGGCTGAATCTCTGATTTGTAGTCGATCGCCCAGCTGGTGGGTGACATGGCGCAGACCGATAAAAAAAGGATAAAAATCGGGACGCCGCATGATGTAATGGTGCGAGGGAAACTCATTGTTATGAAAGTATAACAGAAACAGCCCCTCCTGTGACAAGAGCATTCGCCGCATTTGTGCGACCGCGATCGGAGGAAAGCGAAATCAGTTCTGACCACCGGAGCAGAAGTGGTCTCCGCCCGCCGAGATGGCAAGCAGCTGGGAGAGTTCCGGAAACTCTCCCGCTAATTCATGCACTAGGTCTTGCACAGCCTGCAATCGAGCTTCCTCAGCATGAGGGGGGAATTCCTCAAACAGGGATGGCTGATCTCCGGCCGAAACCGCTGGTGAAGAAGATCGAGGCTGAGAGATCATAGGGTGGGTCTGGCGGTCCAAAGGTGAATGGGGAGGGGGCAGAAAAACTATCGAAAGCTCGGGGAGGGCGCCTGCCCCTCCTTCTGGAGGTCTCGAATCTTTTCTTTCAGCAGCATGTGGGCGGTGTCGGCGGCGTTTTTCCCGTAAAAGCCGGTCTTCGACAACTCCTCCAACAGCTCTTTCACCTGTGCCGTTGTCGACAAGGTGATCTGGACTGTTTCAGTCGTGTTTTTCGGACGCGGCATGCGATAAACAAGATAACTCTGCCATTTTTATCGGATAATTATCCGTTGGTCAACGGGATACAGTTGGAAAAGTGTGACCTGGTCTTGCGGGATTCTCAGATCTGATAGGATCACGTCCCTGCTTGCGCTCTTGAAACAAAAAGACGCCTGTGAGACGCTTGTCGCCGTATGAAAAATAATCCGTCTCGTTTCAGTTTCTGGCATGGCCTTGTAGTGGCCACTTTTCTGGTTCCGATCGTCAGTTGTGCGCAGGAGCAGAAGCCGGCGGCGAATGTGGAAAAAGCCCCTATGACAAAAAGCGTTACAAATCTGAAAGAGAACGAAGAGATCGCCACCCTGGCAGGAGGCTGTTTCTGGTGCACGGAGGCGGTCATGGAGCGCCTGGAAGGAGTCCTCGATGTGAAGAGCGGCTACATGGGAGGGCATGTTGAGAATCCCACTTATGAGCAGATCAACACGAAGACGACAGGGCACGCTGAAGTGATCGAGGTGCTCTATGACTCAACGAAAATTTCATTTTCAGAACTCCTCGACGTCTTCTGGCAGGCGCATGATCCGACGACTCTGAACCAGCAGGGGGCCGATCGCGGACCGCAGTATCGATCTGCGATCTTCTACCATTCTGACGAGCAGAAAGAAATCGCTGAGGCATCCATGAAAGCACTCGACGGGAGCGGAGCCTACGATGATCCGGCGGTGACTGAGATCACGGCTGCGTCTACCTTTTGGGAGGCGGAGGATTACCACCAGGACTACTATCGCCTGAATAAAGATCGCAACCCCTACTGCAGGGTAGTGATCTCGCCAAAGCTGAAGAAGCTGGGGCTGGATTAAAGACCCCGCCCAATTTTATTCCACTACGAAGGCTCGCTCGAAGGTCTGAGTGGTGGAAGTAGCGGGGATTTTTTCGTAGAATACCCGCTTCGCTGGCGACTGCGCGTTGGGTGCTGCGTAGATTCCGACTTCGATGATTTCGGGGCCTGTATCATCGGAAACTTTCGGATTTGCCTGTGCTTGAATCGTCAGTCGATTGGTTCCCCGCCGGACGCCGCCCATCAGGAGCTCGGAGGAGCGAGCGTTCGCAAATTCACTTGCTGGGTTCCCGTTGATCGACACGGAGACCTTGGCACCGACAGCACCGACCCATGCCTCAGCTACGAAGTCGGGACGTGTGACCGGAGGTTGGACCCTCGGGAGTTCTCTCGCAGGCTGGAACTCGGGGCCACTGAGGAAGCTGAGGTCGCCGGCACGCAGTTGCCCCAGCAAATCGCCATCCGGGCCGAACTTCACCAGTCGCAGAGTGTCGAACTTCCAGACACCGCCATCTTTGAGAAATTGAAGAACGATGACGTTGTTGGGCACCTCGCCCCCAGCAGCTTCGCCGAAGTTTACCCTGCCGTAATAGACTGAGCTGGCGCTCTGCCCCGTGCTGAAGGCTCCGAGTGCTGTTAGCCCGGCCAGGCTTGGCGCACCGATCGGATCGTTGAGGAGTGTCGCCGGGAAGGGAAGCTGCTGGGAGACGATGCGGTTCTGTGTCTCCATCTGGCGGGAACGGGCCGTCACCTGCTGCCAGGTGGCGAGGTCTTTTTCATTCAGAGATCTTTGCCAGGTATCGTAGATGAGTTCCAGGGTAGGCCGCAGATTCGGCGCAGGCTGAGCGGGAGGAAGTTCCTGAGCGGTTGCCACCCACCCGAAAGCAAGGGCGCAGCAGAGATGGAAAACTGTCTTTGGGATCATGAATGCGACTGTAGAAGATGGACGAGCCAGAGGAAAGAAAGATTCGCGAGAAGTGGAACTCCAGTTTTCCTCTCTGCATGCGCGCGCTTCTACCGATGCGAAGTGAAGCTGCGCAGGGTCAAGCTGGATGATCGACGAATCAGGACCGTGATTTAGGTGGCCCACAATAATGCAGAGACGACAGCCCCCCTCCGTCAAGGCTATGGAGGTCGAGATGTCGTCCTTCCGGATGCAGGGGCTCCTGTCCCTGCGTTCACCTGCTTCGCCCCTGCCAGTGCGTGGACGACATCGATACGCAGGGTCTCCGGCCCTGCGTGCGCCAGTCGTTCCACAAGCTACGATAGTGAGTTGGAGTTTCACTCCCACACCCACGCTATAATCAGCCACCGAGGCGGATCCACCGCTCCATCCTCATCGCATAAGCATTCTCCTCATCCGCCTCGAAGCGCTCCTGTGAGACTCGCTGGAATTCAGATTCCCACGCAGGAAAAAAACGGTCACCGTTGAACTGGCCCTCCACTCGGGTGAGGAGCAGCTCATCACACAAGGGGAGGGCGGCCTGGTAGATAGCGGCACCTCCACATACGAAGATCGGACCGCTGCGTCTCTCGTGAAGAGCCGTGATGGCGCTTTCCACCGCTCGTGCAGCTAAATGATGGAGATCCGCTAAGGCGAGCTCTTCAGGGGTCCGCGATACGACGCAGGGCAGATGTCCCTCGCGAAACCACCCGCGCATTTCATCATAAGTCACCCGCCCGAGAAGCAGCTTTTCACCCTGTGTCTGCTGCCGGAAAAAAGCCCGATCCCTTGGAAGATCCCATGGGATTCCGGTTTCGGCATCGCTAAGCACGCGCCCCTCACCCATTGCCGCGATGGCGATGACTCGTCGGTCTCGATTAGCCTCCATTTTGCAGTTTTTCTTTTCCTTCCTGCAGCATAGCGGCCCAGCGCTGACGGAGAATGAGGGCGCGGAAAGCCCAGAGCGCGATGATGACGGCCAGCAGGTATACCCACCACCACTCGGCAGCCTCTGTGAAGGCGTAGCGGGTGCGCTCCTCCTCTGTCTCCAGAGTCTGCGCTGCGTCCTGCTCGCGGAAGTAACCAGCCTGTTTCCCGTAGGCCCATGTCACAAGGCCGTAGGTGAGGTTCATCGTCATGCCTCGAAAACTCAGCACCGTCGCGCGGTTCTCCTCCGGGGTGACGCGATTCAGGTAGTTTGATAGGAAATAGTGCAGCAGGCGCATGCCCACCCAGAGGGTCGGCAGGAAAATCACTGACCAGAACTGGATGGGGAAGGCAAAGCTGGCGATCCCTATGAAGGTGAGCATGGCGATCAGCCGGAAGTTGAACCCCGGGGTTTTGGCCGCGATCAACTTAGCTCCCCAGGTAGCGGTGAAAAAGCCGAAGATACTTCCGACTACGCTGATCACCCCGAACGAAGCCGGCTGGAAGCCAAGCACGTCCAGCCAGATCGAGTTCACCGTGTAGTAAAGACGGATGATGCTGTCAAAAGCGAGTCCGACTAGCAGAAGCATCAGAGCAGCAGGAGTAGCCAGCACCCAGCGGCCTGCGGCGAACGTCCTCCGGAAGCTGTCCTTCAGCGCACTCCCGAGGTGGGGATGGTCAGGCTTCTGGAAGCTGGGCGGCTCAATCATGCGAAAGGCCGCAAAGAGCGCTCCTAACGACATCAGAAAGGTGAGGAAAATGGGAAACTTTAGCGTTTGAGCCTTTTCCAGCTCCCCAGTCCATCCTAGTGTGAGCAGGAGCTGATTCATCTGCTCCGTGTCATAGGTGAAAGCACCGATGAGCGTAATGGCGATAAAGGTGATGGACTGCCAGCGCATGAGGCGTGCCGTCAGCTGCTGCCAGGCACTCTCCCGGGTCGCAAGGGGGAGCGAGTCATAGGTGAGAGCCTCATCAGCACCGCTGGCTGCTGCCTCCGCCGCACCGGAGATGATGCGGTTGATGATGAAAACAGAGAACAGGAGAGCGACAGCGCTTTTGGTCGCTGTTTCATCTAGCGATGATCTATCTACCACTGGCATGAAGAGCATGATGGCCAGCTCGATGACCATCAGGAAGGTGGCGCCGATGATGAGAGGCCGGCGCCCCAGCTGATCTGCCAGCGCACCGCTAGGCACCTCCAGCAGGACGATGGTGATCGCCCACACGAGATTCAGCGTAGCAAACTGCTCCTGCGTCAGCCCGAAGTCGATGAACATCAGGGCGTATACTGGGTAGTAAAAGCGGGAGTTAAAAAAGATGCGAAACAGGAGGAACAGCTGGGGGTTCCGCTTCTCCCATAGTTCCTGCTCTTCATCAGGAGCAGGAGGGGGGACTTTGCGGGTTTCGGACATAGGGGCGGCTACGGTGGGGAGACGGGAACTAGCAGACTCTCTTCAGTGGCTTTTGTCGATTCCCGCAAGCCCGCCTGTCCCAAAAACGTTGGGGAGTTTTTTCGGGGTCGTTTTAGAATGGAAGTTTCCCTCCGCCCATCCCGGGCATTTTGCCGCCACCCAGCTGCTTCATCATCTGGTTCATCTTACCCTTATTTCGCATGAGCTTTCGCATCTGACCGAACTGTTTCAGCAACGAGTTCACCTGGGTCACAGAGGTGCCGCTGCCAGCTGCGATCCGTTTGCGGCGCGAGGCCTTGATGATCTCTGGGCGTCGGCGCTCATCCGTCGTCATGGAGAGGACGATGGCCTCGATGTGCTTCATGCGCTTCTCGTCCATGTCGAGGTCTTTCAGTTTCCCTCCAACACCGGGAAGCATGCTGAGCATCCCCTGCATGCCGCCCAGCTTATTCATCATGCGCATCTGGCTGAGGAAATCCTCGAAGTCGAAGCTGGCCTTCTTCATCTTCTCCGCCATGCGCATGGCTTCGTCTTCATCGATCGCCTCAGCGGCTTTTTCGACCAGACTGACGACGTCTCCCATCCCAAGGATGCGACCG
>JAHDFZ010000077.1:0-1771 GCA_020627905.1 Verrucomicrobiota bacterium
CATTTAGCGTATTGGTCTGTTCCAGTGCCAGCACGGCGGTGCCCTCCTCTGCCAACCGTTTAACGGTGTGATATAACGTTTCAAGGGCGTCTTGAGCAAGCCCAATTGTCGGTTCGTCGAGCAACAGTACACTGGGTTTTCTGATCACTGCTCGAATAAACGACAACATCTGTCGTTGGCCTCCGCTTAACACGTAGGCGGATTCATCGATAAATCTATTCAGGTCGGGGAAAATTGACTGAATAAGAAGCTCGTCGTCACGACTCAGTGTTCTGTTTAGTGACAATTCAATGTTCTGGCGAACGCTGAGTTGTTGAAACACCGATTGCCCATCTGGCATGACAGACACACGCGCCGATGCCATAGCTTTCGGATTGGGTCGTTTTATCAAACACCCGGCAAGGCTCATCGTACCAGTACTGCGTACCATGCCAATAATGGCTTTTAGTAAACTTGATTTGCCAGCTCCGAACTCACCATTAGCAACACATACTTCACCGGCAGCGACGCTTAGGTTTACATGATCTACTGCGACAATCGATCCATAGCGCACTGTCAGATTTTCGATGAAGAGCATTTTTAGATGATCCCTGGTTGGCTGACAAACTTACCGTCGATCAACTCAACAACCTGATCGGCTAAGCGACGCATGAAATCCTGTCGGTGTTCCACCACTATTAAAGAACAGGTCTTGTTCAAATGTCGTGTAATTGCTTCGAACAAATTCGTTGCGTCAGATTGAGAAAGACCAGCCGATGGTTCATCTAGCAATAATACGTTTGGTTGCACTGCTATTGATCGTGCGATCTCGAATATTTTTAACGGAACAAGTGGGATCTCATCTTTAAAAGCATCGTTGTAGTGTGCAATCCCACAGTCAGAAACTATGGCTCGCCCCCGCTCAATGGCCAATTTTGTTGTTCCCAACTGTTTTCCAAGCACCACTGAAGACATAAACCGTGGTATTTGAAAAGTACGTACTATTCCAGCCCTGGCGAAGTACCACGGTGGCTTACCGGTGAATGGCTCTTGGTCAATGAAAATTTCACCGCGAATGGGCTTAACAAATCCACTGGCTATATTGATAACGGTAGATTTACCGCTACCGTTGGTGCCACACAATCCCAATCGTGAGCCGGGCTTTAGTTTGACAGACACATCAGACAGCACCTCAACGGGACCATAACTACAGGTGATACGATGTAAACTCAACATTGCCGTTTGCCTTTCATTCGAAGCAGACGTACGACTCGAGGACTGAGCAACCCCTGTGGTAACAAAATTAAAAATAGGGCGATAACGCCACCAAAAACAATCATCCGGTAAGCCGAAACTGCTCGAACGCTCTCTAGCAGGCCGATATCGAAAATGACACCGATGATCGGCCCCAACGGAACTGCAAGCCCACCAATAACTGCATAGGCCAATCCGTGCACACCGAGCATCACAGAAAACATGGCCGGCTCTATGTAAGTGCTGTGATGAGCGAACAATGCGCCACCAAGGGCCGCTAACCCACCAGCGATACTGATGAAAAAAACTCTATAGATAGCGGGACAATGTCCCTGGGCCTGTGCCAAAATCGGGTCATCACCTACCAGCCGAGCTGCGCGAAAAGTAGTAGTACGCTCAGCGACAAAAAGCGACACAATCGTAAGCGCAAGTGCCACTATCACCCAGAATAAGAACTCAGCTGATGAAATATTGTGCTCAAACGTCCAGCGAATGTTCTCGAATCCCTCAGGTCCATCGGGACCGGTCTTATAACCAT
>JAHDFZ010000077.1:1781-2114 GCA_020627905.1 Verrucomicrobiota bacterium
CAACAGCGTTAAACGAAATAATTCTGCGAATGCCAGTGTGGCAATAGAAAAAAAGAAGCTGGAAAGCGAGATCGTAAGTCGCGCAAGGCAAAATGCGACCACTGACCCTGCTAGAGTTGCAAACAGCAACGCTGGAAATAGACCAAACTGAAAAATAGTCGTAGCCGCCGCAGCGACGTAAGCGCCGATACCGAAGAATGCTTGTTGACCAAAACTCACCTCACCGACAATCAGGATTAAATAAGCAGATAGGGCCAGAAATGAGATTAAGCCTATATTCGTCAAGACCGAGATTGTGTAAAGACTCATGTTCACAACCTCTCATTAGCCATG
>JAHDFZ010000077.1:2124-13839 GCA_020627905.1 Verrucomicrobiota bacterium
AGACCGGCAGGGCGCATAATCAGCACCAGAAATAACAGTCCAAAGGTTACGATGTCTCTATACTCACTGCCTAAGCTATATGTGGCATGAGTCTCCAGTACACCGAGTATTAATCCGCCGATCACGGCTCCATGTAGCGAACCCAAACCCCCGATCATTATTGCTGTGAGGCCTTTGAATGTCGCCCACAGACTGAACAGTGGTGTGACAAAACCATCTGATGACAACACCAGAAAGGCTCCGATGCCACCAGTCAACGCTGCCAAAATAAACACCATTGTTCCAATGCGCTCAACTGGCAGACCCAGTGTTTTTGCAAGCACCATGTTCTCTGAAACTGCACCAATTTGAATATCAAATCGACTTAAACGCATCAACAGATAGAGGGTAATTAAAATAAATAGCGACGTTATTAACACTAGAAATTGATCAGATCGGAAAATCAATGCACCAATTTCCATATCGCTAATAGCGACGCCTTTGTAGGCGTGGGTGCGATCGGGTAATAACCGTATTGATACCTCGTCCAGTTGCATCCATATAGCAAAACTGGCGATCATTGACGCATTGGCCTGGTGACGTCCGGTGTGTGGTGAAAAACATAATTTTTCAACATAAGCACTCGCAATCATCCCACCGGCGACTGTTGTGACGAATAAACCAATTGCACCATAGTTGAACTGTGGCTGCAGCCAGACTGCCAGAGCTGCACCGAACAACAGACAGGACCCAAAGGCAAGATTGATGCGCTTGAATACACCAAAGATTACTGTGAAACCCAGTGCAATCATGGCGTAGGTACCGCCAATCAGAAGGCCGTCTATTGTGGTTTGCAAAAAATCCACTCACACGCCTCTATGCCGCCTCGCCACCCAAATAGGCTCGGCGAATTAAATCGTCACCCTCGATTTCATCCGGTGTACCACCAAAAGTGACCATGCCCTGATCGAGTAAATAGAAATAATCAGCCACTTTGAGCGCTTTGCTGGCGTTTTGTTCTACCAGCAATATTGATATCCCATCCTGCCGCAATCCGGAAATGATCTCAAATATTTGATCAACTATCAGTGGCGCCAACCCCACTGACGGTTCATCAAGTAACAGCATTTTTGGTTTTGCCATTAACGCCCGCGCGAGTGCGAGCATCTGTTGTTCACCTCCGGATAACGTGCCCGCGCGTTGATCTTTGCGCTTCTTTAAGACATCGAATCGGTGATAGATGTCATCGATGTCTTTCTCGACCGCTGTTTGTTCCGATTTAGGCCTTGAATATGCACCGGCCATAAGATTTTCTAGCACAGACATCTCAGGGAATACCAACCTGTTCTCGGGCACCAGTGCCAACCCGCGTTTCAATATATCGGGCGCACTCATTCTAGTGATTGAGTCGCCAAGCAAAGAGACGTTGCCTGATTTGGGTTTCAATATGCCAGCCACTGAGAACATCAATGTGGTCTTACCAGCGCCATTCGGACCTAGTATGCAAGTGATCTCACCACTTTTCGCTTCGAGTGACACGCCCTTAAGCGCTTGTATCAATCCGTGCGACGTAACGAGATTATGTATTGTCAGCATTATTTTTATCCCGCGTTTTCGCTTGAACCGAAGTACGCTTCCTGAACTACCTGATTTTGTTGAATCTCTTCTGGTAGTCCGTGCGCTATCTCCCGCCCAAAATTCAACACCGTTATTCGGTCAGTCACTGACATCACCAGTTCCATCACGTGTTCAACCAACAACACGGTTACACCGTTCTCTTTTAAGAAAAGAATTCGATCACGCAGATCCTGCAGCTCTTCAGCGTTCATCCCTGCCGCGGGTTCGTCAAGTAAAATAAGTTTTGGTTTCGCCGCGTAGGCACGCGCCAGTTCGAGTCGGCGCTGCTCACCAAAAGACAAATTTGCAGCGAGATCATTAGCTCGTTGGCCCAGGTTTGAGAACTCCAGAATCGACTGGATTCTTTTCCTGCGACTGCCAGACGTGCCAAACCAGCTCGAAAAACGGCCACCCTGCTCACTTTCATCGTCCCGCCAGGCCACCCATAAATTTTGCCAAACTGTCAGATCGCCAAATAGGCGAATGTTCTGAAACGTGCGTGCTACTCCAGCATCTACTCTTTGATCTGGACGCAAAGATCGCAGATCGATTCCGTCCAGCTTGATCGAACCGGCGGTAGGCGCAAAGATGCCGCAAATCAAATTTACCGTTGTGCTTTTACCGGATCCGTTCGGACCGATCAGGCCGTAAACCTCACCCTCCCGGACGTTGAGGTTCAGATTATCGACCGCCACGACGAAGCGCTTTTCTCCCTTCCGACGCAATCGGAGGTGCTTTGTCACGGGGAAAACTTTTGTCAGCTGAGTGACTGAGACGGCAGGCTGGCTCATGAGATGGTTCCGCTGATCAAATTTTTCTCTGAGTTATCGAATCTCAAAGCCAACGACATCTGTCAGATCCGGTATGGTGAACTCCTCCTGCTCCAGCACATGGTGTCCGAGCGGGGAATCATGAAGCTCTTCTATGAACTCAGTCACTTCCTCATCATCACCCATGATCTGCAGCTCTACGCGACCATCCGAAAGATTTTTCACCCACCCGATAACGTCGAACCCCTTGGCTAACTGTTTTGTCGCGTAGCGAAAGCCAACTCCCTGGACTCTGCCGGCAAAAAGGTATCGTTTTGTCATAAGATCTGACTAGTTATCGTCCGTTTCGAGAAGCTTCTCCAGTCTGGCAACTCGCTTCAGCAGTCCACCAAGCTTCTTGATGTGCATACTCTCCCGACGGTCTTCTTTCAAAGGTTTCGCAGGGTAACCGAAGTAGGTGCCGCCCGGCTCATCGATCGACGAAATCACTCCCGATCGACCACCGCAGGTGACTCGATCCGCGATCCGCAAATGCCCAGCCACACCACACTGCGCTGCCAGCGTCACATAATCTCCGATACGGGCCGAACCGGATATCCCGGTCTGTGCGACAATGATACAGTGCTTCCCAATCACTACGTTGTGACCAATCTGGACCAAGTTGTCGACTTTTGTCCCCTCTCCAATCACTGTTTCGCCGAAGCGCGCTCGATCAATGGTTGTGCCTGCTCCGATCTCCACGTCGTCCTCGATGCGCACAATCCCGTTCTGATCGATCTTCTGGTGGCGTCCTTCGACAAATTCGAATCCAAAGCCATCTGCACCGATCACTGCCCCGGCATGAATGATCACGCGAGAGCCTACGACACTGCCCTCCGTGAGCACAGCATTCGCTCCAATCTGTGTCCCAGCTCCAATAACAGAGTTTTCGCCGATTACCGCACCGTAACCCACCGTAACATCAGCACCGACCTCTGCCCCGGCTGCCACTGTCGCATTCGCCAGGATACAGGCTGTCGGGTCGACAGAGGCTGATGCATCGACAAAAGCTGTTTCACTCACGCCTGGCTCATGCTCTACAGCTTGGGGACCATAAGCTTTCAACACCTGATCAAATGCTAGAACCGGATTTTCGACGAGGATCAACGCTGCATCGGAGGGAGCCAACGGAATCACTTCGTCGGTCGGCACGAGAATAGCGCCCGCCTCCGTGTTGCGAAATTGCTCTAGGTATTTTTCATTCCCGAAGAAGCTCACGCAGCAAGAACGGGCAAGGTCGAGCGAAGCGAAATTTGAGAGTTCCCGCCCCTCCTGCCCCGCTAATAACTTACCTCCAACTAGATCAGTGATTTCCCTTACCGTAGCTTTCATACCCTTTCGGTTTCCGTGCCTATTCGTTGACTGCCGAAAAAAGGGGCACACCGTCAACCGGCTGCCCCCTGCTATCTTATCAGAATGCTCTAAGTAAAAAGAATCACTCTTTCGCTGTTGTCGCCGACGCAGGCTTTCCTGCATTCATCGTCTCGACGACCTCGTCAGTCAGATCGATCACATTATCCGAAGCAAAGAGGATCGCCTTGTTGGCGCGAGGAAGAAATGACTTATCGAAAACAAGATCGAGCCCTTTCGAACGAACCATCGCATTAACAGTCTCCTTGATCTCGGCCACCAACTTACCCTCCATCTCAGAGCGAGCGGTCATGTATTCATTCGAAGCCGCACGCTGCGCCTCACCGTATTCACGGGCTTTCACGTCGAGCTCTTTGCGGACTTTGCCACCTTGTTCAGCAGCTTCCTTGCGAACACTTTCTGACAAAGAGGTGTCCTGGACAGTCTTACCAAGCTCAACCATCTTGTCCTGCAGCTCCTGCATACCCACCTTCATCTGGTCAAGCGACTTCCGCTTCTCGTCAGCCAGAGCATTGATCTCGCCGACTTCCACCTCTGTCTTGTAATAGCGATCAAGGGCAGCCTGCATGTCAACGAGAGCGATCTTGATATCCTGAGCCTGCAGAGTGGTTCCAGTGGCCAGGACAAGCGCACAAGCGGAGATGATAAGAGAACGGAAGGAGTTGATCATGGTTTCAGAAAGAATGATTGGCGATCTTCGATTTAGTTTCGAATCAGTGTTACGCCTTAGGACGCGTCACACAAAAATGTCTTAGAAAAAGAAAGGAATAACTGAACTGAGGCTCGAAAAACCCGCTCAGATAATGAGCGGGGTCATCGGTCGTGGGCGAAACTTCACTCCACAGGGCTCAGCACATAAAGCGCCAAGCTTACCACTGAGCACCCATAGTGAACTGGAAACGTCCACCTTCGTCATTGAAACCATCACCCTGGATCGGGAAAGCGTAATCAAGACGAACAGGTGAGTTTCCAAGGATAAAGAGGCGAAGACCGAGACCCCAGTTAGACTGGACACCCGGATCTGTTGTCCCGACAGGACCGTCAGATACTTCACCAACATCGTAGAAAGCAGCGAGACGGATCTTCTCAACAATCGGATAAGTTGCCTCAGCAGTGACATTCCAGGACTGCTTACCACCGACGACCTCATCGTTACTATTCGGATCACGAGGCCCCACCTGACGATAGTCGAAACCACGCAGATTGTTCGCACCACCGAGGTAATGACGCGTGAAGAGGTGGTCACCGTCGCTGGACAGGCGATAACGACCATGCAGGTTGAAGATACCATCCATAGGAAGTGACCAGTGCTTGGCCACGCTCAGGGTGAGGATGTTATCAGTCACGTCACCGCCCAGACCTGAAAATTCATAACCAAGCTCAAACTTATGACCCGAACGAGGGAGGAAAAGATTGTCACGAGTGTCCTGGGTGATGTTAAACCCGACAGAACTCTTGAAGAAATCGCCTTCTTCGGCGCGAATGATCGAAGCTGGGTTCGTAAGACCATCAGCTGCATCGATCTCGATCTTCTCGGCACGATACTCGATAGAACCGTAGGTGAACTCGCCGAGCGATTTCCGCAGTGAGATCGAACCACCGAGATTGCTCTGCTCATAAAGATCACTGAGAAAGAGAAGGTCACGGTAGAACAGCTCAGTAGAGAGTGCTAGACGTTGCCCCATGAACCAAGGCTCGGTAAAGGAAAGTGAGAAATCGCGACGCTCGTCACCACCACGAAGATTGAGACGGAAACGCTGACCTGCACCAGTGAAAGTCTTCCAGTTTCCGATATCAAAGTTCGACTGAGTGATTTCGAGGAAACCAGTGACGCTGTCGATGGAGCTGATCCCTGCTCCGAAGTTGATCGAACCAGTCGGCTTTTCAGTCACGCGGACAAGGAGGTCCTTCTCATCCATGTATCCAGTATCAAGAGGAGAGATCTCAACATTACTGAAATAGTTCATATTCTCAAGACGGCGCTTGGTGACAAGCACGCGACTGGAATCAAAAACCTGACCGGGTTCAAGAGGTAGCTCGCGACGAATCACGTGGTCTTTTGTCTTACGGTTCCCTTCGATGTGGACCTGGCCAATCTGGTAAGCAGTTCCCTCGTAGATATCGAGAACAACGTTTACAGCACCATCACCAGCATCCTCGAAGCGAGGGTTCACACGTGCCTCAATGTAACCTTTGGAACCATACTGATCGCCGATGAGCTTGAGATCGTCCTTCAGCTTTGCACCAGAAAACTTGGTTCCCGCCTGCGTTTTGAGGTATGGAAAGACCTCGTCTTCCAGCGAGAGGTTGCGAACGCCGTTGATCTTCAAACTCTCCACAAGGAAGGTATCCCCCTCATCGATTGAGATAATCACATCGACATACTTCGCATCCACTCGCTTGCGCGCCACATTGACCACACGAGCATTCAGGAAGCCCTGATCGCGGTAAAGATCCTCAATCGCCTGAACGTCAGCGGCCAGCGTCTCAGCATCGACTTGCCCTGCCCCGCGGAATGTTGTGAGAAGGCCTTTCTCTTTCTGGTCCATCACACCCTTCAGGCGAGCCGAGGAGATCGCAGAGTTCCCAACGAAAGTTACTTCGCGAAGGCTCCCCTGTGTGCCCTCATTGATTGTGTAAACGACTGGAGAGATACCAGCGGTTGTCGGGGCACCGACAGAATAGGTCACAGTTGCTTCAGTGAAGCCTTTTTTCCGATAGAGTTCCTGGATCTCCTGGCGAGCATCGCGCAGCGCAGCCTCATCGATAGACTGACCCTGCTTGAGGTCGATCTTTTTCTGAAGCTTGGAGGTGGAGATCAGAGTGTTGCCGCGAAACTCAGCGCCACCGTAAAGAGCGCGGGCTTGAACAACAACGGTGAGCGCAATCCCTCCTGAAACATTCTCTGAGAGGATCCGAGCGTTTTCGACCTCGCCGCTGGTGTAGAGATTTTTTACATCCTCATCGAGACGAGCAATCGAAAGCCGATTACCAACCTTGGTCGACATCTGAGAGAGGATCCGATCAGGCGCAACGGTCTGAGCCCCAACGTATTCAACGTCCATGCTCTTTACTATTTTTCCTTCCTGCGCAGAAGCAGTGAAAGAGCTGAAACCGACCGCCATCGCGAATGCTGCGGCCGTGATACGAGAAAGAAAGCGTTTCATAGAAGAAAGGAAATAGGAAGCGGGCAGATTCCCGCACCCTGCAACTGATAGAGAACGCTCCCGCGAGGTCAAGGCGGAAAATTGGCAAATTCTCATTTCAGAGATCCTACGCTATCCCTTTTGCGAAGGCTCGCAAGTCTTGCTATTATCGATGGTAATTGAGGAATACCGCCTCAGATTACGAGTATTTTTCGGAAATTCTGAAAATTAAGACAAGTAAGCTAATTTTAGCTTCCCAGTTCTATGGATGATTCTTTTCCCGCCCCCGATTTAAGCCAAGCCGGCGAGTTTGAAAAAAGCCTGCGCCCGCCGGATTTTGACGAATTTCGTGGCCAACAAAAGGTCAAAGACCGCCTCATGCTGATGATCGAGGCGGCAAAACAGCGGGGAGATGCTCTCGACCATGTCCTGCTCTGCGGCCCTCCTGGACTAGGCAAGACAACTCTCGCCAATATTCTCGCCCGTGCTTTCGGCTCTCAGCTACACGTGACCAGCGGACCGCAAATTGATAAAGCCGGTGACCTGGCTGGCGTCCTGACGAATCTAGGTGAGGGCGACTTTCTCTTTATCGACGAAATTCACCGCCTCCATCCGGCTGTTGAGGAATACATCTACCCGGCGATGGAGGACTTTAAACTCGACATCATGATCGATCAGGGACCGAACGCGCGGAGCGTTTCCCTGTCCCTACCACCATTCACTCTCATCGGAGCAACAACAAAGGCAGGCATGCTCACCCGCCCGCTGCTCTCCCGCTTTGGGATCACCAATCGCCTAGATTACTATACCGCAGAGGAGTTGGTCTCCATCATTGAGCGTTCCGCCGGGCTTCTGGGCGTAGAGATCGAGACTTCTGGAGCGCTTGCTATCGGCAAGCGAAGCCGCGGCACGCCACGGATTGCAAACGGTCTGCTCAGGTGGGTCCGAGATTTCGCCCAGGTGAGAGCAGACAATCGAATCACAGCTGAGGTGGCCGAGGAAGCTCTGGCCATGCTGGAAATCGATGAGGACGGTCTCGACGAGATGGACGTGAAGATCCTTGAGGCAGTGATTCATAAATACGGCGGTGGACCTGTCGGGCTAAACTCGATTGCCGTCGCGGTCGGGGAGGATGAAGCGACCATTCATGAGGTTTATGAGCCGTTCCTCATTCTAAAGGGGTTCCTGAAACGCACCTCCCGAGGGCGTGAGGCGCTCCCGATTGCCTACGAGAAGATCAATGCACCTTTACCAGACTCCCGGCCTCCGCAGCAGGGAGAGCTTTTTTCAGATATCTCGGAGGAGTGAGCATTCGGCGCCTCCCTTGTGGTGAAGCGGTTCCTTAACGCTTCCGAGATATCAATTGTCATTTAGCTTCCTGTCTGCCATACTGGGAGCTTTGAGCGATCGCTCTCGACTCCCGATACCTGAACATGGCAGCCGAATCTCCAGACCTCATTCCAGCGTCGCCCAAGCGGAAGCAGACAAAGCGTAAGACGGCTGCTAAAAAGGCCACCGCCAAGAAAAAAGCTGCGCGGAAAGCGCCTGCGAAAAAGCCCGCTCCTGCCCAACCGGAGGATCCCTATCTCTACAAAGAGGTTTTCGGTATGATCCTGGGGGGCATAACACTCCTTTTCCTGCTCGCGCTGGTTTCCTACACGCCCGCCGATCTGCCGAGCTGGGTCCCGTTCAGCCGCCTTTCGAGCGCTGCACACGAGACGGTAAACTTCGTGGGCCCTGTGGGGGCTATCATCGCCGGCTATGCCTACTTCTTTTTTGGTGCCGCCTCCTTTCTCATCCCGGCCGTCCTTGCCTGGTGGACTTTTCAGGTCGTCCGCGGTGGGCGACCGTTTACTTTCCGGAACGTTGCTGCCTTCGCGGGGCTGATCTTTGCAGCTTCCTGCCTGATCGAGTTTCAGAATGTTTTTTTTCAGGACTGGGTCGCCGCCTACAACCTTCCGAAAAGCGCCGGCGGCGTGGTCGGCTTTGGACTCGGACACAAGCTTTTCGAGCAATTTCTCGGCGCTGCCGGATCCTTCATCATCGTGCTCATCGGCTATGCCATTGCAATGATCATTCTCACGGGTCTGCATCCGCTGCGCTTTGCCAGCCTCCTGCGCGAGCAATCGACAGAATGGTGGGAACAATTTAAAGGTTGGCAGGAGGACCGGCGGTCTCTCAGCCATGCGCCTCCGGCAGCCAGCAGCCCACGAACGAAGCGTGAGCCAAAGAAACAGCCTGCGCCCAAAGAAGAAATCATTGCCGAAGAGGAACCGGAGAAAACGGAGCAAGCAGACCTTTTCGCCAACAGTGATCGCAAAATCATCGATGCCTCAGACAAACGCAGCGCCCGTCTTTCACCAGAGGAGGCGCGCCAGTCTCTCTTCCCGAAGAAAAAGGAAGAAGAAAATGACAGTGTCCTGGGAGCTGGCCAGCAGTATCAGGACTACGAACTGCCTAGCCTGGACATCCTCGCCTACGCTGATGACGATCCTGATAACGAAACGAGCCACGACGAGTTGATCGATGTGCAGAATACCATTGTCAGCACCCTCGGCACCTTCGGCGTCCCCGTAGAGCCGGGAGATATCACCAAAGGTCCATCGATCACCCGCTACGAACTCTACCCCAGCGCCGGCCTGCGCGTGAACAAAATCACCGCTCTACAGGCAGACCTAGCTCTCGCCACCAAGGCTGAGCGCATCAACATCCTCGCACCCGTGCCGGGGAAAGACACAGTTGGTATTGAGATCGCCAATGACAACCGCGTTCCAGTGGCCCTACGCGAGCTTTTCGAGGGTGACGAATTCCGAAATTCCAAAGCGAAGCTCCCACTCGCTCTCGGGAAGGACGTTTATGGAAATACTGTAGTCGGCGATCTGGCAAAGATGCCGCACCTGCTCGTAGCTGGTGCGACTGGTAGTGGTAAAAGTGTCTGTATCAACAGCATCATCGCCAGCCTCCTCTACCGCTTCACACCGGACGAGCTGCGTTTCATCATGGTCGACCCGAAGGTGGTCGAGATGCAGCTCTACAATGACCTGCCCCACATGGTGGTCCCGGTAGTCACCGATCCCAAGAAGGTCCTGCTGGCCCTGCGCTGGGTGATCAATGAGATGGAGAAACGCTATGCCCTCTTCGCTAAGATGGGCACGCGGAACTTCGAGGGCTTCAACGAGCTGCGCGCTAAGCAAATCGCTGAAGAGGCCGAAGCAAAAGCCGCTGCTGAGGCGGCAGCGGCCGAGCAGGCCGCCGCGATGGAGGCCGCAAGTCAGGCATCGCCTGGCACGGAAGAAAAGGCACCATGGGAGGACGACGCGTCCGGTTTCCTTTCTGGAGACGCGAAGAAACCCGACGGCACTCACGATGAACTGGAGCGCGAAGGAGGCTTCCCTACGGATGGAGCGGCCACACCCACCCCTGAAAAACCAGCCGCTCCGACAGGTCTCGATGCCATCAAAAATGCGCCCAGCATCGATATCGAAGTTGGCGAGACGCCACTGCCCAAACACGCCAAGCAGCGCGCTGCCTCAGAGAGCGATGAGCACATCGCCGAGGCCGAGGCCAACCCGCATATCGACTTCAGTAACACACCCGACGAGGATCCGCTGCCTGACAGCCTTCCCTACATCGTTGTTATCATTGATGAGCTGGCTGACCTCATGCAGACAGCCCCCGCCGACGTAGAATCGGGCATCGCTCGCATCGCCCAGAAGGCCCGGGCCGCCGGAATTCACCTCATCGTTGCTACACAAACCCCACGGGCTGACGTGGTGACGGGAATCATCAAGGCGAACATCCCCTCTCGTGTCGCCTTCCAGGTTTCCTGCAAGATGGACAGCCGCATCATTCTCGATGTCAACGGTGCGGAGAATCTTGTGGGTAAAGGGGACATGCTCTATCTACCACCCGGCAGCGCAACCCTTGTTCGCTCACAGGGCGCCCTGATCACCGATGAGGAGGCTCAGGATCTCGTGGATGCCTGCGCAGCTCAGGGAAAACCGAGCTTCGAATCCGATGCACAAGCCGCGATCGAGACCGGCAGCTTCGGCGATGATGACAGTGGTGAAGAAATCACTGATGCGGATGAGGAGATCATCCAGAAGTGCCTGGAAGTCATCCAGCAGGAGCGCCGCGCCTCTACCTCTCTGCTGCAGCGACGCCTGCGTCTCGGCTACACTCGGGCAGCACGAATGATTGACATCCTCGAAAGCCGTGGGATCATTGGCCCTGGTGATGGTGCGAAACCACGCGAGATCCTCATCGAGCTGGATGGGGAGGAGTATTAGGAAATTGACTGACAGTGTGCGTGAGTCAGTCTGTTTTCAATCGTTACACACCGTCAACACTCATCGGCAGCCTTTGGGTCGAGTGCTGCCAGCAAACACGACGAGCAATCGGGGTCAGTTGCTTGTCACGAACTCCCCACCCCGCTTCCGAGCAAGGCTTGTCATTTCCGGCAGGACTCTTGGAAACAGGCAGTGGGCAAGCTAACACATTACCGAAACAATCATTTTGAAACAACGTTATCAAAGACAGGTGCGCGAGCGCGCACGCATGGCTGACTACCAGCCCATGACGAAATCCGAATGGGCACGCGCCCTGCGGGTGAATCCGAAAAATCGACGTCTTTTCCGCTCAGCATTGGCTGAAATGATGGAAAAAGGCGAACTCATTCTTGGCAAGAAAGCACGACTCTATCGGCCGGATCAGATGCCCGAGGGGCAGAGCAGCAAGGCAAGCAAGCAGGAGCCATCCCCCGGTTCCGCCAAACCTAAGGGCAAGCTGAAGCC
>JAHDFZ010000078.1 GCA_020627905.1 Verrucomicrobiota bacterium
GCATGGACGGAAGTCTCACCGAAACGATAGGTCTTGGTCGCTCTCTCGACCTGGATCAGGGGGCTTTCAGTCATGATCGTGGAAGCCGGAGGATGGTCGAACAAGGGAAAAGGTGCAAGTTTCGAATGATCTCAGCTGAATGCGGTTTACGCAGCATCGTTTACATGCTCTGGATACTGCTAGCGCAAATTGCAATCCATTCATGGAAGACATTCTCTCCTTTCCGAATCGCCCCATCCACTGGCTCTGGATTCTCTGGGTGGGTGCCCTCGTTGTTACTCTGATCCGCGTCTGGATGTTCGCTCTGGCGAGGAGATCTCAGGATCGCGCGCTACGCGAAACAGCACCGCAAACGGACTCGGCAGCTGTCATTGTGTCGATCAAAGGGATGGATGCGGTGAAGACCCCTGCTTTCTTCGAGAGCCTTTTTTCCCAGGACTACCCCGGATATCGGGTAATCATCACCTTCGAGTCGTGGGATGAACCGGCGGCTACCTGGCTGAAGGAGCAGCTCGACATCAGCACTGAGAACCCCTGCTGGCAGAATCCTCATCCTCAGGAAGGGCCACGAGAGATCCACCTCGTCTGTGCCGGCCTGGCGGAGAACGAGGGGCAGAAGGTGCACAATCAGCGTGCCGCCTTTCGACTGCTGACGACGAACGACAGCATCATCGCCTTTGCCGATGCCGATATGGACTGCCCCAACGACTGGCTCAGCCGACTGGTGGCGCCGATCAATCACGGCACCCACGAAATATCGACGACCTACCGCTGGCTGGTGCCGGAGACGCGGACGACCGTGAATCAGGTAGCCAGTGTCATTAATGCCTCTGTGACGACGCAGGGCGGCAGCGAACTGACCAACGTCCTCTGGGGTGGCTCCATGGCGATCACCAAAGGTGTGTTTCTGAAGCTGGAGCTAGCGAAGCTGCTGAGAGGCTCACTCAACGACGATCTCCGTCTTTCGAAGGCCGCCCGCAAGGAGGGTTACCGGATTGCTTTTGTTCGTTCACTGATCGTTTCAACCCCTGTTGATTACTCGTGGAGCAGCTTTGTGGAGTTTGCTCGCAGGCAATGGACACAGGTCCGCGTCTTCAGCCCCATCCTTTTCTCCAGCTCGAATCTTCTGCTGGTCCTCTACAGCGTGGGCTTGTTATCGGCGGTCGGCTATGTCATCGCCGGACATTTCGCCGCGTGGCTGCCCCTCGTCGCCGCAGCGCTCATCGATCAGGTCCGGGCTTTCAGCCGTATCCTCATCGGACAGCAGCAATTTGCCGATGCAGGGACGCGGAAGGCGATCGGTGCCACCGCGTGGGTGGAGCACCTGCTGACGCCTTTCTACATGCTCCTGCAGACAGGGCTCGCCGTCAGCACCTGGTTCAAGCGCGACCTCGAGTGGGGCAAGGTGCGCTACCGGATCCATGGAAAGGATCGCACCGAAATCCTCAGCCGCGAGACGGCTTACGGCATGGTGCCGACTGGTGCCGCGAGTCTGGCCTGCATCCAGCGCTATGCGGAATTCCGTCCTGAGTCGACCACCTACACGCACACTCCCGCGAGAACCGGGGGCGAGCTGGAGACGACAGAACTGCCACCGACTCTATCCAGCATGCCCGGCTTTGAAAGTTCGCAAGCACGCGAGGACGAGCCTGAAGCCTTGGAAGATCCCGCAGAATCCACAGTAGGAGATGATATGGATGCCGCAGAAACCAGCGCTGAAGTAACGGTTTCTGCAGCGGCCGCCGGGGCCGGAGCTCTCGCAGCTGCGAGCATTCTTGCCGATGATCTGTCGGATGAGATCGATGCCGAAGAAGTGGTTACCCGCACCTCTCGTTATGCCCCTAAGGAGGCTACGACAGCTGAAGAAGCGGGCGATATCGCCGGGATCCTTGCTGATACGGAGGACTCAGAGGAGGTAACCATCCCTGAACATCTCCGCAGAGAGGACACCACTGACGACCTGAACGTCTCGCCGTTCGCCACGTCCGCTGAGAATGTATTCCAGCGCCTGCAGCTGGGAGAACGCGCCCTCGCAGGCCTTCCTGAGGCGTCGCGTGCGCGGGATGTAAAACCGAACCGGTTAAGTGGATTGAGCTATGGGGCCACCTACCTGGAGCATCGCCTCGCTAAGACGCGGCTACCAGCGGTAACGGGTAGCGAGCGTCGACAACCGCAGCTCTCTCCATCAACTGAACCTGCTGCGATCCTTGCGACCGCTTCAGCCGGAGCTGACTCCATAGGTAACGATACAGCTTCCGGGGCAGAAAAACCCACGGCTGAAACATCTGCCTCAGTGACGCCACTAACTGCCACGCGTGGTGCTGATATGGTCGCTCTCCATAGGATCAAAACGCGGGTGAAGACCTCCCGCCGATTCCCCTGCTATCCGGTCGCTCTGTCTGCTAGCACCTCGGCAGTGCCTGCACCAAAGCAGATTCAGGCAAAAGCGAAAAAAGCCGCGCCTGTCCCGGGTAAAGCAGGTATCGCTTTCGTCCCGCGCCCGAACAAGCCTGAGCTTTCCATCAAAGGAATCCCCTCTCTCAAAAAGGCTGCCGACCAGTATCCGATGTCTGATCTTAGGAAGCGGCGCGACCGCTCACGCTTCGCCAGCCAGGGATCGAAGCGAGAGGAGCAGCAATTCTCTGCCATCGAGAAGAAGCTGCGCTTTCCACTATCGCGGGGGCGGACGCAAGTGCACCCGGCTTACCGCACAGGGAATCGGCATCATTGATGCGGGAAAGGTGCGGGGCTTGGGCGGCTGGGCTCCTGGACCAGGGACTGGAAAGTCCCTGGTCCGTAGGCTTGGCTTTTGCCGCTGGGCTCCTGCACCAGGGACTGGAAAGTCCCTGTTCCATAGGCTTGGCTTCCGCCGCGGTGCTTTTGCCTTAGGGACTGACTACTTCCGATCCTTCTTCTTTTTCTTTCCGAACAGGACGCGGAAGAGAAGAAGAATAACAATGACTCCGACGGTTGAGAAGGCGATGCTGCGCAAGTCGAAAGCGGTCTCCCCTGCCTCAAATCCAATCAAGCCACCTAGGAAGCGGCCCACAATGGAGCCAATGACTCCGAGAATGATGGTGATGAGGCATCCCTTCGGGTCCTTTCCCGGGAGGAGAAACTTCCCCAGTGTTCCGCCGATGAAACCTACTGCGATCGTTACAAGCCAAGTCATGATTAGATTCTAAGGACGGAACAGTCAGGGAGGCGATTACAAACTGGGTGAAAAAATGTAGCGCAGCAGCGGCTATTCGACCAGCTGCAGAGACTCTCTCGGCGTGATGGTGATGACACCTTCATCGACACGGATACTCTCCAGCTTATTGAGGATCTGGTCAAACTCAGGCGAGTTCACATCCTGTAGGAGATTTTCGCTCCCTAGCGCCGTGACGAAGGTTTCCGCTGCTGGCTCCCCGTCAATGATGAGGTCCCGAAGTTTCAAGGTCGCCAGATTGTTTTCCAAGGCGATTTCCAGAACGGCATCACCGTTGATGAACCGTCCTTCCAGAAACCCGCCGACAAGCGGAATCGCATCAGCCAAACCAATAGCGGATGCGTCCAGGCTGACGGTGCTGCGGATCAGATTATCCTCGATCGCCACCTTCACACTGTCTTTAAACTCGGCAAAGTCGGGATGGTTGTAGAGGAGAGCATTGATATCGTTACTACTCAGCTTGAGTTCGGGCAGCGGCTTACCAGCCTTCAGCTGCGCCATGAAGTCATCATACATGGCGATGGCACGGCTGATCTCGGGATCCGTGACTTGGGGAGCCTGAATGGTCACAGGTGAGTCTGATGTGTAACGCTGCACCACCGTATCCATCTGCGCTCTGACGAAGAAGAAAATGCCTACGAGGGCCAGGATCAGTAGGATGATCACTCCCACGCAGCCAATCGTGCAGCCTAAGCCCTTATTGAACTTTTTCTTCGGTGGAGCTCCTACGGTCATTTGCTGATTCATACAAATAGCCTAAGAAGTGCTGAAAGTTCGCGCAACTAAAAAGATGTGTAACACCTGGCAAGCCATATTCTCACTTAACTGTCGCCGACCCCATCCAATTCAGCTTCTGGTGCAGCACACCATAAAAATCCTGATCAGGCATGGTGATGAGATCCAGTGTGAAATCAGCCTTGCGCATGCGAATCTCCGCTTCCTGCTCGATCGTCGCGATCCACTGACCATCAACTAGCAGGGAAAGCTTATCCCGCTGCTCCGGCACGATGAACCGCACCAGATGGTTATCATCCACCACTAGGGGACGACTCGCCAGCGTGTGCGCACAGATTGGCGTGATGATGAAGACATCTGACTCCGGCTCGACGATGGGGCCGCCGGCTGATAGGGAATAGGCAGTGGAGCCAGTAGGCGTGGAGAGGATCAGGCCGTCCCCGCTGTAGAGGTTGATGGGACGCTCCCCGATCTGAGCCTCCACATGGACGACACGGGCGGTATTGTCCCGACAGAGCGTCACTTCATTAGCAGCGATGTTCTGAGAAAGGCACTCATCCCCCACCCAGAGCTCGCACTCCACGAGACTCCGCGGAGTCGTCACATAGGTGCCTGCGGCGATCTGATCGACCAGCAGTGCGGCCTCCTCAGTCGTCGCACAGGTGAGGAAGCCGAGGGTGCCGGTATTGATGGCAGCGACTGGTTTGATGGAACTTTTCAACTGCCTCACGACCCAGAGGATGGTGCCATCCCCGCCGAGAACGACGAGGAGATCGACAGAGGCCGCCAGCCCCTGAAGCGGAAGGGCCTTAGCCTTTGAGCAGAGAGAGGCAGCATCCTCATCGATGAACATCTCGATGCCAGCCTTCTCGAACAGTCCGCAGAGTTCGTGCAGCAGCTCATCAGCCCCTTCCTTCGAGGGGTTTGCTATGATACCTACGCGGGGTGTTGCAGCCATGCCAGGAATTCTACATTGCCGTCAGTCCCAGTGATTGGCGATTCCGTCACACCTAACCAACGCTTGCCTAACTCATTGACCACGAAATCGTGAATGTTGTCAACCGCTTGCTGCCGCAGCTCAGGCTCGCGCACGATTCCTCCCCGCCCGATCTGGTCGCGCTCCAGCTCGAACTGCGGTTTGATGAGACAGAGGACGTCGCCGGCCGGCTGCAGGATGGAGAATATCGGCCCGAGGATCTTTTTCAGCGAGATGAAGGAGAGGTCCATGACCACGAGATCGACCGTCTCGCCGACATCATCGGGCACGAGATGCCGAAGGTTGATCCCCTCGCGACAGGTGACGCGGGGGTCCTGCCGGATTTTCCAGGCGAGCTGATTCTTCCCCACATCATAAGCATAAACATGTCGCGCGCCGCGCTGAAGCACGCAGTCTGTAAAGCCACCAGTGGAGGCGCCCGCGTCAAAAACGACTTTGTCGGTTACGTCTACCTGAAAATGGTCGAGCGCCTTCTCGATCTTCAGACCTCCACGACTGACGAAGCGGGGCTTCTCCTTGATGGTAATGCCGATTTGGTCATCCACCTTCAGTCCCGGTTTGACACCCACATCCACCCCCTCGACACGGACTTCCCCGGCGAGAATGAGTCGTTTCGCCTGCTCGCGTGAGTCGCAGAGCTCGCGCTGGTGCAGCAATTGATCTAGTCTGACTTTTGGCATGGGACGAGTCTATGAGAAGTGATGTTCCACCGCCCGGCTATCTAACCACGAAAAATGGAGTCGTTCAGACATTATTCCGCCATGGAAGAACAGCGAATCGTGCCATACGTTCGCTCTATGTTTTCGTCAACAACTCGTCGCCGGATGCTGCACCAGTTGAGCCTGGGGACCTTAGCTTCGTCGCCCTTGTTGCGCTCTGCTTGGAGTAGAGAGCCAGGCGCCGCTGCTGATCTCGGTGGCCCTAACCTCGGCGGCCCCCGCCTCGGCGGTCCCAACCTCGGCGGCCCCCGACGAGTCGTTTTCTTTCTTCAGAATCAGGGGATGGAACCTGCCACCTGTATCCCGAAGGGACTGCAGGATAGTTGCTCGCTGGCTGGTCATCAGCTACCGGAGCCGATCTCACCACTTGAGCCGTTCAAAGAGAAACTACATATCATCAGCGGTCTTCATGGATTGCACACCAGCCCGTCTCACAGCGCCTTCTTCGGCGCACTGGGAGGCTACCGAGGCGTCGATGGGTCTCCCCCACTGGCCTCTACAGTCGACTACGAGCTGAGTCGCCTGCTGCCTCATGGCCTGCTGCCACATCTGTGCATCGGCATGGATTCGCTGGAGTCTATGCGAGCCAAGCCCACCCTGGCTAGACTATCGGCTTCCGGCGCTGGAAAGCCGATTTTCATGCATTCCAACCCGAATCATCTTTACCAGATGATCTTCGGCGCCCTGGCTGAGGGAGACCTCCGGAGTCAATATGAAGCGCGCTCGTCTCTCCTCACACGGGTGCAATCCTTCGCCGAAGCGGGCCTGGAGACACTGCCCGCTGGCGAGACCCTGCGCTACGGCGCTTTTGTAGACGGCGTGGGTGAAGTGAATCGACTCCGGGAATCTCTCGCAAGCCACAGCGACCACCTGGTAAAATTCGCCCCGAAAATTGACGAACTCTATGCGAATCCACTCCATGAAACGGACTGGCACGACCGCCTCTTTGACCTGGGGATTTCAGCTTTGAAGTCGGGCATCACCAACGTCCTGACTGTTGGCTCAGGCCGGGGAGAGATTTTCGGATCGTGGAAAGGTCTTGGAATCACCGAGCAGGGCCACAATCACGGCCACATGAAGCAGCCGGACAATCCCATCTGGATCAAGATTCGTCAATACAATTGCCAGATGCTCGTTAAATTAATGGTAGAGCTCGAAAGCGTTCCAGAGGGAAGTGGAACGATGATGGATAATACGCTCATCGTTTACACCAGCAACAACGCGGACAAGCAGCACACTAGCGGGGCGAACTGGCCAATGGTGCTCATCGGCGACTGTGGCGGCGTTTTCAAAACCGGCTGCTACACACGCATGACTAGAAAGCGTCCGATCAATGCTCTCTATGCGAGCCTCCTCCAGACCGCTGGCGCGCAGGTCAGTAGCTTCAACCTGAGCAAGCAGATGCAGGAGCGCTACGATCATGGCAACGGGATTCTCGCCGAAATCCTTGCTTAGAAGTTGCCCGCTATCCCATGCTCCCCCGTTCCTTGTTTGCCAAAGTCTGCTGCAGCCTCGCCGCAGCCGGAGCTCCGATGGCGGCTGAAGAAGTCTCTTCCTACATCCCGGGTCAGACTTCGCTGGCCGACCACGAGGACGCCGCTTTTGCTTTTCTGGAAGCACACTGTGTCGAGTGCCACGATGATCTGCAGACAGAGGCTGGACTCAATCTCCTAGATCTGGGTCCAGTGGATGAGACGAACCTGGCCACATGGAAAGCGGTCTGGGCGCAGGTAGCGCTGGAGCAGATGCCGCCCTCGCCCGAGGAGGGAGCCTCATCCCAACCCGCCGATCTCGAACGGCTGAAGTTTACGGATTGGATCGTCGGATCTCTGAAGGAGGAATTAGCCGACCGAGGTGGGTTTCCAGATGCCGACAGCCCGAAGAAAGGAAACTTCATTCCCCATCGCTGGCTGTTCGATGCCCTGCCCGAAGGTGTGGAGATCGAGCCTACTTACTCCCCCGCCCGCCTGTGGCGGATCACGCCTCAGGAGCATATCACCCGACTGAATGAATTGATCAATCGGGAGCCGGACTTCGACCCCAAAGCTCCGGGGAAACGCACGCGTGGCGACTTCATTCCGGTGAATCACGGTGGCGAGCTGAAGCTCTACTTTGGAACCGACCGCATCATCTGGTGGCAGGGCGGCACCGTCGCCTACGCGACCGCTGTCAAGAGCGTCCCCGTTGTGCTGACGGACTCAGAGAAATATGGCTTCAAGAATTACGCCTCCGGGCAGAGTGTGAACGGAGCCGAAGCCACGCAAATTCTATCAAAAGCAGAAGCCATCCTGCGCTACATGGCCTACGGGCCGCTGTCGATTGCTAAACCGGAGCAGATTACGGATCGACCAGGCACCTACCAGCGGCTGATGCCCCGTGGCGATAACCGGGGGCTGCTCTCATCCATCGTCTATTCCACAAAAGAAGTGCGCCCTGACAATCCTCTCCGGCGAATCGTTGCCAATCCTGAGGAGATGGACGACGCAGCAATGAACGAAGCGATCGCGTTCGTGTTTCACGCCGTCACCTTTCGTCCGGCTACCGATGAACAAATCGCTGCCTATCGCCAGGTGGTGAAGGCGACTCAGAAAGAGATCGGCGCAATGGATGGACTCTTCATGGGACTCTCCGCCATTTTCCTTGATAGAGCAGCACTCTTCCGCTCCGAGCTGGGTCAGGGTGCTGAGCTGGACGAGCATGGACGCTTCCAGCTGCGGGACTGGGAACTGGCTCTAGCACTCAATCACACCCTGAGTTATCTGAAACCTGACGAGCAGCTGCACGCTGCGGTGCTTGATGGACGCATGCGCACCCGCGCCGATGTCGACCGGGAGATCACCCGCATGCTGCGAGATCCCGGTTTTCGGAAACCGCGTGTTCTCCAGTTCTTCCGCGATTTCTTCGATTATGATCTGGCAGATCGCATCTGCAAGGATCGCAAGTCCCTGACGGATGCCGGGATCACTCTGGACAACACCCGCCACTCCCGCGCCATGCTCGATGCGCGCGCTAGCACGGACCGCCTGATCGAGCGTGCTCTGGCGAGAGATCAGGACGTTCTGAAGACCCTGCTCCTCACGCAGGAAGTCATCGCAGGAGAATATGATCACCTCTACTTCGGCAGGCGCCTCACCTGGGATGAGCGCCGAGCCGAGCTGGATGCCCGTAAAGCCCGGGAAACCGCGATCCGGAAAAAACGATTCCCGCCGATCAAAGCCCTGAAAGCAGAGCTAAAAGCATTGTCTAAAGCTGCTAGGCGGTCAGAGGCGTCCATAAAGGAGAAAGAAGCCACTCTCGCAAAACTTGAGCGGGAGATGAAGACGGCTCTCGTCCAAGCGGCCGAAAAAAGTGTCTACGTAGAGGAAGCCTCTCTGCCTGGATCATCGATTTATGCCCGAGCCTCACGCCGCACCTTCGGTGACCAGTCCATGAGCGCGGAGCGGACCCTCACAAAGGCACCTGCAGGCCAGCGGCTGGGCATCCTCACCCACCCCAGCTGGTTGGTCTCGCATTCTGACGCCATGGACAATCACGCGATCCACCGAGGCATCTGGATACGCGAGCGTTTGCTAGGCGGAGGCATTCCCGATGTGCCGATCACGGTCGATGCGCAGCTGCCCGATGAGCCGGACTCCACCCTTCGCGAAAAAATGCGCGTCACCCGCGCCGAATACTGCTGGTCCTGTCATGAGAAGATGGACCCGCTCGGCTTACCTTTTGAGATGTTTAATCACGCAGGCCTTTATCGGCCGCACATTCACAACGATCCTGTTGATACAAGTGGCGAGATCATCGACTCCGGTGATCCCACTCTGGATGGCCCAGTCGAGGATGCTCTGGAGATGATCGACCGCCTAGCCCATAGCGAGCATGTAGAGCAGGTCTTCGTCAGACATGCCTTCCGGTTCTGGATGGGGCGCAATGAGACATTGCACGACGCACCTGTTTTGCGGGCAGCCCACGCCGCGTATCGCGATAGCGGCGGCAGCATGCGAGCGCTCATCCGCTCTCTTGTGCTCTCAGACGCCTTTCTGTATCGACGGGCACAGTAGACGATCACGCAGGGCAAGGACCCTAGCGCCCGAGCCAGATGTCGTCCGCGAATGAATTCGCTACTCCCCAGCATGTGCTTTGCGGGGCAAAGGAGCTACTGATCAGCTTCCGCTGCCTCGATCATCTGCGTGATCTCCAGAGCTACATCCAGCGCCGCGGCACCCTGCTGCCCGCTCACTCGTGGTGAAAGCCCGGCACTGGCGCAATCGACGAAGGAAGCCAGCTCGGATTTGAGCGGCTCTTCCTTTTCTACCTCGACCGCTTCTCTGCCGATCTCGATTCCCTCTTTCCGATAAATCCAGCCGCTCTGATCCTGATAATCGAGTGAAAGATACGCATCACTCTGAAAGACGCGGATCTTGCGCATGCGCTCCGGGCTGATCCGACTGGCGGTGATGTTCGCCACGCAACCGTTTTCAAACCGGATCCGCGCATTGGCGATGTCCTCCCGATGGGTCAGAACCTTGATTCCTACCGCATCGATCGAGGCGATCGGGGAGCGCACCAGATGGAGAACGATCTCGAGATCGTGGATCATCAGATCGAGGACGACGCCGATATCGAGACTGCGCTTAGGGAATGGCGAGAGACGGTGGCACTCGATGAATCGCGGGGTATCCAGGTGCTGCTCCAGCTGGCTCATCACGGGATTAAATCGCTCAATGTGCCCAACTTGCAGCACAGCCCCCTTTTCCGCCGCTAGCTCGATGAGAGCTTCGGCATCAGAGACTTTGTCAGCGATCGGCTTCTCCACCAGCACATGCTTACCTGCATTGAGCAGAGCACTGCCGATCTCCAGATGAGTGACCGTCGGCGTTGAAACCGATGCAGCATCGACGAGGGAGACAAACTCGCTGAGATCAGACACGGGTTTTCCTCCATATTGGCCGGCAATCTCGGCTGCTCGGGCAGGATCGGTATCGAACACCGCGACTAGATCCGCCTGCTCCAGCTCGCTGTAGATCCGTGCATGATTCTGACCGATGGCTCCTACTCCAGCTACTCCGACTCGTAAACTCATGGCCCCAGTATGAGCGGGCAAGCCGATCGGGCAAATGAAGAATTAATTTGATATTGGATTTGCCCCCTCAGCCATCCTACTTAGACTCCCGCCATGAGTATCTTGATATATGAAGATAAGGTCCTCAGGTTCCGAATCCCCGCTCTCATCGCTGGCTTTGCGTGCGTGCTCCTTGCGATCCCTGCAACAGCGTAGACGGTCGATACGACCAATCGGCCTCTATCATTCGAGGAAGATGGGAAAATAGAGCATCTCTATGCCGCAGGATGGGATAGTCGTTATTATCTGGAGGGGCGCGATACGCTCGATGGCGATCCCATCACGTGGTGGTCCGCTGAAGCCAAAAGCGGGGCATGGGGAGCAGGCATCTGGCATGGGTTCTCGCCGGAGCAGAACTTTGATGAGCTGCATCTCTGGGTCGGCGCCACTCATACGATCGATGACATCGAGTTCTACCTGGTCTGGACCCATCTCCGTTTCCCTTTCGAGAACAGTTTTGATAACGAGATCGGGCTGGGCTTTGCCTGGGAGGGCTTTTGCAACATCTGCGAGTTCACGGCCGATCTCACTTACTCTGTCGAGGCCGGAGGATGGTTTGGAGAGCTAGGCTGGCACCGAGAGCTCCTGAGCACAGATGCTTACGCCCTCTCGGTATCGGGCGTGCTCGCTACCAATCAGGGGTTCGTGACAGATGGTCACGATGGTTTGAATCACGCAGCCCTCAGCGCTCAGCTAGCTGTCCCGATCACAGATGCCTTAAGCATCAACGCTCATCTCACCCACAACTGGGCGCTCGATCGGGATGCATCCGCCCCGGGAGATGCTCAGCTCTTTGATTTCTGGTTCGGCGGCGTTGGTCTAGAGCTGGCGTTCTGAGGAGTTTGCGGAGAGCTTGGGTTGCGCCCAGTTAAGTGCATGCAGGGACAGGAGCCCCTGCGTCCAGAGGCACGTTTGAGTTCTCCTTGACTCTCCGGTCTTCTTCATCCCTACTGCCCGGCATGAGCCAAACCAGTTCCAACGCTGATGCCCGCAGCCTCTACGATGAATTCCTTGTAGAGCGCGAGGAAATCCTCCGCCACAAATGGCTGCAGAGTGAGAAACAGGGCCGTGATGTCGGATTCGACACGGCCCTCGTCGACTGGGTGAAGCATCACCGCGAAACGTGGAAGAAAGAGCAGCAGGCCAGGCGGTAGCTTCCGGGATCTATTCCGCCTCCCTGCGTAACAGGTAGTGCACTTGGGCGCATCGCCCCATGTAATGGCCCATGCGGTAGGTAGTGGCCGCTAGACGTGCGTGCTCGAGGCTCTGGTCCGGGTCCCCTTTCGCCTCGAAGTAGAGGGCCAGATAATAATGGGCGTAGCAGAGATGGTTGCGCTTCTCTTCAGCGGATGCAGGAAACTCCTTCGCCGCCTGCAGGACGGCCTCCGCCGAGCCGACTCCTCGGAACAGGGCATGAATCTCCGCCATAGGGACTCGCTGATCGTTTTCGATCGGGATGAGCTCAGCCTGAGCTGCGTCCCAGCCTTTGCCGGGGACCTGGCAGATGAAGTGAAACACAGCATTCTCGACATCCTGCGCATTGACATCCTGATGGATTCGGAACTGCTCGGCTCCTTCCGCAAAACGGCCGGCATAGTAGAACGCGATCCCTCTCTGCCAATGGTAGGGAGCATCCGCCGGACGAAGATCGAGATACTGATCGAACAGGGTCACTGCCTCGGCTGCTTTCCCCTCAAAAAACGTTTCCACGCCTTGAGCCTGAAAGGCCTTGGCCCGCAGGTCGACGAGAGGCGGCACAGACTGTTCCAGCTCCGTGTATTTGAGAACCTCTGCCCAATCCTCGGCATGAGCAGCCTCACGAGCTTTCGCCAAACGCTCACCTAATCCGAGATCATCCTCAGATGCCGCGAGCGACACCGAAAGCATTCCCGCAATGACTACGATTTGTAAGGAAACCGGTCGGTTCATGATTGCAGAACCTCCTCGCCCTCTGACTTGGCAATGATGACAGCTCCGCAGGAATCGCTGAAAACATTGACGGCTGTGCGAGTCATATCCAGCGGCCGATCGACGGCGAGGAGGAGACCGATGACCGCCTCCGAGTTCGGGATTCCCGCATTATTGATGATGATGACGATGGCTACGAGGCTGGCGCTCGGCACACCGGCGACGCCAATACTCGTGAGAAGTGCCAGCGTCACGACCGAAAACTGCTCGACAAATCCTAACTCCAATCCGAGAACCTGGGCGACAAACATGACCGCCACACACTCATACAGTGCCGTGCCATCCATATTGACGGTCGCCCCCAGCGGCAGGACTGTCCCGCTGACTCGGTTAGACACGCCCGCTTTCTCCCGAAGTGCGCGAATCGTCACCGGCAGTGTCGATGAGCTGGATGCCGTGGAGAACGCCGTCATCAGCGGGTTCAGCATTGCCTTGTAATGGCGCAGCGGATTCACCTTCCCCACAACCGCCAGCAGGATGGGCATGGAGACGAAGAGATGGGTCAAAAGAGCTGACAGCACGACAAAAAAGTATTTCCCCAGCACCTTGATGATCTCTATCCCCGTCGCTGACGCCGTCTCTGCCACCAGGGCGAAGACTCCGATCGGCGCCAGCAGCATCACCCACTGGATGATGAGCATACTCAGCTCATTCACCCCATTCATAAATCCCAGGACGGACTGACGCCCGGCATCACTGATCCTGATCAGGCCGATGGCCGTGAGGATAGCCACAAAAATCAGGGCCAGCATCTGTCCATTCGAACCGAAGGCCTGGAAGATATTCTCCGGCACCATCCGGAGGAAAATCCCCCAGATCGCGCCGCCTTTGCCCTCTTCCCCTCCGATTTTCGCGGCCACTTTCACCGTGTAGGCCTCCTGATTGCTCTCGATCTGCTCCTTGATCGCCGCATTCGGCTCCCCATCTACCAGGCCGGGCTGCAGGAGATTGACAAGACAGAGCCCTATCAGAATGGCGATCAGGCTCGTCAC
>JAHDFZ010000079.1:0-13381 GCA_020627905.1 Verrucomicrobiota bacterium
AGATGGAGGCTTCTCCGCTATGAGCATTTGATCCATTACTCAGGTGGAAAGCGTTTGCCGACGGCGACGTTGAGGGTAGTTTCGCGCTCTCAACACAAACCCCCGTCTGCAAAGCCATGTCCACCGTCGTAGAACACTCCCATCCCTGGATTCAGAATCTCGTAGCCTATGATCCGGGTAAGCCGATCGAGGAAACGGCCCGTGAGCTGGGGCTCGATCCTGAGAGCATCATCAAGGTTGCGTCGAATGAGAATCCTCTCGGTCCATCGCCAGTGGCTGTCGAGGCGATGAAGGAAGCCGCTTCCGGCGTGCATATCTATCCGGACGGTGGCGGTTACCGTCTCCGCTCCGCCATTGCCGAAAAATTCGGACTCGATCGGCAGAACATCATCCTGGGGAATGGGTCTAATGAGATCATCGAACTGATCGGTCACGGCTTCCTCCAGCCGGGCGATGAGGTGGTCGTCGCGGAGCACGCTTTCGTTGTTTATAAGTTAATGGCAACGCTCTTCGGTGCGAAAACCATCGAGGTTCCGGATCCTGGTTTTGTCCATGATCTGGACGCCATGGCCGACGCGATCACAGAGAAAACAAAGAAAGTGTTCATCGCGAACCCCAACAACCCGACAGGGACAATGGTCGACGAAGAAGCGCTCGATCGCTTCATGGAACGCGTGCCGGATCATGTCATGGTCATCCTCGACGAGGCTTACTACGAGTTTCTCCACGAGCCACCAAACACGCTCAAGTATGTGGAGCAGGGGAAGAACGTGGTGATCATGCGAACCTTCTCAAAAATCCAGGGCCTGGCAGGTCTGCGCATTGGCTACGGGATCACCACGCCAGAGATCGCGGAAGTGCTGCAGAAGTGTCGCCAGCCGTTTAATGCCAACTCCATCGCCCAGGCAGGAGCGCTGGCTGGCCTGATGGATGACGAGCACCAACTGAAAACGCGAGACCTCAATGATGAGGGATTAGCATTCTGGCAGGAAAAATTGCGTGAGCAGGAAATCGACTTTGTCCCAAGCTTCGCCAATTTCCTCCTTGTAAAAGTCGGGGACGGCGATGAGGTGTTTCGCCGGATGCTGCAGCGCGGAGTGATCATCCGGGCGATGAGTGGCTACAAGCTGCCTGAGTGGGTGCGCATTTCTATGGGAACGATGGAGGAGAATCGACGCTGCTTCGATACTCTGGTCGAGGTCCTCGGTGAGATGTCTTAATTTACCGAGTTCAGCTCTCCGAGTTCAACTCTCAGGCTGCATCGCGCGCCAGGCTTCGATACTCTGTTTGAGATACTCCTCCGGTTTACCGGAGATTTTGAAGCACTGAAAGCCAACGGGGCCAGTATAGCCGAGCTCGCGGAGGGTCTCCAGAACACTCTCGACTGAATAGGTCCCCGATCCCAGCGGCTGAATGAGCTGGGACCATTCAGTTCCTCCTTTGTCCGCTCCGCTGAGACTGACTGCGGCCAGCTGATCTCTGTTTTCCCGCAGCGTTGATTCAAGGTTTGTGTTTGGTTCGACCTTCAGGAAGTGACAGAGATTGAACATGGCTCTCACATTTGGAAGTGCGAGAGAGCGTGAAAATTCGGCGGCCTCAGCAAAAGTCGATGCGAGGAAGTTGCCCGTGTGGGGGTAGATGACAATCTGAACGCCGTGCCTAGAGGCGGCATCTGCAAGCCGTTTGACTTCGCGCTGAGCAAGCTGCCTGTGCTCCTCTGTTTTACGACCCAGCATGGCGATCTCCAGCGTGATACCGCGATTCGAGAGTTCAGGGAGGCAGGCGAAAAGACTGGATGGAATTTCACCACTTTCCTCGAGCCGAAGCACGTTGTAGAAGCTGAACACCTTGACATTTTCATTGCTGAAAGCCTTTAGAAATGCCGATATTTCCTCGGTCTCCGGTAACCGTGCAGAACCGATTCCCTCGTAGCCCAGACCCGCAAGTAGCTGCGCGGCTTTCGTCGGATCGCTTCTCCTCACGCCATTGGCAAAAGCAAAAACGGGCATCTTTGCCTGAGTTTCATTCACTGGATGCTTCGGCACCTCGGAATGAATGGGGCTGTTAAGGGCGCAGAGTAGTATGGTGAGGAGTGACAGCGATTTCATTGCGAAAAGCCTTCTCCACGATCTCTGACCCGACTACTAAAAAGCATCTGGAATGAGGGATCTTGACAGCTGACGGTAGTCGGGAAACTTCCCGCTCGACATGAGTGCTTGTTGCGGCACTTTCTCGCATGACGAAACATGAGTGGCGAGACCGCACCAGTGAGGGAGAGCGCATTTATTACCGTGCCTATCATCATGCTGGTCGCTGGACTTTCGCGCAGACTCTGGAGTCAGATGAGGATTGGCACGATGGTGTTGAGCTACCACTCGATGTCCTGCGGCAGTTTCGCGAAGTCCTCTGGAACAAACACCTCCGCCGGCGCGTTCCGCTGAAACACGTGGATCAGATCGACGCTTTGATTGAGGAGCGTTCAGAGATGGAGAGTGGCGATCCGAGTGAAGACTCCTGATTTCACCCTCATTGAGAAAGCCTGTAAACTGATATCGCGAGCGGTCGGCTCACAACTTCTCGTAAGTCCCGACGTCGCGCTTTTCCAGCACGGTGAAGCCAGCTTTTTTGGCATCGGAGACGGACATCGGTTTGAGGATCTGTGGAGAGCTGACTCCCTTGGAGATCAGCTTTTTGACTGGGTTTTTGCAGAGGGGGCAGTGAGTCAGCGCTGGTCGAGACAGAGGGCGATGCAGCTCGAAGCCATTGCGGCAGCGCAGGCAGCCTTTTTCAGGGTCAGTGGTTATGTATTCGTAGACCGGCATCGTAGAGTAGCGTAAGGCAGAAGGCGTAGAAAATCGACAAGATTCGCGAGCACAAAAAAAGCGGCACAATTGCCGCTTTCCTTGATCAAAAAAAGAAAGAATGAAGGTGTCCTACCAGCTGGACTTCGTAACGCCGGGGATCATGCCGTGAGACGCGAGCTCGCGGAAGCAGATACGAGACATCTTGAAACGACGGAGGTAACCGTGGCGACGTCCAGTGATCTCACAGCGATTCACAACACGCGTAGGAGAAGCATCACGAGGGAGCATCGTAAGACCCACGTAATCTTTTTCCTCTTTCAACTTTCTGCGCAACGGAGCATATTTCGCAACGGTGCGAGCCTTGCGCTTGTTTCTTGCAATCCAACTTTTCTTCGCCATAGGAGGGCGGAGTTTATTCAGAAATCAGAAATTTCAAGCGCTAATCGACGTTTTCGGAGGGAAAAACCTGTTTTTGTCGCTCTCGAACCGCTATAAAAGCGTCTCTTCTCTATGAAATCCCTCGTCTGGTTCTCCTTCACCCTGCTTCTGATCATCGCTCCGGCTTCTGCCAGTGCTGTGGAAAAATCGATAGACCAGTCCGAGGCCCGCGTTTTCGATTTCACCAAGCCAGAGGACCAGTCCGAATATCTTTCTCGCTATCCTCAACATAGGCAATCTTCCCGCATCGCTGATTTCGTCATAGCCCTGAGCCGGGATGGCGTGCTGGAGGATGACCGTGCGCGTGCGACGGTCGTCGGATTCCTCGCGCAGATATTTCGGCAGGAGCGCCAGTCGATCGGCCTCTGGTATGATGCATGGCTCCGCGGCCTGCCTCCGCGCCATCTCAAGGTGATTCACAGCGCGATGCTCTACTCCCGCACTGGGGAGGCAGATGCACTGATGTTGAGATTGTTCGGGGACCACTACCGCCAGCAGAAGACAGAGGTGAAAAAGATCCTCGAAATGCCGATTGATTCCGTTTTGACCCTACCCATGCTTTGGGGATTCTACTATGCCACCGAGTCAGAGACAGCCCTGAGGCGAGTGGTTCTATGTTTCCGGCTGGAGGCAGCGCCTGAGAAATTAGAGGGCTTTGAAACCCCAGAAGGATTTACCCCTTATTACCAGCTTTTGCCGGACCTAGCGTTTGAGGGTTTGATCGATGCAGCTCGCGAGCATCCACCTGTCCTCGATACGCTGAAGGCCTTCCTGGAACAGGCTGAGGCAGGGGAGAAGCCTGCTGATGAATTTCTCACGGATCAGGAAAAAGCAGGTATTGAAAGGGTGATGGCTGCCTTGGCATCCGAGAACTAAAAAGGCCTTTCCCCGATCTGAGCGGGAAAAGGCCTTTGGTTGGAAACTTGATGACCTTGTCGGTCTAGAAGTTTGCTGAGAATGCTTTGGCCATCTCGGAGAGCTTGGCGATTTCCGCTTTTGTCTCCGCTGGCTTGAAGCTCTCAGACTTCAGGTGAATTTCTTCCACGACAACCGCGATGTCCTCAGCTGCCTTTTTCTGGGCGCCTTCAGAATTTTCTGCAAAGTAGGCGACTGCTTTCTCCAGGTGATAGGTGCTCATGTGGATCTCGTGCATTTCCTGCGTATCGAGCTTCTGCTTGCCGATGATCTCGGCAGTTCGCTCTGCGAAGATGGACTTGGCAGCCTCGAGAGTCGTCACATCCGGCACCTCCATGTGCTTGGTAGGTTTCTCTGGAGCTTCGGTTGTTGTCGTTTCACTCTGACCGCATGAGGTAAGAGCGATGGCGGAGATCAGAAATGCTGTGGAGTAGATGGCGATTCGTTTCATAGGAATGAATGATGGTGTGCTAGCTCAGCGACTGTGCAAGGCGGCTTTTTAGCGTTATTTTGTCATTTCGCGAAGTGGGCCGGGAAATGAGACCAGTGTCGCCAGGACTTGAAAGAGCGGCATTCTCCATGCATCTTGCGGCAGTTTCGTCTTTGCCCCATGTCGCTTCCCTGGTTTCAGAATAACGCCTTTCCGCTCTACCTCGCTCCCATGGCGGGAGTGACAGATCTGGTCTTTCGCCGGCTCTGCAAGGAGTTGGGGGCAGATGTCATGGTGACCGAATTCGTCTCCGCCGAGGGGATCATCCAAGCAGATGAGCGGACGCGCATCTACACGGAGTTTGACGAAGCTCAGCGGCCCGTAGGCGTGCAGCTCTTCGGAGCGGATGGTCCGCGGATGGCCGAGGCGGCGAGAAAAATCATCGACTGGAAACAGCCTGACTTCATTGATATCAATTTCGGCTGCCCAGTGAAGAAAGTGTTCTCGCGCAATGGTGGCTCCTCGCTGCTGAAGGATTGTCCCTTGCTGGAGGATGTAGCCAGAAGCATCGCCGATGGGGTGGGAGATCAGGTGCCGGTCACTGCCAAGATCCGCATCGGGTGGGATCAGGACACCATCAATGCACCGAATGTCTCCCGGATCCTAGAGGACGTAGGCATGCAGGCCATCGCCATTCATGGGCGCACCCGCTCGCAGGGGTATTCCGGCGAGGCTGACTGGGATGTCATCAATGAATGCGCCGAGACCGTCAGCGTGCCGGTGATTGGGAATGGAGATATCGCCTGTGGGGCGGACGTCGAGCGGCATCAGAAAAACAGCTCCGTGTCCGGTGTCATGATCGGCCGAGCTGCCATGCAGTATCCCTGGGTGTTTCAGGAGGCGAAACATTACCTGGCTACCGGAGAGCATCTGCCGAAAATTTCGCGAGAGGAGCGCTGGGCCTTCATCTTGCGCCACGCGAGGATGCTCGTGGAGTGGGGGAAGTTCCCGTCCGAGAAACTGGCCATGCAGGCCTTCCGCTCTCGCATGATGGCATACTCCAAGGGGCTGCCAGCTGGTAAGCAGATCCGCACCGCCTGCACGAAGGTGGAGAGTGTGGCAGAGCTGGAGCATATCGCGGCGGCGTATCTGGCGCGGTATGAGGATGCTGAGCTGGCGGTGGTGTAGGGGAGAGATGTTCTGTTCATGAGCGCCCTTGTTATCATCACCTGTTCGTTGTTGTTTGCGGGAGCGCTTGCTTTGGGACTGCTTGTCCTGGCCAAGTGCCTTGAGAAGCCGGCGCAGCATCTTGCAGAGAATGCAGACGGGTCGACGGAGATAAATGCCAGGTTGTTCCCAAAGTGGCTCGGATTCCTTCAGCCCTCACTGTGTCTGTTAGGAGTCATTTTCTCCATTATGATAAAAGGGAGCGTCTCTGACCTTCATGATTTTCCGTTCCCACTGTCCGTTATTCTGACTGGGGTGATTGCTACCGTCTTCTACACGCGGACGTTGATCGGTTTGCGTCACAGTGGCCCGGACGCTGACCTGAAGGTTTGTCGATATATGCTAGGCGGTTCGGTTGTAGTGACAGCTCTTTCATTCTGCATGTTCTTGCCTTCGTAGCCGCGCGTGTGAACGCGTGGACCAAGGGCAGCTGCGTTATGAAACAGCGGCTGCCGTCTGTTCAATCCACGCCCTGACGGTCGCGGCTACATGGGTCTGATCAGGCTCTGGGCGTTTCACGTAGCCGCGCGTGTAAACGCGTGGACCAAGGCCAGCGAGATGATGAAACAGCGGCTGCCGTCTGACCAATCCACGCCCTGACGGTCGCGGCTACATGGGTCTGATCAGGCTCTGGGCGTTTCACGTAGCCGCGCGTGTAAACGCGTGGACCAAGGCCAGCGAGATGATGAAACAGCGGCTGCCGTCTGACCAATCCACGCCCTGACGGTCGCGGCTACACGAGTCTGCTCCTGCTCTGGGCGTTTCACGTAGCCGCGCGTGTGAACGCGTGGACCAAAGGCAGTCCGCTCCCCAAAAAATCCACCTCACCGCAACCGTTTCGGAAACAACCATGGTGCTCTTCTTCGCCAGCGGGCTAGAAAACTCAGGCGATTCCGTCGCGTCGATAGAATCTCAAAAGCTTTCGTCCCCACCCACAGAACCAGAATCGCCAGCACGGCAGCTGGGATGGCAAAACGCTCTCTCTCCTGCAACCAGCGGATCAAGTCATCACCCAGCAGATGAGCCAGCGTCACCAGCACGATCGCAGAGAGACCGCCAGCCAGTGCCATGAACAGGCAGAATCTACCCACAGGATAGGACAGCACCCCCGCAGCGGCATAAACGGGCAAGCGCGACCCCGGCAGCAGCCGCGAGGAAAAAATCAGCTTCGCCCCGTGCGCGCGAAATAACTCCTCGGCCTGGAGCACCATCTGCTCTTTCACCAGCCAGCGGATTGGTCGACGACGAAGCAGGCCAATCCCACCGAGTCTGCCAAGTGCATAAAGCCCCACATCGCCGGCATAAATCCCCAGAAATCCGCCGAAAAGAGCCGCCCAGTAGGGGATCGATCCTTTACTGGACAAAACCCCGGCTGACAGACAGGCGAGATCCTCTGAGATGAGCGTAGCGGCTGCGATGGCAAGGATCGTCCGGCCGAGAGGGAGGTCCGAGGGGAGCTTCAGGAAAGAATCCGGCTCAGCGCTTCCCGCTGACTGATCGGCCTCCGTCACTGACGAGCCACATCCGCTTAGGGTGACGATCACAAGGACACCAATCAACGCAAGCGACCAGGCCCTGCCGAAAGGCTGATCGAAAGCACGGGTTTCCAAATGTGAGGGCGGCATAGGGAGAATTTCTGGGTATGCTAAAACTGGCGTCCCCGGTCTTCAAGCTTCAGCTTTGCCATCCGGATTGTTCTATCTCCGCCGGCTTGTCAAAGGCTCTTTCCGCGAGCCATGCTTCAAGTAGACGCGCTTGGCCTCAGTGCGAGCGCCTTCGGCTTTCCGAGCTTCGCCGATGCGTAACTTCGCATGCTGATAGGCCGCGCCGTGATCGACGATGGGTTCGGGGTAATCCCTGCCGATGACACACCCGGCCATCTGCTGTTCCATCATAGGCATGAGATGGGGCTCAGCCAGATAGGGTTCCGGCACCCCTTCGAGAGCGGGCAGAAACTGCTTCAGAAACACGCCCCGCGGATCCTGATCGATGACCTGCTTCCGTGGTGAGTAGATGCGGATGGTGTTGATGCCCGTCGTCCCGGATTGCATCTGAAACTGGCTGAAATGGATGCCCGGCTCGAAGTCGAGGAAGTGCCGCGCCAGATACACAGCCGGCCTGCGCCAGTGCAGCCAGAGATGGTTCGCAGCGAAGGAGACGAGCATCGCCCGCATGCGGAAGTTGATCCACCCGGTCCGCTGCAGAGCCTTCATGCAGGCATCGACCATCGGATAGCCCGTCTCGCCAGCGCACCAGGCAGCGAATTTCTCCTCATCGAACTCATCTTCACGTAAGCCGTCGAAATGCCGGTTCATATTGCGAAACTCGATGTCCGGCTCATCCTCCAGCTTCTGCATAAAATGGCAATGCCAGCGCAGGCGGGAGTCGAAGCTTTTCAGTGAGGCAAACCACCTGCGATCGACCGACTCGCCCTCCGCTTTCTGCGCCTTCAGATGCTGAGATTGCTCAAGCGTCCTTTGGAAGGTTGTGCGCAGCGAGAGCGCGCCCCAGGTGAGATAGGGGGAAATCCGACTGCAGCCGTCCCAGGCCTCAACGGGGCTGGACATATCAGCGCGGTAGTTGAGCCCTCGTTCCACAAAGAAGCTATCGAGCAGCGCAAAGGCCTGCGTCTCACCACCGGTCAGCGCATCCACTTTCTGTGATTCCGGCAGGCCTAGATCGCGCAGGGACAGCCGCTGCTCATCCCGTGATGCGACACGCGGACGCTGAGGGTGTGGCAGATGAGTCAGCTGCGGGGCTTGCTGTCCCCGCATGCGCTTCTCCCACAGCGCCGCCCATCCATCGCGGGACGCCAGACGCCTGACCACTCCGTGCTGCGGGATTTCGTTCCACACCACACCGCGAGACTTAGCCCAGTCGGCTACCCGCAGGTCGCGTTGGTAGCCGAGGTGGCCGCTCGTTTCCTCGTGACTCCAGAGGGCGCGGAAAGGATGTTCCTGCCAGAGGTCTTCAAAGAGATCCGGAAACCGCCCCCTCCGCAGTAGAAATCGAGCGCCCAGTCTCCTCAAGCCTTCCTGCACCTCAGCCAGACACTGGTCGATGAATACCTGATGCGAGGGATCGCACTCCTCACTCTCCAGCCATTCATCCTCGTAGCCGTAAAATACCAGAATGGGTCCGCGCTGTGCCGCCTCGCAGAGTGGCCAGTGGTCATGTAGCCGCAGGTCACGCTTCAGCCACACAACCTGCGTGCCTGGTGCTGATGCAGAGTCCGTATCCATGAGCGAATGGATACGTGCCGTGGACTAGGAAAGCGCGGCCTTTCTCAGGAGCAGGGACTTTCCAGTCCCTGACTCACTAGCCCTGCCGCCCAAGCCCAGCCATGGAATCGCGACTTCAGTCGCGAGCACAAGCCCAGCTATGGACGTGCGAATTCATTCGCACAAGCGAAAGCCCAGCCATGGAATCGCGACTTCAGTCGCGAGCACAAGCCCAGCCTCTCATCCTGGTTGTCACCGCGTCCGACAGCAAAGACATCACCCATCCGTCTGCGAAAACACACGGCCCTCGCCAACCCAGCGAATCAGCGGTCCCTTCACCAGTTGAAGCAGCTCCGCCTCCACCTCCTGCGGATACGTCATCTGCGAGCCGATTTTTTCCAGCTCACAGAGGGCGAAGAGCCTGTCATACGGATAAAGCTTGCGGATCTTGTCATACATTGCCTTGGGAAATCGCATCGGACCCAGAGTAATCGAATGAATCCAATCAGGCTGCAGCTCACGCTCTAGCTGCATTGAAAAATTTTCATAAATTTGTGAAAAATTCGGCCAGGGGATCAGCGGATCTAGGCGCAGACCTAGCGGCCACCCAGCTTCTCCGAGAGCCTTTGCCTTCGCCAGTCGTCGCTCCAGGCTTGGGGCTCCATGCTCCGTCTCCCGAGCGATCTCGTCAGGCGTCAGCGTGAAGGCAGGGATCACATTCGGTAAGGCATCCCGGTTCTCCAAGAGCTTCGTGTTGATGCTCTTGGTGCGCAGCTCAAACCAGGTGTCTGGCCGCTCGGCCATAAAGGGCAGAAACTCCTCCGCAAAGTGAGTGATGCCCTCCATCCCCAGCGAGTCACAGTCGTAACCGGTGAAGAGGCAGAGTTGCTCAGAGGGGGTGTCTGCCTGCACCTGATGGCGCAGCTCATCGATCTCGCTCTGGAAGTCCTCGCTATTGACGAAAAACACGTAGTTGGCGGACTGATACATGCCCTGGAGGAAGCAGTAGCGGCAGTCGTAGAGGCAGTTGAGAAAATGGCTGAAGTAATAATTTTGAGACGCCCCGATCCGATAGTCAGGCGGCGTGGGCAGAACCTTCTTTCCATGCTTTTCCGCCAGGATGATCGCTGGATTCTGTTTCTGGAGGCGGAAGTTCTGTGCCCGAGGGTTGAAAACCTCGCCGTAGCGATCAATCGGCACAATATCCGCCTTGGGGAATTGGCTTAGGACGCGCTGGCTCCGCGGATGATCGCGGATGCTGTCCTCTACGTAGATGAGGTCCATGGCTTATTACCCACCCGCGATATTCTGCAGGAAAGGGCCGAACAACTTGGTCGCTAGGGAAAACATGACAACCCAGCCCGTCACGACAATCCCGATGAGCAGCACGAGGATCCCTGCCACCACCAGAATGGGCCACCATCCGCCCTCGGCCTGCCTTCCTTCCTCGCTGTCGAGGAATTCATTCAGCATGCGATAGTTCCGGCTGTTGGACTTAAACCAGAACGAGAACGCATCGCCAGCTATCGGGATGGTGCCGACGAGCGCATTGAGCAGGCTGTTTCCCCCCATGCGCAGCAGCGTCTTGATCGGGATGCCCTTCTTTCCCGCTTCAGCGAGGATGCTGCCACCTACGAGAGTCGCCGCGGCCTCTCCGCCGTAGGGCAGCAGCCCGAGCAAGGGATCGATTCCGAAGCGGATCTTCGTCCCGGGGATGCGGATACACTCATCCAGCAGCCATGAGATCTTGCGCGAGGTCTTCGCCCGCTCACGGAGCGTGTTCTGCGCCGAGCGTCGCGGGGCTGGAGGCTGTGATTCATCCATGATAGAGGAGGGGAAGATCCTGTCCGGATCATTCAGGGATGGTGATCGCCGCCGGGTCGAAGTCGACCTCAGGATACTTCATATCCAGACTGCGCATGGTGTCGATGACGATGCGCGCTACGATGAGGTTGCGCTGCCACTTGCGATTCGCCGGCACGACATACCAGGGAGCATCCTCCGTGCTGGTGGCAGAGATGACGTCACTGTAGGCCTCCATGAACTTCGGCCAGAGGGCGCGATCCGTCAGATCAGCCGGATTAAATTTCCAGTGCTTATCCGGATTATCGAGCCGACCCTGCAACCGCTCCCGCTGCTCGTCCCGGCTGATATTGAGAAAAACCTTAATGATCGTTGTCCCCTCATCTGCAAGCATCTGCTCGAAGTTTTTTATGTGCTCGTAGCGTTTACGCCAGCGCTCTTCTGGATAGATCTCGCGCACGCGCACAGCGACGATGTCCTCGTAATGGCTGCGGTTGAAAACCGTGACCTGACCGTCTGCAGGCACATGTTCGTGGATGCGGTGCAGGTAGTCACGGCTCAGCTCCACCTCATTGGGTTTCTTGAAAGCAGCTACTGTGATGCTCTGGGGGTCTTTTTTCTCAAAGACGTGCTTGATCGTCCCATCCTTTCCACCTGTGTCCATCGCTTGGAAGACGACGAGGAGCCGATGCTTGCCCTCCGCGTAAAACAGCGTGTTCAGCTCATCGATCGATTGAGCAAATGATTCGAAGAGCTTGCGCCCCTTGCTCTTTCCCATCGTGAAAAAGCGGGTGTCCTCAGTCGGCAGATCGGGAAGCGAAATTGCTTGCCCGGGCTGGACGCGGAAATCATCGAGAGTCATTTGGGCCATGGTGATGTGAAAGTTTGGAGGTTTGGAAAAGTTAGATCAATTGAGCCGCTATCGGATCGGCCAGAGGCTTGCCGGCCGCTGTCAGCCTGACGCGCTCATCTTCAAGCGTGAGAAAGCCCTCGCGGATCAGCTCATCGAGCATGTCATGACCAGAAACTAACGAGTGGGCCAGCCCTTGTCGAGTGCGGAGTTCGAGAGCGATCCGCTCGGTGCGTAGATCCGCAGGGGTCAGCTGTTCGATTTCCTGTGCGGTCTCCAGGCCCGCCTGGGTCGCCTTGACGTAGCCTGCCGTGTCCGGGAGAGTCTTCCAGCGCCTGCGGTTGATGGTCGAGACAGCCCCTGGACCCAGGCCCAGATAATCATTCCCGCGCCAGTAAGCCTGATTGTGCAGGGACTCGCGTCCGGGGCGCGCGTAGTTGCTGATCTCGTATTGTGCGTAGCCAGCCTGGCTGAGGAGGGCGATGGCCAGCTCAAAAGACTCCGCATCCCGATCTTCATTCTCATCCAGCTCGCCCGCCTCGTGCCGACGCAGGAAGTCCGTGTCTTCCTCGTAGGTCAGGTTGTAGGCGGATATGTGGTCAGGCTCCAGAGCGATCGCCTGCTCCAGATCATGCTGCCACTGGCCCAGCGTCTGATGGGGGATGGAGAACATGAGATCGATGCTCACGTTCGGCATGCCAGCTTTTCGCAGGGTTTCATAGGCCTCGATGGCGTCAGCTGGCGAGTGATCGCGCCCTAGCGTATCCAGCGTGCTCTGCGTGAAGGACTGCACACCTAGCGAGATCCGATTCACCCCGAGCTCGCGCAGGCGAGCGATTTTCTCCGCCGAAAAGGTCGCTGGGTTGGCCTCCATGGTGAACTCCTCGGCCTCTGCCAGCGGCAGTGTGTCCTGCAATCCTGAAATCAGCCTTTCCAGCAGGGGCGTGCTGAGGAAAGTCGGTGTCCCGCCACCCATGTAGATCGTGTGGAATCCCGTCTCCGGCAGTTCGTCTCGATCCTTACGCCAGCGCGCCTCCGCGAGCACCGCATCGACGAAGGCCGCATTCGCCAGCTTCCCCGGCTTATGCTTGTAGAAGCCGCAGTAGGGGCAGATATGGTGACAGAAGGGGATGTGAACGTAGAGGGACATCGATCCGTTTTGCGGGAGAATGCTGGGGCAATAGCACACGGATAAGCGGCTTGATCAAGAAGTCTCGCGGGAATCCACCCTACATCAGTTCTGCCGCCCCAGCCCAGCTATGGAATCACGACTTCAGTCGCGAGCACAAGCCCATGCCCCCAAGCCCAGCCATGGAATCGCGACTTCAGTCGTGAGCACAAGCCCGTCCGGAACAGGGACTTTCCAGTCCCTGACCCACAAGCCCAGCTGCCCAAGCCCTGAACGCCAGCCATGAATTTCTGATTCTCTGCATCTTTCCCTAAAATCTCTCACGCACTTCCCGCACAGCCTCATAAACCACTCCCGTGTCATCCAGATCACTCGTGATGATCTCGACATCGCCTAGGAATCGGGTCTCGGGAGCGATCGTCACCGATGGCGAGACGATGCGCACTTGCTCGTGAAAAACACCGCCGCTGATCTGCGTCGATTCGCCACCGATGAGCACCAGTCGATGCATCGTCTCGGGTGCCTTGTAGATCACACGTTTACTCAGGACATAGGTATCCGTGT
>JAHDFZ010000079.1:13391-13633 GCA_020627905.1 Verrucomicrobiota bacterium
GTCCGGAGCCGCCTCCAATTCCGCTACATCTCCCTGCGCGACGATCGGAGTGTAGCCATCGCGCTCATAGGTCAGCGGGAAAAGGTGCCGCGCCTTCCACCCCATGTAGAGTCCCGTGCATGCCACCACGAAACCGCAGAGACAGACCGCGATGATGCAGCCGAGTCCGCGGAACCTCCGCTTCGGGCGAGGGGGGGCTGCGGATTCAGATTCAGGCGATTCAGGAGCAGGCATGCCTGACC
>JAHDFZ010000080.1 GCA_020627905.1 Verrucomicrobiota bacterium
TCTAACAAACTATTATGGCTAAGCAATTGTCATTCGACGAAGAAGCACGTCAGTCCCTACTCCTCGGAGCTCAGAAGCTGGCGAAAGCAGTAAAAACAACACTCGGCCCCTCCGGCCGCAACGTCATCCTCGAGAAGAAGTTCGGCAGCCCGACCATCACCAAAGACGGTGTAACCGTGGCAAAAGAGATCGAGCTTCCTGATCCATACGAAAACATGGGCGCTCAGCTCATCAAGGAGGTATCCTCCAAGACATCCGACACAGCAGGTGACGGAACGACAACAGCTACCGTTCTCGCCGAGGCTATCTACGGCGAAGGTCTCCGCAACGTAACAGCCGGTGCGAACCCAACCAGCCTCCAGCGTGGTATCCTCAAGGCAGCAGAAGCTCTCGTAGGTCAGCTCAAGCAGCTCTCTACAGAGGTCACCGACACGAAAGAGATCGCACAGGTCGCTACCGTTTCCGCTAACTGGGACACTGAAATCGGCAACATCATCGCTGACGCGATGGACAAGGTCGGTAAAGACGGAACGATCACGGTTGAAGAAGCCAAAGGTATCGAGACAACACTCGACGTCGTCGAGGGTATGCAGTTCGATAAAGGATACCTTTCTCCTTACATGGCTACAGACACAGAGGCCATGACAGCTGATCTGGAGAATCCTCTCATCCTCATCCACGAGAAGAAGATCTCCAACCTCAAGGATATGCTTCCTCTCCTGGAGAAAGTTGCTCAGAGCGGTCGTCCATTCCTCATCATCGCTGAAGACGTAGAGGGTGAAGCTCTCGCCACACTAGTCGTCAACAAGATCCGCGGCACCCTGAACGTAGCAGCTGTTAAGGCTCCTGGTTTCGGTGATCGCCGCAAGGCTATGCTGGAAGACATCGCCATCCTCACAGGTGGTCGCGTCATCACGGAGGACCTTGGCGTCACTCTGGAGAACGTCACACTCGACGACCTCGGCTCTGCTAAGTCCATCAAGATCACGAAGGAAGACACCACGATCATCGAAGGTGCCGGCGCTAGCGATAGCATCAGCGGTCGCGTGTCACAGATCCGTCGTCAGATCGAGGAAACGACTTCCGACTACGATCGTGAGAAGCTCCAGGAGCGTCTTGCTAAGCTGGCCGGTGGTGTTGCTGTCATCAATGTAGGTGCAGCTACTGAGACAGAGATGAAGGAGAAGAAAGCACGTGTTGAGGATGCACTCCACGCGACACGCGCTGCTGTTGAAGAAGGCATCGTTCCCGGTGGTGGCACAGCTCTCATCCGCGCACAGGCTGCAGTAGGTGACCTCGGTCTCCAGGGTGATGAAGCGACAGGTGCTGACATCGTCAAGCGCGCTATCGAAGCTCCTCTCCGCCAGCTTTCTGCCAACGCAGGTCGCGAAGGTGCTCTCATCGTTGAGCGCGTCAAGAACGGCTCCGGTAACGAAGGCTACAACGTAGCGACTGACACCTACGAGGACCTCGTAGCAAACGGTGTTGTTGACCCGACTAAGGTGACGCGCTCCGCTCTGCAGAACGCAGCATCGATCTCCGGCCTCCTTCTCACCACAGAGTGTCTCATCGCAGACATTCCTGAGAAAGAAGCACCAGATGCCGGTCACAGCCACGACCACGGCATGGGCGGCATGATGTAATGCTGCTTTCCGGGCACAACAGAGGGGCAAGCGTTCAGCAAGCCTCTCCTGCCCGGAGCTCTCTTTTTGCGAAAGCCGGTCTCCGATTTGTTTCGGAGACCGGCTTTTCGTTTTTTTGCACCTTGCAAGTCCCTGCATCGCAGGATAAAAAAGCGGTCCGTTTCCTACATGAAAGACGAACTCCAAGCCATCAATACGGACTCCTTACAGGCGCGCTTGTCCGAGCTGCGCCGGTATCTTTGACTTCGATCGACTCGTTCTCAAACTGGAGGGCCTGGAGGCTGAGATGAGCCAGCCCGGCTTCTGGGATCACAAAGAAAAAGCTCAGCAGACCGTTGCCGAATCCACCGGCCTGAAAAACAAGATCAATCCGGTGAAGGAGCTGGAGACGCGGATCGAGGATCTCTCCGTCCTCGTCGAGATGGCGCTAGAGGAAGACGACGATTCCTCAGCCGCTGAGGTGCTGGAGGAAGTCGAATCCATCGAAAAATCGCTCGATGCAGTGGAGCTGCAGACCCTGCTCAATGGCGACCACGATCACGAAAACGCCTACCTAACCATCCACGCCGGGGCAGGGGGCACCGAGGCCTGTGACTGGGCCAGCATGCTGCTACGCATGTATCAGCGCTGGGCTGCTCAGCGTGGGTTCAAAACGGAGACCATTGATTTTCAGGAAGGGGAGGAAGTCGGCGTGCGCGGAGCGACCATCCGCGTCGAGGGCGAAAACGCCTACGGCTACCTCAACACCGAGCGCGGAGTTCATCGACTGGTGCGCATCTCGCCGTTCGACTCGAACGCTCGCCGTCATACCTCCTTCGTCAGTATCGACATCGTGCCCGATCTCAAGGAAGAGCCGGACATCGAGATCGATGAAAAAGACATTGAGATCAAAACCGCCCGCAGTGGTGGCAAAGGCGGACAGAACGTCAACAAGGTGGAGACCGCCGTCCACCTGACCCACTTTCCCAGCGGCATCCAGATCCGCTGCACCGTCGAGCGCAGTCAGCATAAAAACCGCCAGGTCGCCATGCGCCTGCTCAAGGCGAAGCTCTTTCAGCTGGAGGAAGACCGCAAACGCTCTGAGATGGAGAAGCAATATGGAGAAAAAGGGGAGATCGCCTTCGGGAGTCAGATCCGCTCCTACGTTTTTCAGCCCTATCAGATGGTCAACGATCATCGCACGGGCGTGAAGCTGGGCGATATCGACTCCGTCATGGATGGGGGAGTTGATCCGTTTATCGAGGCGAAACTCCGTGGTCTCGTCGGCGATGGCTCGGATGAGGATGTGTAAGGCGATAGCTTGGGGCGTGTGCCTGGCCTTTCTGCTCAGCGGCACCGCTCCTGTCTCCGCCGAACCACTTTCCCAAAAGCTCTACCCTGACAATCCCAACACCTGCGGACCATGCTCGCTACTCTACAGCCTGCGTGAGAGTGGCCACGCTCAGCAGCAGCTCGCGCTGGACTCCCTGCGGGCCGACGACAGTGCCGGTCAGCTGCAGAAGCTGGTCGACCAGTGGTTCCGCACCCGCCGCTCAAAAGTCTTTCCCCAATTGACCCGCCTGCAGCACGACGGCGTGTGGGCAGAGGATCTCGCCGCCACCTGGCAGGATCTGCTCGAGCGAGCCGACGAAGAGCAGCCGACGGCGAATATCAGTGCCCATCGACTCCTCAGGCAGGAGGGGGAGTCGACAGATGACTTATTCCGCCGAGTCGACCGCACCATCCGCGGCTCTCTCGCGCAGGGCGTCCTGCCTATCATCGGCCTGCAGCATCTTTACGTCGAGCGCCTGCCAGACGGCACCTTCTGGCGACGCGGCAGCCAGCATTTCGTGTGCGTCATAGAGCGCGAGCCCGTCGATGACATCGGACTAGCCCTCACCGTCTTCGATCCGGCAGATGGAGAGCTTCGGAGGATCCTCGTGCAGGAGACCGCATCGCCAGTAGCCTTTCGCGCGCCCGCTGCCACCGGCCCGCAGGCACGATGGGTAGGCGGGAGGCCCTATCTCACCGTGCAGGCAGACAGCGTGTTTGCCCTGCGGCAAGGGGAGCTACGCTGGGACGAGCGGAGCATCGTCATCCTCCAGACAGCCATCGGTCTCAAGTAGACTGGGGAGTAGCGAATTCATTCGCGGCCCGCATCTGGTGCGGAGAGGTTGATTCGAGCAACAGCTTGGATGCCAAACCGATTATTCGCGAGGTGTTTCGCTTACGGAACAATGCACCAAGCTTTCGTGTGGGACTGAAGTTCCATTGGCCTCAGATTTAATCTCCGCAAACGCATGATCGATAACGTTTTGCGAGTAAGTTACTTGGCGCGGTATCCTGCGCAGCACGTTGAGGGTGAATACTCCAAAACTGCCCTCCGTCTTCAAAGGAACTATCCTCAACAGCCGCGTCCGTCTTGAGATGCTCGCCCGTCACACTCGCTAGATGCATCGCGCGGCAAGGAAGCTCCAGCCGATCGACTTCGTCCGCGGCCTCATGCTAGCTGTCTGCCAAGGCGGAGCTTCTATGCGCCTGCTTGCTTCAGCAGTCGGTATGCGACTAGAACTCAATTCGCGGTGATGAACAAATCGGCGACGCTTTACGCATGGAGCTTACCAATTACTATCGGCAGGACTTGACCGCTGCCCATGAAATACTGGCGCTGCTGCGATCTTGTGGTCCGCGACCTTGGCTATCTGGTCAACAAGGCTCTTGAGAGACCGTTGATAAACTAGGTGAGCGATGGCTGCAACCCGAAGGGTGAGAGTGATCACTACGCCCTCAATTTTATCGCATATCGTAAGTCATACCGCCTCTCACCATCGTTTGCATAGTTTCTCAATGGCCTCCTAAGGCAATCACCGCCAAGTGTGCCCATTTCCTGTCTCGCTACCAGACCAGGCGTGGGCTTTCTCACTGCGAAAAGGACGGCGGGGCGAAGATCGATCTGGTGCAATATCTCCGTGATCAGGCACGGCAAAGTTACGAGACTAACGCACGTAACTAAAATTTATAAAAATTTAGATCCTCAGCTCACCGAAAGTCATCCCAGGTCAGCCCATACTTCCCTAGATATTTCCGCACGCGGTCGGTATCATTCGAAGTCTTGCGCTGGGTCCGTGAGACAGCAAACAGCTTGCGGCCGGCATCTGACATGTTGCGGCTGCGCTCGCAGACGCGGATCACTTCCGCCAGTTGCACCTGATCGAAGGGATCAATCTGCAGCATGCGCTCCTCTCCTAGATAGGCGAGCAGGAGGTTCTCGTCGTCGCGATCCTGCCGATCACGGCGGCTGGTTTCCTTGCCCTCGGCGGCCCAGAGTCGCTGTAGACGCAGCATTTCGTTCTCCACCAGCTCACGACCGATGCGGCGATTTCCGGCTAGGGTGCTCAGGCGATAGATGGCCGCATTGAGGTCACGGAAGTTCCCAGTCCAGGAACTGCCGGGATCGAGAGCAAACTTGAGAAAGGTTTCCCGTCCCTCTTTGTTGAAGGAAATCTGACGGCCCCTCCGGCGGGAGGCACTCTCCAGTTCGAACTCCATATTCGGCTCCAGGTCTTCGACTCGGTCGCGAATCCCCGGAAGCTCAAAGAGCCAGATGTTGATCCGCGCAAAGAGATCCGCACGGAAGCTGCCTTCGGCCACCTGGCGAACGAGGTCGCGGTTGGTGCCCGTGATCAGCTGAAAATCACTGACGACTTCGATGTCGGACCCCACGGGGAGGAAGCGCTTGTCCTCAATCGCTCGAAGCAGCATCGCCTGTTCATCCAGGCCCAGTTCACCGATTTCGTCGAGGAAGAGCACGCCCTCGTCGGCGCTGCGCAGCAGGCCATCCCGAGCGGTGGAGGCACCGGTGTAGGCACCCTTCTTGTGCCCGAAGAGCGTGGACATCGCCGTATCACCGCGCAGGGTGCTACAGTTGACCTCGATAAACGCGCCAGCCACCTGGTTGCGCTGCTTTTTTAGATCGTAAATGCGGCGAGCGAGGCTGGTTTTTCCTGCGCCTGTGGGCCCCGCAAGCAGGAGAGGGGCGTCAGAGTGGATGGCTACCTGCTCGATCTCCTGGATGAGGTCGTTGAATCTCTGGTTCCGCGTCTGGATGCCTGATTTCAAAAAGGTATCCGCATCCTTGCGCTCCTGGACGAAACGCTCAGCCAGCGAGTCGTATTTGCTAAGATCCAGGTCGATCAAGTTGTAGAAACCGGCTGGCATCTCACCCTCTGGCGGGGCCTTTCGCGGCGGGGAGAGCTGCAGGAGTTGCCCGGGCAGGTGTCGGCTCTCCGTCAGCAGGAAAAGGCAGATCTGGGCGACGTGCGTGCCGGTGGTGATGTTGATGAAATACTCCTCGTTCTCGAGGTCGAAAGGGTAGGCTTGCGCCCATTCGTAGAGCTTGCCGAAGACTTCTTCGAAGTTCCAGGGATCACGCGGTTCATGGAGATGGGGGACGACCTCTGTCGATGGCGCGACTTCGGCCAGGTCGGCGATGACGCGATCCGTCAGCTTTTCAAAGCGTCGGCTGGTGAACAACTCAATGCGGGATGGCTGGAAGTCCGGAAAGAGTCCCAGCGATACATTTGGTCGCCAGCGCTTCCACCGCTCATCTGTGGTGGGTAGATCGAGCGTAGAGCCAAGGTGACTGATGAATACTCGCCGTTTCATTGCTTAAATTATAGATAAGGAACTAGAAAACAAGATAGAAAAGAAGATTGTCTCGGTGAAATGTGTTATATTGAAAAGCATTGCTTAAATGTCTGCTATGCGGTGATAATGAGTGGGTAAAGAAAACTTTAAAAGTCAATATGGTCAGCTTGGCACGAGGGCTGCAATCCTAAGATTCGACTAGATTATGAAAACATCAGAATTGAAAGAACTAGGAATCCATCGTGGGGAAGCTCTTACAGAGGCGGTGCGTCTGCTAAAGGAACGAGCAGCAACCAACGAGCAGATCCGGGAGGTAGCGGCGGATGCGGAGGCCTTTGCTGTAGACCCTGTCTTCGGTAAGCTGGCGAAGGGGATTCTCGCTCATGCCGAGGATGCCTATGTGCCGCGATCAGAACCTGCCCCCTGGCAGCAGTGGGGTGAAAATCTGGAGCGAGGAGCCGTCCAGCAGATGGTTCATGCCTGCGAACTTCCGATCGCGACGTCTGGAGCGCTCATGGCTGATGCGCACCAAGGCTACGGTCTGCCGATCGGTGGTGTTCTGGCGACAGATCAGGCGGTGATCCCTTATGCGGTAGGCGTGGATATTGCCTGCCGTATGAAGCTGACTGTCTGGGACCTGCCAGAAGCCTGGTTGAGCGACAAGAAGTCAGCTGATCGGCTGAAGAGCCAGCTTTCCCGCGATACCTATTTCGGGATCGGCGCAGCGGTAGCTGATAAGCATGAGCATGCCGTGATGGATGCCGATTGGTCCGTTTCGCCGATCACAGAGCGTAACCGTGACCGTGCCTGGAAGCAGCTCGGGACGAGCGGGAGCGGAAACCACTTTGTCGAGTTCGGAACGCTGACTCTGGCGAAAAGCGACTTAGGCCTCGAGCCGGGGCGGTATTTAGCGCTGCTCAGTCACAGCGGGAGCCGGGGAACCGGCGCAGCCGTGGCGGGGCATTACTCCAAGCTGGCGAAAGAGATGCATCCTGAGCTCCCCAATCACCTGCAGAACCTGGCGTGGCTGGACCTCGATCAGGAAGCCGGTCAGGAATACTGGCAGGCGATGAATCTGATGGGGGACTATGCGGCGGCCAATCATGACCTCATTCACCAGACCCTGGCGAAGAATCTCGGGGCGGAAATCCTCGCAGATGTGGAGAACCACCATAATTTCGCCTGGAAGGAAACGCATGGCGGCCGTGAGGTGATTGTTCACCGTAAAGGCGCGACGCCGGCTGGCGAGGGAGTCCTCGGGGTCATCCCCGGGAGTATGGCCTCTCCTGCCTTTGTCGTTCGTGGTCGCGGGTCTGCCGAGTCGCTGAAAAGCGCCTCTCACGGAGCGGGGCGTGTGATGAGTCGCACGCAGGCCCGCAAGACCTTCAACTGGCAGCGCGAAAAGGAGAAGCTGAACGCCGCTGGCATCACCCTCCTATCGGCCGGGCTGGATGAGGTCCCCGGCGTCTACAAAAACATCCACGATGTGATGGAGGCGCAGCAGGACCTCGTGCAGACGGTGGCTCAGTTTGATCCGCGGATTGTCAAAATGGCCCCTGCCGGTGAAAGGCCGGAGGATTAGGGGGAGTGGGAAGCTCTGCCGCATGTCGGTGGGGCTTCCCGTTTTTCGGCCATCGGGGATATGGTGGCAGAATGCCAAGGCAAAGGGTAGGTGAAGTGCTCTTTGAGCCTGCCAGCGAGCTACCCGTCCTCCTGATCAGTCGGAGGACGGCAGCGGCCACGCAGCGGATGAGCCTTCAGTTGGCTGGCCAGGATAGCGGTGAACACGGCTATGCTGACTACGACGAGCAGAGTGGTTATCGTTGCGTAGAGAGTCTTCCCAACTGGGCCAAGTGCCCCGTATGGTGAGTGAGACTGAAGCATCCAGTGAAACACAATACAGGGGAACGTGGCGAACGAGGCAGCCAGCGAGAAAAGAAGCAGCTTGAGTCCTTGCCCAAACCAGTGCCATATCCAGAGAAGACCTGTAAACATCGCTTCTGGAGAAGCGAAAGCGCAGCCTCAAGCCAACGCAAAATCGGTGATGCGCACGTTATCCGCTGCAGCCTTGGTAGACATATGGTCCATCGACACACCCCGACTCGTTGTAGTAGCCATAGTCTGTGCTGGTGCAGCTGATGGTCGCTGTGGCAATGATCGCGACCCCGAGAAATGCAAAGATATGTTTCATAAGCAATCCTTTCGTAACCGTTTGCTTAGCTGCTGTCCAGATAAAAACCTCTGGCTGCTACATCCATCCTCGGAGGGACAGAGTTGTGTTTTTGCACTATGGCAGCGTTTGGACGGCTACAAGCCGTCCCTCCGGAGGCAGGGGCTTCCGAGAACTACGAAGCCTCAGCGAAGGAGCTTGCACCCCTGCAATGGCGTGGGCGAGTGGAGCTAGGACGCCGCCGCGTCTTTGCCTGTCACCGGAACCTTACTCTGCCTGCACCCGCATTCCCTTAGCCACCGAAAGCGGAATATCCGGACTCACGGGGTTAGGCACCACGCGATGCTGAGAAGGGGAGATCCAGAGATCCATATCCTCCATCGGAACGGCACCGAGCAGGATTTCGTCTCCGATGACGACGGCTCCAGTAAAGCACTGGCGATTCGAAACTTTTACAGTGATCGGGCCGACGTAGGGGCACTCATGGACCTGGCCATCCGCAGTCGCTAGGCTTCTTGTGTGCAAAGCCCGAGTCCTAGCTCATCGACAATTGGTTGTGGGATGCATAGATGGAGTGCTCCCGAATCAACCAGTGCTTTTCGCGAGAAAGGATCTTCATTCGGTTTCAGCGGGTTGGAAAGCATGATGTCTGTCGCGACCGGACCCATTCTTCCTGATAAAACAGGAGCGCTGCCGGTCAAGCCGTCCAAGGCTGATCGCCTCTGAGATTGAGCGCAGGTGCCAAGGGCGTTAATGGACTTGAAGAGCGTGGTTGACTTTTAGCTCCTCCGCAAACACGCCCCTGCAAACAGCATCGGCCTGACCAACACATGTCCCAGCACCACAATGGTGAACACGACATTCCGCAGGCAAAGCTCCCATGGCCTTCCGGTCAACTCTCCACCGACTGGTTCATTGGCAGCCAGGCGCTCAGCGATTTTTGCCAGCCTCTCCCGTCGCACGGGCCACTCAGCGAGCTCCTCGATCCACTCGCTGGGGATCTGCTCACAGCCATTCCGAATCCCGCTGAGGGCGCCGGCCATCGCAGCCGTCGTGTCGGTATCGCCTCCTGCTTCCACCAGGGAATGGATCGTCGCCTCGAAGTTCCAGTCGGCGCGCATCCCCGCATAGATCGCGACAGGCACCGAGTGCAGAGCATAGCCGCTGACACCTTTTGCAGATTGACCGCCTAGCTCGTCAATCAATCTGGATAGGCTGAATTGACCTGCTAGTGCTTTTTCGATGGCGCTTACGCAGGCCTGCCACTCCGGCGCATCAGGGATCGCTCTCAGAGTCTCTACCTGCTCTGCGCACGGCGAATGAGCATCTCTGCTGAACAGGGCCGCCAGCTCTGTGATTGCCAGCGATGCTGCCAGGGCCTTTGGGTCAGTGTGTGTTGTCTGCGTATGGGTCCGGCACAGCTCACGGCTTAGAGCCTGATCGTGCGGGAAGCAGGCCCCGATCAGAGCGGCCCGCATCGCCGGGCCATTGCCGGCAGAGAAGACTCCAGAGCGAGTATGTGGGAAACCCACCAGAAGCTTCGCTGCTGATCGAAGGGTGGCGAAGCCAATCCCCGCTGGCAAGCGCAGAAACCAGCCTTTGAGAAGCCGTGCGAAGCGTTTGGCGAAGTCATCTGGAGACTCCGCGGTCGACAGCGCTTGGGCAATCATCAGAGCATGCTCAGTGTCATCGCTCCACATGCCGCGTCCGAAGAGGAAGCGATGTTTCAACTCAGAAGCCCGTGCGAGCCGCTTGATCATCCACGGAGGCATTCCTTCGCAGGATAGCCCTATCGCATCGCCAACCGCTGTTCCCAGCAGGCAGGCGTGGATGGTTTCCTGGGAGCCTTTGATCTGCATATGCTGGTCAGCCCTCGATTCTGTTCAGGTAGCAAGGCGGCACGGACTCAGTTAGCCATACCTTGTTTTCTGAAAGAAAGAATCGGAAGCCATCGTCGTGCATGCGTGCGGCATCTACCTGGAGGATCGCTGGCTTTCCGTGACGAGTTCCCACGGTCCTGGCCGTCTCGAGATCCTTCGAGAGATGCACGTGATTGCGATTCCGCTTCGCGATACCTTCTGCGAGGATGACTTCTACAGATTTCGTGGCCGTGCCATGATACAAGTTCGGGGGAGGGGCACACTCCTCCAGTTCGACTTCTACCTGGATCGAATGCCCCTGATTTGCGCGGATTTGAGTTCCGCAGGTGGAGTAGGAAAATCGTTTTTTGTTATTCGTCGCCACGACCTCATCGAGTTGAGACTTCGATACAGCTTTGCCGTGTGAGCTGAGTTTTTCCAGTAGCTCGTCAACGTTTGCCCAGCCCGCATGATCGATGTGTAAACCTATCTTTGCGGGATCGTGGCGGAGAATCAGTGAAAGCAGTTTGCTGATGTGATGTAAATTCATGTTAGGTAAAGGTGTTTTGGAATGCCTTGATGCACGGACCGTCATCATGATCGAGAACGGCGAAGTGTATCTGCTGAAAAATTTTCCCGAAGCCGTCAGCGAAAAGCGCTTCGTGAAACCAGTCGGCTACTTTCGTTGGATCATTGCGGAACACTCCGCATCCCCACGCTCCCAGCACGAGAGTCTGAGTCCCCTGATTCGCGAAAAGAGCGAGAACGTTCCTGATGCGTCGATGGAAGACGGCCGGGATATCGGAAAGACGCTCCGGCTCATTGCGCTCGACAGCGCCGCGATTCGGGGCTGGAGCGGTTATGATCGAGACGTCGAATGGTGTCTCCAGCAGACTACCGTAATCATCGCGGAACACGGTGACGCTGGGACTCAGGATCGTCGCATCGGTGTAGATGGCTGTCCCGATCCTGCGATTCTGTTGGTAGTATGCGCCATCAGCCTCGATCAGCGAGGCGTAGAGGGTAGAGGAGCGTGCGAGAGCCTCTTCCTGAGCGCTGGAGCCACCGAGGAAGCCGCCGCCTGGGTTTTTTGCGCTAGCGAAGTTGAGGCAGCCGCAGGGGAGGCCCAGGTTTCGCGTGAAACGCTGAGCTGCCGCAAAGGTTGTTTCGTTCGCTACCGTGACGGTGGGAGCCGAAGCGGCCGCCGCTTGGAGGGAGTCGGGTAGCTGATCGATGTCGCTTTGCTGAAAGACACGGGTGCCGCGTTTCATCTCTTCAATCGAACGAGAGATATCGACCCGATCGCCGGTGCCGAGCTGATAGCCACCTGAGTCGATGATAGCCAAGGTCTCCTCAGCCTGCGTTTTTCTTGACTGACGATTGCTCATTACACCACCTCCGCCGCGGTAATCATCTCCACCCCTAAGCTCTCCAACTCGCGCAGAATCCGCTCGACATCGCCTGCAACTAAATCGACGCCGCGACAGGCATCGACCACCAGCTCGACCGCGAAGCCCTCACCGATCGCATCGCGTGCTGTGAATTTGACGCAGTAGTCGGTGGCCAAACCCACGAGGTATAGCTGAGTCACTCCGCGCTCCTTAAGAAAGGCGCTAAGGCCGGTATCACCCTGTTTGGCGTTGTCAAAAAAAGCGCTGTAGCTATCGACCAATGGGTTCTGTCCTTTGCGGAACACGCGATCAATGGGCGCGCAATCCAGAGCCTCGCTGAACTCGGCACCTTGTGTCCTTTCCACACAGTGGACGGGCCAGAGCGTCTGCGGCTGTCCGTTCAGGGTGATCGCGTCGCCAGGGTTCCTCCCGGAATGATTCGCTGCGAAGCTGCCGTGATCTGCCGGGTGCCAATCCTGACTGGCTACCACGAGGTCAAACTGCGGCATGAGATGATTGATCACCGGGATGATCTCATTCCCTTCAGATACCGCCAGGCTGCCGCCTGGGAGGAAGTCGTTCTGCACATCAATGATCAGTAAGGCTTTCATAAGAGGGTTTTCAAAAAGGGGGCTCGTAAATGGGGCTTCTGATGGAGAGATCAAAGCTCGAAGTGGAAGCCGTTCTGTCGGCGTTCTTCATAGGCCGCCTCGTCGAATTCGTAGAGACGGGCTGCCCGATGGGCGACATCCTGCTGGACTTCATCTGTCTCTCGGAGGATTCCCAGGCTCAGCACTTTTTTGCGGAAGTTTCGTTTATCCAGCGTGCGCTCCAGCACCTGCTCGTAGAGTTGCTGGAGTTCGGTTAGGGTGAACAGGCGAGGCAGCAGCTCAAATCCGACCGGCTGATAGCGCAGCTTACCGCGCAGGCGCTCCAGCGCAGTGTCGACGATCTGCTGATGGTCAAAGGCGAGGCTGGGCAGGTCATCGAGGCCGAACCAGCCAGCATTTCGGGCATCCGTCGCGGCGCGCGGAGGATGATCGATGAGATTCACGAGACCAAAGTAGCTTACGGTTACTACATGCTCGCGAGGATCTCGATCCGGATCGCCATAGCTGTGGAGTTGCTCGAGGAAAAATCCTTCCAGAGCGGTCTCCTCTTTCAGCTCGCGACGGGCGGCTGCTTCGAGAGATTCTCCGACATGGACAAATCCACCGGGGAGAGCCCACTCACCCTCGAAAGGGGGGATATCGCGCTGGATCAGCAACACCTTCAGAGCTTCATCGTCCAGTCCGAAAACGACACAGTCAGTCGTCAGTGCAGGACGTGCATATTCGTAGGTAAACATGATCTTCAGTCTTTCTGATAGTTGTCCACGAGAGCCTGCTGCCGGGCGCGCAGAGTCGCACTGATCTTAGGTCCCACGCGGCCCTCTATTAGTTCAGCCCATTGTTGGATGCTGTGCGCCCGTGTCTGAGAAATGGCTGGAGCCTCGCGGGCCCGTTTGCCAGCACTCACGAGTTCGGTGAGGAGGGGCGTCGCGCTGGTGCTGCCCATTGGTTCGCTGTTTTCATCAATCAGCAGGTGAGTGGCCCCTTCATTGCCTGTCTGACGAACGACCTGCAGCCTACCCGGAAAGGAAACTTTGATCGGGTCGTTAGACAGCTTGATTTTGTCCTGCCATTGCCCATCCAGCTCCAGGCCGCCCAGTTTGTAGACGCCGCCCAGAGCGGGTTGGTTCTGGGCGGTCACAAGGTTCGTCCCGACTCCCCAGATGTCGATAGCTGCCCCGGCCGCCTTGAGTTCCCGGATTTTCTCTTCATCGAGATCGTTGCTGGCAATCACTTTTGCGTCAGGGAAACCGGCTTCATTGAGCGCGTGGCGAGC
>JAHDFZ010000081.1 GCA_020627905.1 Verrucomicrobiota bacterium
CGCAGATCGCCCCGACAATGCGCGGTTTCTCTCATCGACCAGGTTGCTGCAGCAGCTGAAGGCTCCTGCGCCGAAGGTTTATTCCGAGGCTGCTCCCTCTGCCGAATCTGACGATATGGCTGCTCTCTGGATGGAAGACCTCGGAGCCGTCGACTTACTCCAGTTTTCCGCTGGGGATTGGATCAGATTTGTCATTCCCGCCTACGAGTCAGCCTTTCGAGCGGTTCTTCCTCTCCACCTTTGCGAGGATGGGGATCATCCGCTGGAGCCGCCCTTTGATGAAAATCTCTACCTCTGGGAGCAGGGATACTTTCAGGAGCATTTTGTCAGTCGTTTCGCCAGCGCAGAATCAGCTGAGGCGTTCGCTGCTAGCGGAGGTGTCGCGTCGATTGCGAAGACTCTCGCCCTTCATCCTCGCTGCCTTGTTCATCGGGACTACCAGAGTTCGAATGTGATGCTTCGTGAGTATGGCGAGGCCGTCCTTATCGACTATCAGGGGGTCCGATGGGGGCTGGCTGGATACGATGTCGCCTCGATGGTTTACGACGCTTACGTGCCTTTTTCTGATGAGCAGCGGGCGCAGCTACTGGAGCTTTATCTGCGTGTCAGGGCGGAGGCAGACCCTGCTTTTGATCGCCCTCTCTTTGAGGCGCTGTGGCCTCTGCTGGCGGCGCAGCGGCTGATGCAGGCTCTGGGTGCTTTTGGAATGTTAGGGTATGTGAAGGGGAAGGAGGAATTCCTTACTCACATCCCGTCGACATGGGCGCGTTTGCAACAGATAGCTGGCGCCAGCCCTGAGCTGGCTCCGTTACTCAGCCTTCAGGTTGATGTTGGCGAATTGCCCTAACAATCATGTTGAGGCTGGTGCGCCCGCGGAACTCGTTCTTTTCGATGGTGAAAGCGATGTCCCACGGCAGAGGGGGAAGTTCCTCCTCCATGCTGCGGAAGTGAATGGCCGTCTGGATAGCGCCATCCTGTTGGAAGGTGAACTTTCGGTGCCGATCTTTGATCACACGCGGCTCGTGCTTCAGCGTCACTTCTGAAGCATAGAAGACAGGTTCGCGATTGTTCGCACCGAAGGGGCGCAGTAGCTCGTAGCTGTCGAGTAGATCAAGCGTCAGGTCAGCCAGCTTGACCTCAATATCGAGGTGGAGTTTGGGGGTGAAGATTTCCTCATCCCCCTGTTGGGCGATATTCTCGCAGATGAGTCGTCGCGCATCGGCTAGGGAATCCTCGTGCACGCTGATGCCTGCTGCCATCTCGTGTCCGCCGCCCGCCTCCAGGTGCTCGCGGGCATGGTCGATCGCCTCGACGAGTGAAATCCCCTCGATGCTTCGGCCGCTCCCTTTCCCGAGGCCTTCATCATCGATAGCAATGACGAAAGCAGGTCGATGAAATTGTCGGCAGATGCGCGATGCGACGATACCGACGACTCCGGGATGCCAGCCGCGCTTAGCGACGATGATCGCATGCTCCCGCTCCGACTCAGGAAGTTCGGCGATGAGGGCATCCGCCTCCTCGCGGGTTTTCTGCTCCAGATTCTGGCGGTCCTTGTTCCACTGGTCTAGCTCCTCGGCAATGATGGCGGCTTCCTCGCTGTCTTTTGTCAGCATCAGCTCCAGCGCTGTTTCGGCGGAGTCCAGGCGGCCCGCGGCATTAATGCGAGGCCCCAGGCGGAAACCTACATCCTGTGCCCGCACCGGAGCACTGACGGAGGTGATCTCTTTGAGCGCACGCAGGCCCGGATGAATGGTGTGCGCCATCTGTTGCAGGCCACGACGGGCAAAGATGCGATTCTCGTCCTCCAGCGGCACGATGTCGGCGATGGTGGCCAGCGCGACCAGATCGAGGTATTCCTTGAGATCAAAGTCTGCTACGGGTCGCGTTTTCAGCAGAGCATGGGCTACCTTAAAAACCACGCCTCCAGTGCAGAGGTAATGATGCGACTCTCCCAGTTTGGGGTTCACGAGGGCGAGGCACTCTGCCGCTCCCGCTTCGTTTGCCTCATGGTGATCAAGGATGATCAGATCGATGTCCTCCTCTCGCAGAAAGTCAGCTTCCGACACCGAGTTGGTTCCGCAGTCAGCAGCGATCAACAGGGTGGTTTCGGGAGCGTTGCTGAGGGCTTTTTCGATCCCCTGACGGCTGAGGCCATATCCCTCGCCGATGCGGTCCGGTAGGAATCGGTTAGGCTCGATGCCATAGGCCCGCAGCACATGAGTAAGCAGCGTGATAGAGCTCACGCCATCCACATCATAGTCGCCGTAGATCGTCACTGGCTCGGCCTGATCCGCCGCTGCGAGGATGCGGTCCACGGCCTCCTTCATTTGGGGGAGCTTGAAGGGGTCGCTCAAGTCCTTGAGCCGAGGATAGAGAAACTCCTCCAGCTTGTCTTTGTCATCAAACCCGCGCCTGAGGGCGAGTTCTACAACGGTGGGGGCCAGATTCAGCTGGGCAGCCAGTTCCTCCACACGCTCGCGCGGGGGTGACGGGGTGATCACCCAACGTTTCGTTGTCGCCATGGACTACTACTCGGCAGCTTCTAGCTGAGGGTCAGGATCTGGTTGACGATCGGGAGTGCTTCCAGATGAGCACGGTTGCGACCCGCGCGATTGAGGACATCGATGACGATGGGGGCGTCGGCGTCCTTCGTCTCCGGCAGCCATTCCTCTGATGCCAGTTCTCCGCTCTTGGTGATCTTCGTCTCCAGCACATCACGATCGTGGAGGCGGGAGATATGGAGGGTGATGTCCTGATCACAGAAGGCTGCCTCTAGATCTACGGTCATGCCATCAGAGTCCGTTTTCTCCAGGTGGATCTGGAAGCTTGGCGGCGCCACTCGTAGTCGAGAGGAAAATGACAGAGCTGAGGACGAAGAGTGGTTGAGATCCAGCTCAGCCTCTAAGCGATTCGCCAGCCAGGCTGCCAGATAGACCGCGCTCATCCGACGTCCTTCACCATAGCGAATGGTGAAGTGATCCAGATAGCGGGATTGCGACTTCAGCACAGGCTGGTCGAAGGCGTTGCAGACTGCATGGCGCACCCCGTTGATTCGGGAAAAGGCCAGATCATGCATGCGAAACGGGCGGCGCACCGTTTTCTGGCAGCCTTCCAGACGGACAAACTGATTGCGGGGGAGGGCCCAGACTTCGCTATCGAAGATGAGGCGATCGATGCGCGAGTAGAGCTTCTCCTCAAATGCATCCGAAAACTCCCCGCGCCACCAGAAGGCGAGCGGCAGATCGGAATCCAGGTGAGAGAAGATGACATTCGGCAGCATGCCGGGGGCATTCCCTGAGAGGTGAAAGCTGATCTGCTCGGTGCAGACAGATTTTTTGCCACTCTTGTCCATCAGGCAGTGAACCTGCAGCCAGGCTTTCGCCCCATTGATATCTGCTTTTGTGTCAGATGAAATGAGTAGAGATCGGCAGGCTGCTTCGTTGGTGACAGCCTCCAGCAGGGCGATGTCTTCCTCCGTATGCGTCTGGTCTTCGCTGTAGAGGGCAAAGTTGATGAGAGAGGCTCTCACAGCCCCGGAGGAGTCCTCTGTGGCCATCGATCCGAAAAGCTCCTGCAGCTTTTTATCGATCTGCTCCAGCTCCACGGGCAGGCCGAGAGCATCAAAACAGGCGGGTGATGAAAGCGTCGTCGTCATGTTCCTGAAAGCGTAGCAAACCAACGCTTTCGGTCAATACACAAGGGGGCAAAAGGTGACTCAAATCAGGCCTGTGACTTTCGGTAGAGCGTTTGCACTGTGTTGCGCACATATTGCTCATCAGAAAGAGCTTCCTGCACCTCATCAGGGAAGGTCGCCAGCTCTCGGAAATGGTTCGCCATGTCATGAAACAGCTCCAGCCGGCGCTCCGGCGGCAGGGTATCGCGACGCACAATCGCGTCAAGAGCCAGCTGCGCCTCCTCTGGGGTGGTCCGCTGTCTCAGGCGTGCTTCGATATGCGGATAGCGGGTGAAGGAGTTGTCCCCTGCCACACCAAGCGTCTCCAGATCAGGTGCTGACGGCCGAACCTCACGAATGACGACCGTCCCCGCCGCGAAGTCGCCCAGACGCTGGCAGTTTTTGCTAAAGAAACAGAAAAGCGCGCCGAAGAGGTAGTAGACAGGCAGCAGGTCGACCGGGCGCAGCAGGTTGCGAATGATCACCTGCGGGAGAGTCAGCATCAGCCCGCGCTGGTCGATCACTCTGAGGCGAAACACCTTTTTCCCCAGAGTCTGGCCGCCCATCAGCCACTCAAGAATCATCCCGTAGCCAACACTGGTGACAAAGAATCCGAGAATCATGAGCGATGTGGCCGCATCAGCGAAAAAGCTCCCCAGGGCACCTAGGACGCCTAGCCCGATGCTGAGGGCAAAATTGCAGACGATAATCATCAGCAGGTCGATGAGAGCCGCCATGCCTCGGGCGTAGGGCGTCGCGATGGTCTGCTGAAACGAGAGCCCATCAGGCGTGCTGATGGTCAGGGAATTTCGTGAGCCCAGTTTGTAGTTCATGCAGCGATCGATCTCCTTCAGTTCGACTGGGCAGAGTGAGAAAGCCCATCCGAGCTAAGGACTTCTGTGCGCTTTTTGCCTGAGCCAGAGGTCCGTTTTCCTGCATAGCCCAGAAAGGCGAACAGGAGAATCAACTGAGCAAGACCCAGAGTGATCTTCCACGGGTAAAACTCCGGCTTGTGATATTGGGAGAGAAATGACTCCACCAGACCTGCCCAGATCAGAAGCACTGCAGCGCCTCCCAGGATGGTGAGCAGATCATTGCGAATCAATCGGAAGCGCTCCGGGAGTCTTAGCTCGCTGCCCCACCCAATGACCGCACGCCCGATCATCAGGCCTGCCTGGCCTCCCATGAAAATGGCTGGCAGCTCAAAGGAGCCGTGTGGCAGCAGCCAGGCAGTAAGGAAGACTCCCTCACCGGCCTGCAGATAGTCGAAGCAAACCACTCCGATGATAATCCCGTTGTAGAACAGCAGAATCATCGTCAGAATTCCCCAGAAAAAGCCGCTGGCAGCCGTGAAGATCGCCACTTTCGTGTTGTGGGTCATCAGCGAGGTAGAAAAAGTCTGTCGCGAAGCAAAATTATCGAACTCCGCCGCCTCCTCTTTCGCTACTCGGTCACTGGGATCGCCATACAGATGGCCGAACTGTTCCGGAATCAGGTTGCGCTTCTGATCGTAGTCCAGTCCGAGCACGAGCGCCCCCAATAGGGCACCGAATAGAAAAAGGGCCGTCGAGAGGGCGAAGGCCTTCCAGTGGCGGCGGAAGGTGCAGGGGAGAGAGACGAGAAACCAGCGGAGCGGGCGGAAACCCAGTTCCCGTTTGCGCCGGATGTGCAGTTGGCGATAGGCGCGAGCGATCAGGTTCTCCAGGTAAAAAGCCGTGTCTGCTTCGCCAGCAAAGGTCTTCAGGCGAACGAGATCCGACGAGGCCCGCTGGTAGAGGTAGAGAAAGCGGTTCGCCTTCTCCAGCGGCATTGCAGTCTGTTCCTTTCCTTCCTCCTTATCGACGACGAAACGCTCCAACTCCTCCCACACGGGTTGTTCCTTGGCGATAAATTTGTCGAGGTCGAGAATCACAGGGCCGATGATAGAGCTTCGGCAGATTCAGGCAAGGCTAAATCCGGGGGTATGACGGCTGCTTGAATTCCGCTCGCACACTTTTTCAAAGATGGTAAATTCTTAAGATGACTCAACTAGCAGAACTCCGTGACGCAGCTATTCGGCTTGAGGAGTCAGATCGCGCTGAACTAGCTGCCTTTCTCCTCGGATCCCTTGACGCAGGGCATCACTTCGTGGCTGATGAAGAGGCTGTTCGCCGTCGCGACGAACTTGACTCGGGGGCGGTGGAAGGGATTTCCCGTGATGAGTTTAATCGGCTTTGTGACCGAGGAGGCAGATGATTGATCATATCTTTCGCCCTGCTGCTGCAAGGGATGCTCGGGAGATCAGCCGATATTACAGTGAAATCTCCCAAGATCTCGATGATCGATTTTGGAAAGAGCTCAATGCAGGTATTGATTCGATCTTGAAAAACCCAAATGGGCAGCACTCTGATCCGTCAGGATTTCGCCGCTCAACTTGGCAAAATTTCCGTATCACGTGCTTTATGAAGTTCGCTCGGGACTGGTTCGGTTTATGATTATTCGCCATCATCATAGGCACCCCTCTTATGGCATGGGCCGCCGCTGAATACGTTACAGACGGGGGGGCGGAGCCCCTTCAAACCTCCCCCAGCTTCGCCTGCATTTCCTGAAACAGCCGCTCAATCGCTTCTTCAGGTGACTCCAGCATCATGTTTTCTTTGATGCGGCTGGCATACAGCCCGAAGGCAAACGGGGAGACGGCAGGCACTTCCTCCAGCACCCACTCCATTCCCTGACACTTATCGAGAAACTGCGCTGCCCGATTCTGATCGAGAAAGGTGTGCTTGGCTTCGTGGATCGCCTGCAGATAGAGCGGGTGATCCGGCTCGTGGTCGCGGAGGACGTTGAAGAGAATGTCAGAATTCCAGCGGATCTGCCGCAGCGTGCGCTCTTTCCCCGGTAGCTGCCTTGGGATCATCAGTCCGGTTTGTGCTACACCGCCGAACTGCCACTTCACGAGCTGGCTGTCGTTGAGCGCAGCATGCAGAGACTCGTCTGCATCTCCGTTGTGAAAGAGCTCGCGCCAGGCCTCGAGCTCAAGTGCCTGCGAGTGACGCACGGTCATCAGGAAACCGTAGTCATCGATGGTGATCTGGGCGTTCCCGCCGACCGCTTCGGATAAGCGATGAGTGACGATGCGTGAGAGGGCATCATTGGCGCTGCGACCGATGAGGGAGTGAAAGAAAAAGTGAACGCGTTCGGGATCGCGCTCTTCGTCCTCATAGCGTTCGATGAGAAAGCGATCGCTGGTGGGGATAAGCGAGAGCTTCCGCTGGCTCTGAAAATGATCGAGAATGGCCAGGGCGTTTGTTTGCGAGATGTTGTATTTCTCGATCAGCCAGTCGATGTGGTCCTCCGCATCTTTCGATTCATCCGCTAAATGGCCGTCGAGAGTCGTGCGCAGGCGGGTCACTTCATCCGCAATGCCGGAGGCTAAAGGCATCTTGTTAGCGTTCCAGCTGGGGACGGTCGGCATGCGCCCTTTGGCATCCTTGACGATAACTTCATGGGCGCTGGACTTTTCGAGTTTTACGGTGCGGCCACCGAGGACAAAGATGTCGTTGGGATTCAGCCCTTTGAGGAATCTCTCCTCGACAGCTCCGATTCGGCGCTGATTGAGTTTCACGTTCACCATGCCCTCGGAGTGAATGGTGCCGATGTTAGAAAGATACTGGCGCTCGACTGCTTTTGATACGATGTAGTAGCGTCCGTCCCGCTGTTTGATTTTCCCGAAAGTGTCCTTGTATTGGCGTTCAAGAGAGGCCCCGCCGCCCTCGAGGTATTGAAATAGCCGCGCGATCTCCGGTTTGGTTATATCCCGAAAGGGGTAAGCCCCTCTGATCAACGAAAAACACTCATCGATGCTCGTCCCGCGCTCGCTCATGCCGAGTCCGAGGATGTGCTGAATCATCACATCCTGCGCCCCAGTTAGGATCTCGATTGGGTCGAGTTTGCGCTCGTGGGTGAGCTGGGCGCAGACGGCGCATTCGATCAGGTCGTTGACATTAGTGGCTACGAGGACTCCGTGACTGGTCTCATGGATGCTGTGGCCGGATCGACCGATACGCTGCAGGGCACGAGAGACGCCTTTGGGGGTGCTGATGAGAACGACGGTATCAATGTGGCCGATATCAAGCCCCAGTTCGAGACTAGTCGAGCAAACGACAGCGCGCACTTCGCCAAGCTTCAGTCGATCTTCGACCTCCTTCCGCAGGTCGCGGTCCAGTGAACTGTGGTGGCACTCGATGGTATCAGAGATATCCGGGAGCGACTGTTTGAGTCGATGGGTGATCCGCTCAGCACCGGAGCGGGTATTGGTGAAGATGAGGGTGGACTTTTTGCTGTCCACGAGGGCTGCCAGGTCAGACATCATGCGGGTGGCAGTGTAGCCAGCCGGCGGATAGGCATGTTTTCGCAACGGTGTCATCACCTCGATCAGGCTGCGTTTTTTGCTTTGTGCCTGACAGATAATGGCATCCGGTCCTGAACCGGTGAGAAAAGCTCCCACGCGATCCAGCGGAGCTACCGTGGCGGAGAGTCCGATCCGCACCAGCGTTTCTGATCCGTTGGTAGAGTGACGGATCGCCTCCTCCATCCGCTCCATCGAGACGGAGAGGTGGACGCCTCGCTTGCTCTCGGCAAAGGCGTGTAGTTCGTCCACAATGAGGTAACGGCATCGAGTGAAGGCTTCGGCAAAGCCTTTCTGCGGAAGCATGATGGCGAGGCTTTCGGGCGTCGTCAGGAGGATGTGAGGGGGGCGGCGGCGGAGCTTCTGGCGATCTGCCGAGGAAGTGTCACCGGTGCGCAGACCGATGCGAACATCATCCTCAAGGCCTAGCCCCTCGATGAGCGGCTGTAGGTTCTTTTCGATATCATAGCTGAGCGCACGCAGGGGGGATAGGTAGATGCAGAAGAACCCGCTCGGCAATTTCTCACCCGACTCCTTGATGCGCACAAAACGATCCAGGATACCGAGAAAGCCGGAGAGCGTTTTCCCGGAGCCCGTGGGTGAAGATAGCAGAACAGATCTTCCGCTCACGATCTCCGGCACGCAGAGAGATTGCGCCTCTGTCGGCTCGGCAAAAGTGGACTGAAACCACTGTGCAGTCCTGGGATGGAGGTGGGAGAAAAAAGAATCATCGCTCTCAGCTGGCTTGGCGATTGGTTCTGTTTTCTTCATGCGCGGTAGATGCTCTGGATGGCTTCCAGCGCACCGAGCGGGAGGGATATCGCCCTGTCGCCTTTTTTGGCCTTTGCAGGCACTCGGTGATCTCGGGGATTGATACGAATGAGCCTGGAGGTAGGGACCTCATCGAGGATCTGCTCCGAAAGATGACGGATGGACGGAACTGCCAGCCCGGCGCCGAGTTCGATCATGAGAAGCTTACCCGAGCTGACCTCGCTCAGCCAGTCGGTGAAGCGGTCTTCCTGCTCATCGCTCACCTCAGGGTTATAATTGGGATCTCCGAACATGAGGATGTTCGGGCGAGCGATCGATCCGCAACAAGGGCAGTAGGGGAGTTCGCCCTTTGCCTCGAAGGTGCTCTCGTCTACCCGAAGTCCGAGTTCATCCTCCTCCATGTCCCACACTTCCTGGTCGCAGGAGCGGCGTGTGCACTGGAGTCGGTTGATGCTGCCGTGGATCTCCCAGATGAGATCTTCCTCCCACCCAGCAGATTGGAAGTGACCGTCGACATTGCTGGTGACGGAGAAATAGCCGTCAGGACAGTTTTCTCCAAGCTGTCTCAGCGTTTCAAAACCTCGGTGAGGTTCCGTGGACTGATAAAGCTGTAAACGGTGTCCGTAGAATCCCCACGCCCGCTCAGGGTTCGCGAGGAACTGCTGCGGATTCGCCATCTCGGGGAAGGTGATCCCCGCCTTGCGCAGTGGTGGGTAGGCTTTCCAGAAGCCCTCATCCCCGCGGAAATCCGGCAGGCCGGAGTCGACACCCATACCGGCACCGGATGTTATCAGGAGGGAGTCAGCCTCCTGCACCCATTGCATTGCTTGCTCGATCATACGGGTTTCCAGCGCTTGTGCATCCAGATCCACTGCTCGGGATGTCGGAGAATGATGCGCTCGAGAGCCTGATTACAGAGCTTTGAGTTTTTGATCAGGAGGTCACGGGTTCTGCCTTCGGTCAGGAGCTTCAGTTCTGGCTCGAAGCAGAGGACGTGAGTCCCGTCGGGTTCGCGCCAGCTGGATCCAGGGATCACCGGGGCCTGCGAAAATTGGGCGAGAGCTGGGACACTTTTGAAAGTATGAGCGGGATGCCCAAAGAACTCCGATGGAATGCCTTGAGACTTGATCGCGAATTGATCATAGACATTGACGATGATGTTGTTCGCCTCCAGTAGCTCCAGTATCTGGTCTAGGGAGTCCTCTTTTTCGAGGGTGCCGAAGCCACTCTTCTGAAAGCGGGATCGAATCCATCGATTGAACCACTTCGGCTTGAGGGGTTTGCGGATGAAGTGGAATCGACCACGAAACTGGGGATTATCGCTCAGACCGGCGGTCGTGGCGACTTCCCAGTTTCCGAAATGTCCGGTCAGAATAAGAGCTCCCCGGTTTTGTTTGAGAGCTCTCTCCAGATGTTCCCCACCTTCGATGCGGATCATGTTCTTGAGCCGTCGCTTACTTTTCAGGCGAAAGGTAAATAGCTCTAGAAAACAGAGCAGAAAATGGGCGTAAAAGCGCTCGGCTATGGTCTGCTGCTGGGCGGCAGTCAGGCTGTCACCGAACGCTCGGTTTAGATTCTCTGTGACGACGGATTTCCTCAATGGGATGAGGCGGTAGACGAGTTTGCCATACCACGGACTACGCAGGTCTGAGGGTTGGGCGATGGCAATGGCTGTAGCCGTCTGGGGGGTGTGAGTTGTTGAGATAGATATGTCCGAGATAGCATGTTTGTTAGCAATAGCCTCGGCCCGCTCCGAAAGCTGGACGGCAGGCTCTCCGTATCCTCCGGTGCTTACGGAAAAATCTGTCGGCTCGATGGTTCCGAGTCCGATTTCCTTAGGAAATAGCTTCGCGCAGGCCTCCTTCACGGCAAAACGTGAAGCAAGCTTTTCCGCGCTGAAGCTTTCACCCTTTTCGGAGGCCTTCAGTTCTTCCTCAGAAAAGAACTGGGACAGCCCCTGCCGATCATGGTCGGCGATGAGTTTCTCCAGGCGAGACACATCGGTGCTGTCGATACCGCATCGCATCTTCCACTCGCTTACGCACTTTTGAGGACGACGGCCACATTCGTGCCGCCAAAGCCTCGGCAGATGACGAGGGCGTAATCACCCTCGGCGCTTGTTGTCTCTGTGACGAGATTCAGTGCAGCGGCTTCCTGAGCAGGGGTCCTCAAACCAACAACAGCCGGGACGGTTTTGTTCCGGAGCGCTTCCAGAGCCATGACGCAGTCGACAGCTCCTGAGCTAGCGATGAGATGACCATAGGCTCCTTTGAAAGCTGTCACCGGGACGCTCGCATCGCCAATCGCTGCGCGAATGCCGAGAGCTTCACTGGAGTCGGATGGCTGAGTGCCGTTACCATGGGCAGCGATGAAGGCGAGCTGATCGGCCGTGATGTTCGCATTGGTCAGGGCGTCCTCAATGGCTCGACGCACGCCGTCACCATCCTCGCGAAGGTCGGTGATGCCGGTGGCCTCGGAAGCGACACCGTAGCTGACAAAGTAGCCGAGCGTTTCCTGATCGCGCTCTCTGGCACTCTCCTGTGGTTCAAGAAAGAAACCAGCTGCGCCCTCTCCAAAGATGGTGCCGGAGTGATTTTCATCAAAGGGGTGTAGCCCCTCGCCTGACATGAGCCCGAGCTTGCTGTAGTAGTGCACCATCTCCGGCTCGATCGGCATGTCGTGAGCGATGGCTCCCATGCGATCAGCCTCATTGTTCCAGATCGCCTCAGCCGACTCTGTCAGAGCCATGATGCCACTGGCGCACTGATTGGTGATACAGGCGTTTGTGCCTTTCAGCTGATTGCGAATGCCTACGTGGCATAGAACGTTGTTAGGAAGGTTCTTGAGTAGCCACATAGGAGTGACCATGTTTCCCAGCTCTTTGCCGAAAGTTGGAAGATCCTGATCGACTTCAGCCATCAGGGGGAAGTAGTCGTAGTTGCTGGACAGGGTGCCGCCACCGGATCCGACGATTAGGCCGGACCGGTCGTTCCACTCCGACTGAGCGTCCTCAGTCTGGGCGCTTTGTGCCTCAGCGAAACCAGCATTTGTCAGAGCCTGCTCTCCGGCGTATATGCCGAGCAGGTCGGTGCGTGAGATGCTTTTGTGCAGTTTGCGGTCAGGGACGAGAGTGCGGTTGTTTTCCTTCACCTCAGAGGCGAGGCGTGCGCTCCAGCCCTCTGTCTCGAATGCCTCCAGAGGAGCGATGCTGGTTTCTCCGGCTGTGATGGCAGACCAGACATCAGCAGGTGTAGCGCCTGAGCCGCAGACGATTCCAGTGCCTGTAATAGCGAGTGGTGTGTTGCGTTCCATTATGAGCTTACTTCCTGAGCGCTGCGAAAGACGAGTGAACTGTTAGAGCCGCCGAAGCCGAGGGAGTTCGAAAGTGCGGCACGAATCGGCATTTCCTGAGATTGACCTTTCACGAGATTGACGTCGCAATCCGGGTCGTCATTTTCATGATTGGCGTTGACGGGGGCGACTCCGCGATCGATGGCGAGGGCACAGACAGCAGCCTCGACAGCACCCGCGGCAGCGATCAGGTGCCCCATGCAGCTTTTGGTCGAGCTTACGCGAACGGTGTCAATGTGGTCAGCCATGACAGCCTTGAGAGCAGCACACTCGCTCTGGTCATTCATCTTCGTCGATGTTCCGTGGGCATTGACATAGTCGATGTCGGCAGCCTTGAGACCGGCATCCTGCAGGGCTTGTTCAATCGCCTGAATGGGGCCGTTCCCATCCGGCGGACTGTCGGTGATGCGGTAGCAGCTGAGAGAGTTCCCATCGCCAGCGAGCTCGGCATAAATGTGAGCTCCGCGCTCGACAGCGTGATCCCAGTCCTCAAGCACGAGGAAGCCGGCACCTTCTCCGAGGACGAAACCACCCCGCGTAGCGTCAAAGGGTCGACTGGCTTTCTCCGGTGTATCGTTGTCTGTGCTCAAGGCACCAAGAAGGCAGAAACCAGAAATACCCACAGGGTTAATCATCGAGTCAAAGCCTCCGACCAACATGAAGTCAGCCTGGTGACGGCGCATGACTTTCAGCCCTGTGCCGACGGCTTGGCCACCAGATGCGCAGGCCGTGTGGACAGATGTTGTGTAGCCGCCGATTCCGAACTCCTTGGTCAAGAGCGCGAGACCGGTGTTGGACTGCCAGCGACAAAAGGATACGGGATTTCCGGGGAAGTCATCTTTGGCAAGAGCTGCTGGATCGAGGTCGCCCTCGGGAGCGGCCGCCGTTTGGAATTCCGCTAGGTCATCATAGGAAACAGACATCATTCCGGAGCCGACGCTTAACCCCCAGCGGTTGGAGGTTTTTTCTGTCGGTGCGATCCCGGCATCCGAGAGGGCTTCACGTGCGGCTGCTAGAGCGTAAAGGTGAGAGCTGGAGGCTACCTTGAGAGTCTTCTTGTCAGACACAGCAGACTCAGGGTCGAATCCCTTTACCTCTGCGCTGATCGTTGTGGTAAAGCCCGACGCATCAAAGTGAGTGGTTGGAGCGATTCCGCTCTTCCCTTGAATGAGTCCGTCCCACGTGGTTTCGCGGTCGTTACCCAGCGGAGTCACCAGTCCGATCCCTGTGATTGCTACTTTGCGTTTCATGCGGCGGTTTGAGGAAAGTTATACGGTTAGGTTTTTTTGGAAAACGACTCGCGAGGAGCTGT
>JAHDFZ010000082.1:0-5930 GCA_020627905.1 Verrucomicrobiota bacterium
TCCCTTTGCGCGGGTTCAATCGATTTCGATTCACTCCCAGTAATTTACATTGTTGCCGAATCGAGAGCTCAGGGGCGTTCTTTTCAATCATGCCTTTTCGGAAGGATCGATCCCCAGCTCCACGCACTTTTTTACCAGAAAATCTTTCTCAATCACCAACTGCCCTACCTTCCTTTCCAGCTGAGATTTCTGCTTCTCGGCGGCGGCTATGCGTTTTTTCTTGCTGGCTTCCGATTCAAACAGCTCGCTCATCCGCTCTTGCACCTCCCGCTTCCACTCACTTATCTGAGCGGGAGCTATCTCATTTTCTTGAGCAATCTCAGCGGCGGATTTCACGCCCTTGAGGGCCTCCAGTGCGATTCGAGCTTTAAACTCGGCTGTCAGGTGTCTTCTTTTTCGTTTCATTTGTCTTCAGTGTTGGTTACACCTCCGACAGCTTCAATTCTTTACTAGCCCATTGGCTCCGTTTTCTGGGACCACTTCTGAGACCGATCCAGACGTGGATCGTCAGGATGAGAATGAATGAGCCGCCGAGCTGAAGGAATCGAGTGGTCGTGAACCGAAACCTCCGATGAACAGTGAGGAAGCCGGCCCACAACCAATTGGTGACTCGTCGCATAATCGGACCGCCGCCGGCAAGCCCGAGGGTGGTCGCGAGGGCGTCAACACTGGTGACGAAAAGGATGATAATCGCGATCGAAATAAACAACATCACAGTTTCTCTCCACATATTCTATGCCACCGCTTGAGAGAAGGTCGCTGAAACCGTTGGACGAGAAACGCGAAGCCTGACAGGAAGCCGTTGACTCAACTGCAGCTCACGAAGTCATTGAATTGGGGCGAGTAAGCGAGCTAGCCGCACGGTAAGTCGGAACGGAAACGAGCGATCTCGGTAGTCGTCACCTGTTACAGGGCGGCTATTAGCGAAGTCCTCCTCGAGCATAGTAGCAACGTCTGCTGTGAAAACCTCGTCGCGGACGATACCCATGACCTCAAAATTCAGACGAAAGGAGCGATTGTCAAAATTGGCGGATCCAATGGCTGAAAGATCATCGTCGACAAGGACGGCTTTCTGGTGAAGAAACCCTTTCTCGTAGCGGTAGGTTTTCACCCCGGCCCTTTCCATCTCCTCCAGGTAGGAGAAAGATGAAAAGTGGACCAGTGTGCTATCTGTCATGTCCGGCATTAGGATCCGCACGTCTACGCCCCGAATGGCAGCGAGTTGCAGTGCGGTGACCATCTTGTCATCAGGCACGAAATAGGGAGTGGCTATCCAGATACGATCCTGCGCTTCATTGATCATCGTCAGGAAGAAGAGGGAGCAAGTCTCAACGGGATCCGCCGGTCCGGTGGCGAGGATGAGGACTTCCTTATTACCCTTACGCGTCACTTCGCTGACGTCCCAGTTCAGCTCACTAGGAATGGTTCCAGCGGCCCAGTGCCAGTCCTCGACAAAGGGGATCTGCAGTGCCTTCACCGCAGGCCCCTCTATCCTGACGTGACTGTCCCGCCAAGGAGTGTAGGTGGGGTGCTTGCCGAGATATTCATCACCTACGTTGTGCCCGCCGACAAAACCTACGTCACCATCTACCACCACCAGTTTACGATGATTCCGAAAGTTGATTTGGAAGCGGTTCGCTTTTCCCGAGAGGTCCATAAAGGTCGTGACCTGGATGCCTTCCTCCCGCATATCGGTGAACCAGTCCTCATCGAGACCAAGAGAGCCGAAATCGTCTACCAGCACATAGACACTCACGCCCTCGCGCGCCTTAGCGATCAGGCGCTCTCGGAACTCGCTGCCCGCGCCGTCATCGCGGAAGATGTAGAATTGCACGAGGATGTAATGTTCAGCCTGATCTATGGCGCTGAAGATATCCTGAAAGGTGTTCTCTCCGTCTACGAGAAGGGTGACACGGTTACCTGCGAGGAAGGGGAGGGAGGCGATCTTCTCAAGAGTCGTGAGCGGGGAAGCCTCTATCTCAGCCTCCTGAGAGGCAATCTGCTTCATTAGTGCTTCGGCATAGGGCCTTGTCTCCACAAGGCCTGCCTGTCTGGAGGCAGCGTAATCATCCAGCCGACTATCGCCGAAGACGAGGAATGCAGGAACAGCGATCACCGGGACGGTGTTAAGAGACAACGCCCATGCAACAGCGCCCTGCTCTGTGCGAGACTGCATGACAGCCTGGATGGAGAGGATGAAACCGATTACGTGCAGCAGCACATGCGTGACCGCCAGGATCGGCTTTCGCCTGCGTCTCAGCAGACCAAGCGCCGAGGAGAGACGGGGGTAACGGGAAAGAAAGTCATCGAAGCCGCGCCGAAGAGTGAGCCTGAGATGGCGGAGATGTTTGAGAGCTGCCATGGTTAAGCTGAACTTCGACGGTTTACCACCTTGATGTCTTACGCGCATCAAGTGACACAGCAGCCATCGAACAACGCAAGCACCGACTTGAGCGATAAAACTTTCTGCATAATGCAATCCTCAGCGTGCAGATATGCATCCGCTTGGCCCCGTGTGCGGCACCCAAAGCCTGAAAACTAGGTGTCTTGAGCCCAAGGAGGCGCACGAAATCAGTATGGCACGATTTCCGCAAGGGGAGAAAAATGCAAACAAATTGTCCAAATCCTCCTCATCGGCATTTTTCTCCTTCTAACATCGCCATCACTTTTCAAGCTGGCAACCTTCATACGGAATGCGAGGTCTAGCCAGAGGCTGGAGCAGAGATTGGTCAAAGCCGAATCAGAGCCGACTAAGGTTGCTTCGCAGGAAGCGCCATTCTTTTCTATCCATGTAGCGACCTGTAATGAGCCAGCAGACATGGTAAGAAAAACTCTCGGCGCTATCGCCAATCAAAGTCTACCAGCTGACCGCTTTGAGGTTATCGTCGTTGATAATAATACTGCCGACCCTGATCTCTACATCCCGGTAAGCGACTTTGTCGCTGGCGCAGGGTCCAACTGGAAATTCATTCACTTCGATATCCTTCCCGGAGCGAAGGCCGGTGCGCTCAACCAGGCTCTGTCAGTCACATCTGATCGGGCTACTCACATCATAACCGTAGATGCTGACTATCAGGTGCGCCCGCGCTTCCTTGAGCGTGCCGAACAGCTGATCGCTTATCTGCCGGACTCCTCTTTTCAGTTTCCACAAGCTTATCGAAACGTCAGCTCGCGGACGCAGGCGATTGCAGATGAACTCGGGACTTACTTTTCTGCCTTTCCTGCCAGCGCCTCTATTAGCGGAAAGTCTCTCTTAACGGGGACGATGAGCGTTATCAGGCGCGCGCATCTCGATCAGGCGGGAGGGTGGCCGACTGAGACGATCACCGAGGACGCCGATCTGGGAGCAAGGATTATCGCGGGTGGCGGGTCCATTCATTACATCCCCGAGGCAGAGGGCTACGGCCTGCTGCCGCTCTGCCTCAAAGACCTGAGTAAACAGCGACTTCGCTGGACGGCAGGTAATGTGCAGGTGCTGCTGGATCCTTCGGATGACAGAGGAGTCCGAGCCTCTACCTCCGGCACAGCGTTTCAGCTCATGGCCTGGTCTAATTGTCTCGTTCTGCTCCCGCTCCTGGCAGCACTGACCGCTCTCGTCTCGGGACCTGTGATCTCAGCCGTGATTTGCAGTCTGTTGGCTATCGCCATTCTTGCAGAATTCGGTCCGCTGTTCCTGCAGGTGCCAATGAAGCGTCGGCGCAATCTACAGGCTGCGCTGGTGCGCCTGGCCCTCCTCCCGGAGGCCTTTCATGGACTTGTGCAGGGACTGTCTGGTAGGAAACTGACCTTCCGATGCACTCCGAAAGATATGGCCATCCACTCTGAGACCACACTGGCACAACTGCGAGCCTGGTCCGGTGTAGTCCTGCTGGCCGGGCTTCTGGCTTCGGTAATCGCCAGTCATCTGGCTCCGTTGCTAGCGGCACTTTTCTACGCTGCGCTCCTCCTTTCCCGTGCCTTTCTCGTCAGGCGTTTCATCGAGGACTCTGACGTTGTCATCACACTGATGCCTCAGGATACAACCACCGAATCAACCGAGACCCAAAAACAAGCTGCCTAACCCTTATGAAAACCCGTATCGTTATCCCCACCTATAACCGCGCCCACTGCCTGAGACAGGCTGTGGAAAGCTCACTGAACCAAAGTCACGAAGATATCGAACTGCTCATCGTCGATGATGGATCGAGCGACACGACTCGGCAGCTCCTCGACCCTTATCTAAATGATAACCGCGTCAGTTATGTGCGCCTCCGCACGAATGGGGGAACAGCACAGGCAAAGAATGTGGGGCTGATGCTCGGCTCTTATGACGCGATCACCTTTCACGACAGCGACGATATTTTCGCACGTGACAAGGTGCTACTGCAGACGAGAGCGCTACAGCTGCAGTGTTTAACCGACGAGATCCTTGACTGGAAGGCTCTCGATGTTGAGCCGGGCCAGACACAGGCTATCGACATCGCCGTAGGTGCGCATGAATTCATCAAAAACGACGGGAGCGTCCACATCATCGACAACCGCATATCTCTCGTGGATGACTTCTTCCCAAACCTTCAGATGCCAAACAAGACAGAAGGTGACTGGATTCTCATCAACAGCGGGCTGTTCCGCCGACGGTGTTTTGAGGAGTTGGGCGGGTTCTTTGACTCTGTGGAGGAGGATCGTGAACTGCGAAATCGCTTTATTGCCGCCGGATACTTGTTCCACTTCATCAATCACCCATTGCTGACGAAGGTAGAAATGGCTACGTCCCTCACGACGAACGAAGACACTGGGTATCAGGGTGAGACGCGGAAGCGTGACCGCGATAAAGTATGGGAACGAAACCGCGCTTACAGGGAGGCAGGCATGGGCGACCGAGTCGCCGAAATCGCGACGACCCCCATTGATTTGACGGGTATAGCTTTCTCTGAAGTAGTCGAAAACTTTGATCTGGAGCCGACAAAGGATATTCCATCGACAAAAGAAGGCTTTAGCTCCCTAAAACGCGCCTTCGACCAGGCTCGCCTGGCCGGAGAGGGCGGCAAGGTCGTGGAGGTCGCTGTAGCGGGAGACGAACTTAAGCTCGCCAGCTGATCATGAAAATCTGCTTTGTCGACGTCGATGTCAGCTTGCCCATCACGCATGAGAAACTGGGCACGACTGCAATGGGAGGAACGGAATCATCATTGTTCCATGTTGCGAGGGGTCTCTCCGAACGTCAGGGGCTCCATATCTCCATCGCTCAGGGTTGTCGCAGCCTTAACGATGAGACCGTGATCGATGGTATCACTTATCTTGCGGCTGAGCGTGTTCTCGATCCATCCCGAGCGCATCGCTTCGACGCTATTGTCATCCTGCGCAGCCGCAAGATCGTCACCCGGATCAGAAAGATCCACCCCGAAGCAGACATCATTCTTTGGATGCACTGCTATCCCGGCAGGCGCTGGAGTTCTCTCGGCACTGTCCTCCGAGATTGCGACGTCAAAGTGGTATGCGTCTCTGACCACCTTAGACAGACCATGGAAGCTCTCACGTCTCCCTATCTGCAGCACTTCGAGGAAAACGATAAGATCAGGCGGATTTACAACCCAGCCAGTGTAAGCGGACATCCCTTAGACAGCTATGATAAAGATCAGCTGATTTACCTCTCCTCGCCTCACAAGGGACTGGATGAGGTGCTCACGCGTTTCGAGTGGATGCGTCAGCGCATTCCATCTCTGAAGCTGAAAATCGCCAACCCAGGGTATATTCCCACCGCCGCTATAGAGGGGATGGCAGGCGTAGAAGTCCTCGGCGAGATGCCGCCTTTTGCTCTGCACAACGAGTTGGCCCGCTCGCTTTGTGTTTTTTATCCGCAGACAGCCTTCGCAGAGACCTTCGGCCTGATCTTCGCTGAAGCAAATGCGTTGGGCGTGCCCGTGATCGCGCACAGCCTGGGTGCCGCTGCT